>JAFEEJ010000060.1 GCA_018241145.1 Pseudomonadota bacterium | reverse complement strand
TCCGCGAGGTCGAACGCCATCGCGACGCCAGCCTGGTCGAAGCCACGCTCGCGACCGGACGCACGCATCAGATCCGCGTGCACGCGGCGCATGTCGGGCATCCGATCGCGGGCGATCCGAAGTACGGCGAGCGCGAAGCCAACAAGCGCTTCCGCGAACTGGGTTTGAAGCGGCTGTTCCTGCACGCCGCGCGTTTCGAATTCGAACTGGGCGAGCGCGCCTACGGATTTTCCGCGCCGCTGTCGGAGGAGCTGAAACGAGTGCTGGACACCCTGCACGATCAGGTGCAACGGAGGTAGCTGCGGATCAGGACCGGGCGATCTGCTCCACTTTCGCCGCACAGATGAAGTCGTTCATCGACAAACCGTCGACGTCGTGGGTGGACCAGCGCACCGTGCAACGGTTGTAACCGACTTCCAGATCGGGATGATGATCCTGCCGGTTCGCCATCCAGCCGATCGCGTTGACGAAGCCGAGCGTTTCGTGAAAGTCCTCGAAGCCGAACGTCTTGCGGATCGCCTTGCCGGCGTCGGCCGATTCCCACCCGGGCAGCGCCCCGAGCAGTTCCCCGATGCGCGCCGATTCCAGCGCGGATTCGCCCTTGCGGGGTTTGCAGTTCTGCGCAGCGAGCGATGCGCGATCCATGGCGGCCCTCCGGGTGATGGAAAGATGGTTTGTAGCAGAGATCGCGCTTGGGCGCGCCATCAAATCGGACTAGAATGGTGCTGATTGCAAGGACCACCGGACCATGATCCAGATCAGCGAAAGCGCGCAAATCCATTTCCGCAAACTGCTGGACGCGCAGGGCGGCGACGGCCTCGGCATCCGGATGCGCGCGCGCAACCCCGGCTCGCCCGCGGCCGATTGCGAGCTGGAATTCTGCGAAGCCGTTGGACACGGCGGCGACGACTGGGTGATCGAGTGCGAAGGGTTCGACCTTCACGTCGATGCCGCCAGCGCGCCGTGGCTGGACGGCGCACAGATCGATTATGCGTCCACGCCGACCGGCGGCCAGGTGCGCATCCACGCGCCGAAACTGCGCGGCAGCGAACCGGGCGCGGATGCTTCACTGGCGCTGCGCGTGCAATACCTGCTGGATGCCGAGATCAATCCGCAACTGGCGGCCCACGGCGGTCGCGTGCGGCTGGAATCGGTGGAGGCGGACAATGCCGTGGTGCTGCGGTTCGGCGGCGGCTGCCAGGGTTGCGGCATGGCCGATGTCACGTTGAAGCAGGGGGTCGAGAAAACCCTGCGCGCCCACTTCCCTGAAATCACCGCGGTGCGCGATGCCACCGATCATTCCGCCGGACACACGCCCTATTACAGGAACCGCGAAGGCACGAGCGCCGTTCGATAACGCGTCCAGCGTGGAAGTAACCGGCCCCGTCCGCTTTTGCATGCCGGGACAGAGCACAGCCGTCAGTCGCTGCCCTGCACCTTGCCTTTCAGATCGCTCAACTTGCCCGGCAGGGAAGCGTAGTACGCGGCAAGATTGTCGATGTCCTGCTCGGTCAGCGGCGCAGCCATGCCCTGCATGATGGCATTGTTGCGGTGGATGCCGATGGCGGGATGCTCGCGATCGCCGCTGCGGTATTCGTGCAACGCCTGTACGAGGTAATCGGCGTATTGCCCGGCGAGGCGCGGATACTGGCCGTCGGCGGTCGCATTGCCGTCGGGGCCGTGGCAGGCCGCGCAGACGGCGGATTTCTGTTTGCCCGCGGCGATGTCGCCGGAGGCGCAGGCAACACCGCTTGCCAGCGCGAACACGAGGGCCAGCGAGATCGTCAAGACGCGTTGCATGGTGATTCGATCCTCGTGGGGGTTCATGGCTTTTTCGCGAAGCTGGCGAGGTAGGCCGCGATGTCGGCGATGTCCTGGTCGGACAGGCTGTCGGCCTGCGCGGCCATGGTCGGATGGCTGCGGTCGCCGCTCTGGTATTCGTGCAGCGCGTTGACCAGGTATTGCTCGTTTTGTCCCACGATGCGCGGCACGTGGTAGTTCGGGTAGGCGTTCTCGTAGCCGGGGATGCCGTGGCAGCCGTGGCAGGTGTAGACCTTGGACTTGCCGGCCTGCGGATTGCCGACGAGGGTCGCGGCGAAGCCGGCCGGCGGCACCGCCGCGAATGCGGCGAGCAGGCACGCTGCGGACAGCGGTCGAATCATTCCCCGGATCTTCATCAAGACGCCCCTGCGCGGAAAAATCCGCACTCACAAAGCGCAAAGTATAACGTGCGGTCCTCGGCGGCTGACAAGACGCGCGCGCCGGCATGCAACTTTTTGCCTTCGCGAAGCATCCATGCATGACTTCCAGCGCATTGTCCGGCGATTGGATTGGTGTTATACATAACTAACACACCATATCGTCCACCCAAGCCGCGGCCTCTGCCATGAAAACCTCGTTGCGCTGGTGCCTCCCCGTCCTCATGGCCGCGTTGCTGTCCGCCTGCGGCGGCGGCGACAAGAAAGCCGACGCCGATGCCCACGCGAGCGTCCCGGTGGAGGTCGCGGCGGTCGCGCGCGCGCCGATCAACGCCAGCTATTCGGGTACCGCGGCCCTCGAAGCCCAGAACGAAGCGGATGTGGTCGCCAAGACCTCGGGGGTGCTGTTGAAGCTGGACGCCGAGGAAGGGCAATACGTCAAGGCGGGGCAAGTGCTGGCGTTGATCGATCCTTCCAGCGCCGACAATCAGCTCGCGCAGAGCCAGGCGCAGTTGCGCAAGGCGCAGACGACCTACGATCGCGCCTCCAAGGCGATCGAGAAACAACTGATCCCGCGGCAGGAATACGAACAGGACAAGTACGACATGGAAGCGCAGGCCGCGGCGACGCGCGGCGCGCAGTTGCAGCTGTCGTGGACGCGCATCGTCGCGCCGATTTCCGGCGTGATTTCGAAACGCATGGTCAAGCAGGGCAATCTCGTCCAGGCCAACCAGGCGATCTTCCACATCGTCGACATGCACCCGTTGACCGCGACCTTGAACGTGCCCGAGCGCGAACTCGGCATGCTGAAGCCCGGCCAGCCGCTGACGCTCGCGGTCGATGCGCTGCCCGGCCGCAAATTCGGAGGATCCATCCAGCGCATCGCGCCGGTGGTCGATGCATCCAGCGGCACCTTCCGCGTCACCTGCATATTCGACAATGCCGCCGCGGGCAACGAACCGCTGCGGCCGGGCATGTTCGGCCGCATCGACATCGTCTACGACCAGCGCCGCGACGCGCTGGTGATCCCGCGCAGCGCGTTGATCGACGAGGACGGCGAAACCGCGGTGTTCGTGGTCGCGCAGGGGCCGGCGAAACCCGTGCCGAAGACGGCGGTCAAGCCCAAACCCGGCGACGCGGTGGCGGCGGAGGTCAAGCCCGCGCAGCCCGGCCTGGTCGCCAAGCGGCGCACGGTCAGGATCGGCTACGTCGATGGCGACCGCGTCGAAATCCGCGGCGGCCTGAAGCCCGGCGAGCGCGTGATCACGCTGGGCCGCGATGCGGTGCGCGACGGCAGCGAGGTGCAGGTGCTCGCTTCCGGCGCCGCGCCCGCCGGCACTTCCGCGACCGCCGCGGAGTAGGGCATGAACCTGCCCGGGCTGGCCACGCGCCGACGCGTCACCATCGGCATGGTGACATTGACCTTCGTGCTGTTCGGACTGATCGGATTGTCCGACCTCAAGGTCAACCTGCTGCCCGACCTGTCGTATCCCACCTTGACGGTGCGCACCGACTACGCCGGTGCCGCGCCGTCGGAGATCGAAACACTGGTCAGCGAACCGGTCGAGGAAGCGGTCGGCGTGGTCAAGAACGTGCGCAGCGTGCATTCGATCTCGCGCACCGGCGAATCCGACGTGATCCTGCAGTTCGCATGGGGCACCGACATGGACATGGCCGCGCTGGACGTGCGCGACAAGCTCGATACGCTGCAGTTGCCGCTGGAAGCCGCCAAGCCGCTGCTGCTGCGCTTCAATCCGTCCACCGATCCGATCGTCCGCATCGGCCTGACCTCGAAGGAAGCCGCCGGCGCCGATTCCCCGGATGCCGCCGCGGCGTTGAAACGCCTGCGCCGTTTCGCCGACAACGAACTGAAGAAGCGCCTGGAGCCCGTCGCGGGCGTTGCGGCGGTCAAGGTCGGCGGCGGCCTCGAGGACGAGATCGAGGTCGCGGTGGACCAGCACAAGCTGGCGCAGCTCGGCATCGACATCGGCACCATCATCGATCGCCTCAAGAACGAGAACGTCAACATCTCCGGCGGCAGCATCGACCAGGGTTCGCAACGCTATCTGGTGCGCACGCTCAACCAGTTCACCGACCTGCAGCAGATGCGCGACATGCTGGTGAAGGTGGACGCGAACGGCGTGCCGATCCGCTTGAAAGACGTCGCGCAGGTCTGGCAGGGTTACAAGGAACGCGACGGCGTGGTGCGCGTCGACGGCCACGAGGCGATCGAGCTGGCGGCCTACAAGCAGGGCGACGCCAACACCGTCAGCGTCGCGCGCGCGGTGCGCGCGGAACTGGACAAGCTGGACGACAGCCTGCCTGCGGCATCCACGCTGACCGTGCTGGACGACCAGTCGGTGTTCATCCGCGACGCGCTTTCGGAAGTACGCAACGACGCGCTGATCGGCGGCGTGCTGGCGGTGCTGGTGATCTTCTTCTTCCTCGGCCACGCACGCAGCACCTTCATCGTTTCGTTGTCGCTGCCGGTGTCGCTGGTCACGACGTTTTTCTTCATGGACCGCTTCGGGTTGTCGCTGAACGTGATGTCGCTCGGCGGGCTGGCGCTCGCCACCGGCATGGTGGTGGACGATTCGATCGTGGTTCCGGAGGACATCGCGCGCAAGCGCGAAGCGGGCATGGGCATCGTTCCCGCGGCGGTGGCCGGCGCTTCCGAAGTCGGCATGGCGGTGACGGCTTCCACGCTCACCACCGTCGCGGTGTTCCTGCCGCTGGTGTTCGTGCAGGGGATCGCCGGACAATTGTTCCGCGACCAGGCCCTGACCGTCACCTTCGCGATGCTGATTTCGCTGGTGGTGGCGATGACGCTGATCCCGATGCTGGCGTCGCTGCAGGGCCGCGCGCCGTTGGCGTATCGCGAGGAGTTCGAAAACGACAAGCCGCACGGCCGCCTCGGCGTGTTGCCGCGCGCGCTGGCGTGGGGCGGGTTCGGCCTCTTCCGTCTGATCGGAAGCGTGATCGGCCGGGCGTTGCGCTTTCTCGCGAAGGGCGTGATGATCCCCTACGAGCGCGCGGCCGCGTTCTATCATCGTGCGTTGCCGCGCGCGCTGGCGCATCCGTGGCGTGTGTTCGGTTTCGCCGCGGTGATGTTCGCGGGCGCTTCGGCGCTGGTGCCGACGCTCGGCCTCGACCTGATTCCGCAGCTCGCGCAGGACCGCTTCAACGTCACCGCGAGCTTGCCGCCCGGCACGCCACTGGCGCGCACCGATGCGCTGGTGCGCGAATTGTCCCGGCAGCACGCGCGCGATCCCGGCGTGGCGTCGATCTACGGCGTGGCCGGCGTCGGCACGCGGCTGGACGCCAATCCGACCGAATCCGGCGAAAACATCGCGCGCCTGACCGTGACGCTGGCCGACGGCGCGGACAAGGATGCCGAGCGGGACGAGATGCAGCGCCTGCGTGCGGCGCTTGCGCGGTATCCCGGCGTCAGCGCCAAGTTCTCGCGGCCGGAATTGTTTTCATCGAGCGCGCCGCTGGAAGTGGAACTGCGCGGCTACGATCTGGATGCGCTGACCGTCGCCGGCCGCAAGCTCGCCTCGCTGATGCAGGGTTCCGGCGATTTCACCGACGTGAAATCCACCGTGGCCGGCGGCTATCCGCAAATCGACATCCGTTTCGACGCCGATCGCGCGGCGGCGCTCGGACTCACCACGCGCGACATCGCCGATCGAGTGGTGCGCAAGGTCAAGGGGGAAGTCGCCACGCGCTACGACTTTCACGACCGCAAGATCGACGTGCTGGTGCGGGCGCGGCAGAGCGACCGCGACAGCGTGGACGCGGTGCGCAACCTGATCGTGGGATACATCCCGTCGAATCCCTCCGCGAAAGCCGCCGGCACCGGCAACGCGGCGCAGGTTGACGGCGCGGCGAATGACGGAACGGCCGCCGCCGGGCTCGCCGGCACCGGCAACGCCGCGGGCGGCAATGCCGATGCGTCGACCGGCGCGAACGGTGCGAACGGCAACGCGCTCGCCGAGGCGCCGTCACCGGGCCTGGACACGCCGGTGCGGCTGTCTTCAGTCGCCGACGTGGTCGCCACCGAAGGGCCCGCGGAAATCCACCGCATCGGCCAGGAGCGTGTGGCGATCGTTTCGGCCAGTCCCGCGCACGGCGATCTCGGCAGCGCGATGAAGGAAGTGCGCGCGCTCGTCGACGCCAATCCGCTGGCCGCCGGCGTCACCGTGCACATCGGCGGCCAGGGCGAGGATCTGTCCGATTCGGTGCGTTCGCTGTTGTTCGCGCTGGGACTCGCGATCTTCATGGTCTACCTGGTGATGGCCTCGCAGTTCGAGTCGTTGCGGCATCCATTCGTGATCATGTTCTCGGTGCCGCTGGCGATGGTCGGCGCGGTGCTGGCGTTGAAACTGACCGGATCGACGCTGTCCGTGGTCGTGTTCATCGGCCTGATCATGCTGGTGGGCATCGTGGTGAAGAACGCGATCATCCTGATCGATCGCGTCAACCAGTTGCGCGAGGAAGGCCTTGCGCGGCGCGACGCGATCTGCGCCGCGGCCGAGTCGCGCCTGCGGCCGATCTCGATGACCACGCTGGCGACGCTGCTCGGCTTCCTGCCGCTGGCGATCGGGCTGGGCGCCGGCGCGGAAGTGCGCGCGCCGATGGCGATCACCGTGATGGGCGGCTTGGCGGTTTCCACGTTGCTGACGCTGGTGGTGATTCCGGTGGTGTACGACCTGCTGGATCGCCGCCCGGATGCGTGGTACGTGGCGCGCGCGGAACGTCGTCACGCAAGAATCGCCGGGCATCGGGCTGAAACAGCGGCAATCGCGGGCGAGCACGTATGACTCAACTACGGGGAAGATCAATGAACGCCGGTTTCGATTCTGGAAGATCCGCGGGTTTTCTTTATTTTCTTACCATCGTCACTGCGCCGTTCGGCCTCATCTACATACCGAACAGGTTGTTCGTGCATGACGATGCGGCAGCGACCGCCGCAAACCTGGTTGCCAATGAATCCTTGTTCCGGCTCGGCATGGCGGTCGATCTTGTCGGCGCCGCTCTCTGGGTATTGGTCGTATTGGCCCTTTACTGGTTGTTCAAGAGGGTGGACAAGCGACTGGCTGTGCTG
>JAFEEJ010000005.1 GCA_018241145.1 Pseudomonadota bacterium | reverse complement strand
GTGCACTGCGCGCACCTGATCGACACGGCCGCGGGCAAGATGCTCGGCGCGACCAGCGTGGTGATCGACGGCGACCGCATCGCCGAAGTCGTGGCCGGGAGCGCGCAGCGCCCGGGTGCGACGGTGATCGACCTGCCGGCGAACGACACCTGCATGCCGGGGCTGATCGATTCGCATACGCACCTCACGATGCAGTTCAGCAAGAGCACCTACAGCGACCAGTTCCGCCTGAATCCGGCGGATTACGCGATCGAAAGCACGGTGTATGCGAAGCGCACGTTGCTCGCGGGCTTCACCACGGTACGCAACGTCGGCGACAACGACAACGAATCCATCGCGTTGCGCAACGCGGTCAACGCCGGCCTGGTGCCGGGGCCGCGCATCTTCAGCGCCGGGCAATTCATCGGAACCACCGGCGGCCACGCGGATCCGACCGACGGATATCGCTGGGACCTGCAGGGCGATCCCACGCCGAAGGACGGCATCATCAATTCGCCCGAAGATGCGTGGAAGGCGGTGCGCCAGCATTACAAGGACGGCGCGGACCTGATCAAGATCATGCCCTCCGGCGGCGTGCTGGACGAAAGTTCCAGTTCCGGAAATCCGCAGATGACGCTGGAAGAAATCAAGGCCGTCGTGGCCGCCGCGCACGATTACGGTTTCACGGTGGCCGCGCACGCGCACGGCGCGGAAGCGATCCGCCGCGCGGTGCTGGGCGGCGTGGATTCGATCGAGCACGGCACTTTCATGGACGACGCCGACATGCAGCTGATGAAACAGCACGGCACCTGGTACGTGCCGACCATCATCGCCGGCGAGTTCGTGATGCAGAAGGCCAGGGAAGGCTGGTATCCGCCGCAGGTCGCGCGCAAGGCGATGGAAGTCGGGCCGAAGATCCTGGCCACCGCCGGCAAGGCCTACAAGGCCGGCGTCAAGATCGCGTTCGGCACCGACGCGGGCGTGTATCCGCACGGCGAAAACGCGCAGGAATTCGTGTACATGGTCGAAGCCGGCATGCCGCCGATGTACGCGATCCAGGCCGCGACCATGCACGCTGCGGAACTGCTGAAGCACGACAAGGACTTCGGCAGCGTCGCTGCCGGCAAGTACGCGGACCTCGTCGCCGTGCCCGGCAACCCGCTGGACGACATCGCGCTGATGAAAAAAATGGACTTCGTGATGAAGGCGGGCACCGTGTACAAGCAGTCCGGCAAGCCGGTGGCGATGGAGCCTTGAACGTCCCCCTGCTCCGTTCACGCTGCGCGCCCGCGTCCGTGGCAAACGGAATCGTGAGTGGTCTGGTTTGAAGTTTGAACCTTCGCGCTGGGCTCTTCGACAAGCTCAGACAGGCTGCCTGAGCGGAGCGAACGAAGTCG
>JAFEEJ010000059.1 GCA_018241145.1 Pseudomonadota bacterium | reverse complement strand
CGTACAACTGCAGCATCTGGCGCGAGATGCGGTTCAACTTGTTGATGGTCTCGATCATGTGCACCGGGATGCGGATGGTGCGCGCCTGGTCGGCGATCGAACGCGTGATGGCCTGGCGGATCCACCACGTCGCGTAGGTCGAGAACTTGTAACCGCGGCGGTATTCGAACTTGTCCACCGCCTTCATCAGGCCGATGTTGCCTTCCTGGATCAGGTCGAGGAATTGCAGGCCGCGGTTGGTGTATTTCTTGGCGATCGAGATCACCAGACGCAGGTTGGCCTTGACCATTTCCTTCTTGGCGCGGCGGGCCTTGGCCTCGCCGATCGACATCGCGCGGTTGATTTCCTTGATGTCGGTGAGCGGCAGGAACAGCGCGCGTTCGATCTCCGCCAGCTTCTGCTGCTCGGCGACGATGTCGTCGCGGTGGTTGCGCACCGCCGGCGTCCACTTCTGGCGCTTGCGCGACAACTCGGAAACCCACTCCAGATTGGTTTCGTTGGACGGGAACAGGTCGATGAAATCCTTGCGCGGCATGCGGCACACGCGCGTGCAGACATCCATCACCACGCGCTCGTGGTGGCGGATGGAAGCGACCACTTCGCGCAGCTTGCGCACGAAACCGTCGATCAGCGCCGACGGCAGCTTCAGTTTCAGGAACTCCTCGGCCATCTTGTCGCGCAGCTTCTGCGACTTCTTGTCGGCCACGCCGTACTTGTCGGCGGTCTTCTGGAACTTGCCGTAGAAGTCGCGCAGGATGTCCATGCGGCGCGCGACCTCGGCCGGATCGGGGCCGGTCGGGCCGGACTCGCTGTCGTCGTCGCCGGACGCTTCTTCCTCGTCCTCGTCGATTTCCTCGTCGCCTTCCGGCTCCGCGGCGGGGGCGACGCCGAACGCCTCGGCCGGAATCTCCTGATCGGCGAAGCCTGCGATGATCTCGCTCATGCGCCGCTTGCCGTCGAGGTGCTGGTCGTATTCCTCCAGCAGCAGGCCGATCGCCCACGGAAAGCTGGCCAGCGCGGTCTGCACCTGGTTCAGGCCTTCCTCGATGCGCTTGGCGATCGCGATTTCGCCTTCGCGGGTCAGCAATTCCACCGTGCCCATTTCACGCATGTACATGCGCACCGGATCGGTGGTGCGGCCGACTTCGGCGTCGACCGCCGACAACATGGCCACCGCCTCTTCGGTTGCGGTTTCGTCGTCTTCCGTGCTGGCGGGCGCATCGGGCAGCAGCAATTCGGTATCGGGCGCGACTTCATGCACCTCGATGCCCATGCCATTGATCATGCCGATGATGTCTTCGATCTGCTCGGGATCGACGATGTCGTCGGGCAGGTGGTCGTTGACCTCGGCGTAAGTCAGGTAGCCCTGCTCACGACCCTTGGTGATCAATTGCTTGATTTCGGATTGCTGCTGGGGAAGGTTTTCCATGGGGCACCGAGGAGCACAGGAACCGGCTAGTTTAACTTATCTGGCGATTTTTTGACCAGTTTTCAAGCGAAAAATCGCGGCGTGGCGAGCCCTTGGCGGGCAAAAAACCATGCAAGAAACGCGCTATGCGCACCCTGGTCGCGGCAGCGGCTCCGGAGCGTGCCCTTGAGTCAAGCGTGCGCCCAAAGCCGCCATCCATGGCCAACGACTCCCTGGCCGCCTTCCGGTCATCCTCCCGAAGAGAGCCGGGAGCCCGCCGGCGGTATGTCAGGAAGCGATCACGGAAGATCGCAGGATAAAACTCACCGGGCCGTCGTTGACGAGGTGAACCCTCATGTGGGCGCCGAAGCGGCCGGTTTCAACCGGATCGTGCGCGGCACGCGCCAGTTGCACCAGGCGATCGAACCACCTGCGGCCATGTTCCGGCGCCGCCGCCGCGGTGAAGCTCGGGCGCATGCCCTTGGCGGTATCCGCAGCCAGCGTGAACTGCGGCACCAGCAGCAGACCGCCGCGCACGTCGGCGAGGGAACGATTCATGCGCCCGGCCGCGTCGGCGAACACGCGATAGCCGAGCAGACGCTCGCACATGCGTTGCGCCTGCGCTTCGCCGTCGCCCGGTTCCACTGCGACCAGCACCAGCAAGCCGGCGTCGATCGCGCCGACGATTTCGCCGTCGACTTCGACGTGGGCCTCGGCGACGCGCTGGATGAGGGAGATCATTCGGATACGTGAGCGGTGAGCGGTGAGCGGTGAGCGGTGAGCGGTGAGCGGTGAGCGGTGAGCGGTGAGCGGTGAGCGGTGAGCGGTGAGCGAAAAGAGCATAGCAATCTCGTCATTTCGGGGCCGTTTTCCGACTTCCCTGGAAAACGGAACCCGGAACCTGCTCTCCACTTATCCTCGAAAAGCAGATTCCGGATTCCGCTGCGCGCGGCCCGGGAATGACAATCGTTGCTTCGCTCGCTCCCTTCCCCGTTCCCCGTTCCCGCTTCTAAACTTCACGCGATGCGCTGGTACACCTCGCTCCTCTACGCCTTGCTGCGCGCGGTTTCGATTTTGCCGCTGCGCGGCTGGCAGGCGTTGGGCGCCGCGCTGGGCTGGCTGTTCTGGATTCTGCCGTCGCGCAAGCGCGCCATCGTGCGAACCAACCTCGCATACGTGCGGCCGCGGGACGCTTCCCGCGATGCTCTCGCGCGCGCCTGCCTGATCGAAACCGGCAAATCGCTGCTGGAAGTGTTCGGCATCTGGACCCGCATCGGACGCACGCTGGGCGCGGTGCGCGAGGTGCGCGGCGGCGATTTGTTCGACGCGGCGCTGCGCAGCGGCAAGGGCCTGATCCTGTGCGCACCGCACCTGGGCAGCTGGGAAGTCGCCAACTACTGGGTCGGGGCGCGCACGCCGTTCGCCACGTTCTACACGCAGCCGCGCTATCCGCAACTGGAGCTGCTGCTGCGCCGCCTGCGCGAAGGCGGCGCTTCCATCCAGTTCCCGATCGACGATTCCGGGGTGCGCCGCGTGTTCCGCCATCTCGGCGCCGGCGGCGTGGTTTCGATCATGCCCGACCACGTGCCGCGCAGCGGCGGACTGGTCGCGCCGTTCTTCAACGTGCCGGCACTGACGATGACCCTGCTGCCGCGCCTGTTGAAACGCACGCAAGCGAACGTACTGATGCTGTTCGTCGAGCGACTGCCGGAAGCGGCGGGGTTCGTCATCCACTTCCGCGAAACGCCGGCGGCATTGCGCGATCCGGATCTTCCGACCGCGTGCGCGGCGTTGAATGCGTCCGTGGAAAAGTGCGTGGAAATCGCGTTCACGCAATACCAGTGGAACTACAAGCGTTTCAAGCCGCGCCCCGGCAGCGACTTGCCTGACATCTATCGCATGCCGCATCCGATGGGGACCGCCGGCTGATGCGCTGGTACGTCGCCCTGACCTGGACCGCGTTGCGCGCACTGGGCGCGTTGCCGCTGCGCGCGTTGTATTCGCTCGGCACGACGCTGGGGGTGTTGCTGTGGTGGCGCAGGCACGCGCGCGAACGCGTGCATACCGAAGTGAGCCTGGCGCTCGCGTGTCCGAAACTCACCGATGCGTCGCGTGCGCGCCTGGCGAAACTCTGCCTCATCGAAACCGGCCGCGCGGTCACCGAACTCGCGGCGGTATGGGGACGCGGCGCGCTGCAAGCGCTGGAGCTGGTGCACGAAGTGCGCGGGCAGGAATTGTTCGACGCCGCATTGCGCATGCGACGCGGCCTGATCATCGCCGCGCCGCACCTCGGTTGCTGGGAGGTGCTGAATTACTGGCTGTGCAGCCGCACGCCGATCGCCATCCTGTACGCGCCGCCGCGCGACCCCGCGTTCGAGGAAATGCTGCGGCGTGCGCGCGGCGGACTGTCGCCGCAACAGGTGCGCGCCGACGGCGCCGGCGTGCGCGTCCTGTACAAACGGCTGGCCGCCGGCGGCGTGGTCGGCATCCTCCCCGACCAGCAACCCAAGCGCGGCGAAGGCCAGTTCGCGCCGTTCTTCGGCGTGGAAGCCAACACCATGGTGCTGCTGCCGCGCATGGCGCACCGCACCGGCGCGACAGTGCTGTTCGCCTTCGCCGAACGTCTGCGACAAGGCGCGGGCTTCCGCATCCATTTCCAGACGGCGCCGCCGGGCATCGCGAGCGAAGACCTGCGCGTCGCATGCACCGCGCTGAACCGCGGCGTGCAGGATTGCGTGGAACTCGCCTTCACCCAATACCAGTGGGCCTACAAGCGCTGGTCCGAACGGCCGGATCCGAACGCACCCGATCCGTACTGGCTGGCGCGCAACAACGTGAACCGTGAACCGTGAATCGTCAGTCGAAAATGCGTCACTTTTGCCGGCTTGCGGCTGCCAGCTGACCGCTCACGTCTTTTCCAGCCGCCGCAGGAACACCTGCATTTCCTTCGCCGCCTGCACGTCGCCGCGTTTTTGCGCCACGCCGATGCCTTCATGCCACGCCTCGGCGGCGGCGGCGGCGTCGCCCGCCGCGAGCTGTGCCTTGCCCAGCAATTTCCACGCGGCGGAATACGCCGGATCGAACCCGAGCGCGGCGCGGATTTGCCACACCGCTTCCCGCGCATCGCCATCGAGCATCAGCGCGAGCCCCAGCGAATAACGCAGCAACGCGCCGTCGCGCGGTCCGCCCACTTGCTCCCGCAGGGTTTCGATCCTCTGCCCGTTCATGCGAAATCGGCCGTGGCGCGCATGGATTCAGTGCGCGATCTTCGCATACCGCCAGTAACCGGCGGGATACAGCATCGGCGGATGCGAGGGAACCGGCGGCGTCTCGCCGCGGCGGAGCGCCGCGAGCGTCGGCGCATCCCACACCACCAGCCACACCGAGCGGAACGGCTGCACGAACACCGCGTACCGCAGGTCGGCCGGATCGAGATTGCTGGGGTATTCGACGATCAGGCCATCCGGATGCGCGTGCGCCCATTGCTGCAGCACGCCGCCTTCGTAGAGCCGGTCGATCGGTTGGGTCAACCGCCCGAAGAAATGGAACTGGCCTTCGTAGATGTCGAGGTTGCCGACCGCGCGATGCTGCGCCTGCGCGCGCGCCAGCAGCCGGGATACCGGCGCCAGGTCGAACCCCGGCGACAGCGTCAGCGCGAACAGCACGTAGGCGGCCGAGGCGCCGATCAGGCTTGCCGCCGCGATGCGGCGCAATTGCGCGCCACCGCGCCGCAACATCCACGCGCCCATCAACAGGTACAACACGCCGAATGGCGCGCTGCGCACCGACAGATCGTGCAGCCAGGGGTCGTCGATGCGCCCCGATGCCACCAGCCAAGGCAACGAAAGCAACAGGGCCGCGAGTGCGAACGCGCCGATCGCCAGCGGCCATGGCCCGAAAACGAACCCGCGCGCGACGCCGCGCTCGCGCAAGCGCGCCAGCGCGCACGCCAGCAACAACATCGCCGCGGGCAATTCCGGAATCAGGTAGTACGTCTGCTTGCCGCTGAGCAGGCAGAACACCACGAACACCGGCGCCATCCACGCGATGCAGAAGCGCAATCCGTTTTCCAGAGGCGGCCGCAGCGACGCCACCGCCACCCACGCGCGCGGCCACGCGACGAACGGAAACAGCACCGCCGGCAGCCACGGCAGGTACCACCACAACGGCCGCGCATGATCGAAGGCCTCCACCACGCGGCCGGCGGTCTGCTTGAACAGCAGCTCGTTCGCATACGCGGCGCCGCCGATGTGGATGGCCGGGATCACCCACGCCGCCAGCATTGCAAAGCCGCCGGCGAACGCGAGCAGGCCCAAGCCGTACCAGCGCAACCGCTCGCGCCGCGCGTAGCCGTTCCACCACGGCCCCAGCAGCCACACGAACACCACGTGCAGCGCCATCACCGGGCCCTTGGTCAACAGGCCGAGACCGAGGCAGATCGCCAACCCGATCCAGCGCGGCGAGGCGCGCTGCGGCGCGGGCGCGAGGCACAGCAACGCGCCGAGCACCCACACGCTCAGCAGCACCTCGTACATGATCTGCAGGCCGAACAGGAACGCGAACGACAACGCGGCCAGCATCCAGGGCGTCGCGCGCGCCACCCACGGACGTTGCGGAAACAGCCGCCGCGCCAGGATCCACGCCAGCACCAGTTGCGCGGCGCCGATCAGCAGTTCCAGGATCCGCGGCCACACGTCGTTGACGCCGAACACGAACCATCCGGCATGGATCAGCCAGAACAGCAGCGGCACCTTCTGGCTGTACGGCGCGCCGTTGATGTAAGGCACCCAGAACTCGTGCCGGGACCACATTTCCCACGCCACGCCCAGCGTGCGCGTGGAATACATCGGCATCGGCCCGTTCGCGAAGATCGCAAGCGCGGCCGCCAGCAACCACAGCAGCAGCCACCACGGCAGCGCGCGCAGAAGTCCGGTTCCGGGGCGGGAGTCTCGCATCACGGTCGGCGAGTGTAACCGCGGCGGCGATGCGATCACGCCGAATCGCGCCGCGGATCCGTCTCGAGCGCAGGGGGAATGCGCGCACCGAGCCGCGACAGGCGGTCCACCCAGTGTTCGCCTTCGCGAAACGGAAGATCGGTGATGAACAGGCAATGCGCACGATCGATCCGGGCCAGCGTCAGCATCCGCCGGATCTTGTCCAGCGCGCGCGGTTCGGTCTCGCACACGTATACAGGCGCGCCGCGCGTGCGCCGCAGGGTGCGAACCATCCGCCAGCGTTGCGGACTGAACGGCAGCGGTCGGTGCCGCGCGTCGACCTGCACGATCGCGTCGACATCCGGATGGCCCGCGTACAACTGCGTCGACCATGGCCCCGTGCCCAGCAGGATGCAGGACTCGCCATAGCGCCGATGCAGATCCTCCAGCAGCGGCGCGAGCAGGATCGTGTCGCCCAGACGGCCGAAGCGAATCACCAGGGGACGCATCAAACCGGCGTCCCGGTGGCGCCGCGAAGCGGCAACGCAGCCCACGCCGCCAGGACCTCATCCAGCCCGATTTCGGCCACGCGCGAACGATGCGGCGGCCCTCCCAGCGCGATCACCGCGCTGCCTACGGGGCTGCGCGGCAGCCATTGCGCGGGCGACGCGGCGCCATACAGGACGATCAACGGGCATCCCAATGCCGCGGCCGCGTGCGCGGGACCGGTATCCACCGAAATCATGGCCTGCGCGCGCTCGAGCAATGCGAGCAGGCGGCGCAACGGCAACTCCGCGCTTGCTTCGATCACGCGGCCGGAATGCACCCGCCGCGCGATTTCACGCAACACCGAACGCTCCGCCGGTACGCCGCACAGCACGGCGAGGAGATCCGCATCGCTCGCCAGCACCGCGTGGATCAGATCCGCCCAACGCTGATCCGGCCACGCTTTTTCATCCCCCAGCCGTCCCGCACGGCCGCGCTTCAACGTGCGCTTGTTGCCGGGTTGCACCAGCACCAGCGGTCTGCCGGCCGCGCCGCGCCGATGCAACCATGCTTCGAGATCGGCACGATCGGAATCGTTGACGTACAACCGCGGTGCGCGCGTGCTTTCCTGCATGGTCTTGCTCAAATCCGGATCTTCTCGAACGCGCGCGGGGTCATCGCCGCGAAGCGCAACCAGCGCTCGATCCAGTGTTCCCCGTGGCCGAGCAGGCAATCCGGGTTGGCGTAGACGCAATCATCGGCCGCGATGCCGGCACGCCGCAGCAGCCAGCGGATCTTGTCGAGCGCGTAATCGTCGCAGACATACACGGGACCGCGGGGCAACGCGCGCAGACGCCCCACCAGTTTCTGCTGCGAACGATCCAGCCAGTACGGGCGCCTGCGGCTGCGCAACGCGAGGATTTCCAGCACGTCCGGGTGGCCGGCAAACAACGGCGCCAGCCATGGGCCGGAACCCAGGACGCGGCAAGGCCGGCCATAGCGCAGATGCAATTGATGGAGCAGCGGCGTCAGCAACACCATGTCTCCGAACGCACCGAAGCGCACCACCAGTGGCGCGGCCGCCGCATCGGCACCTGATTCGCCGGAACGATCGACAAGGGGCGTGGCGGCAATCAACACGCGCGTATTGAAACGCGACCGGCTGTCGCCGACCTTTCCATCGGCAAGGGGATCGTTCATGCATCCCCGGGGAGCGTGGGTATCGGCTGCGGCACTACACTGCGCACATCCACTCGACCCCTCCCGCCATGCCGGACCGCCCTCGCATCTCGGCCTGCATCATCGCACTGAACGAAGCCGACCGCATCGATGCGTGCATCGAGTCGCTCGCCTTTTGCGACGAAAT
This sequence comes from Pseudomonadota bacterium, assembly GCA_018241145.1. Classification (GTDB taxonomy): domain Bacteria; phylum Pseudomonadota; class Gammaproteobacteria; order Xanthomonadales; family Rhodanobacteraceae; genus 66-474. Next base: position 4,085 of record JAFEEJ010000059.1, on the reverse strand, counting down.
CGTCGTCGTCGATTCCGGCTCGACCGATGGCACGCGCGAGGTCGCCGCGGCGCGCGGTGCGCGCGTGCTCGAGCGCGGCTTCGACGGTTATCGCGCGCAGAAGGATTTCGCGGTGGCGCAGGCGAGACACGATTGGGTGTTGTGCCTGGACGCCGACGAGCGCGTCACGGCTGCGCTGCGCGCGTCCATCGAGGCCGTGCGCGATGGCGGTTTCGCCGGTGCGGCGGGTTATCGCTTCGCGCGTTGCACGGAATATTTCGGTGCATTCCTGCGCCGCGGCAACGCCTATCCCGACCGCGTGCTGCGCCTGTTCGACCGCCGCCACGGCGGCTGGCGCGGCGCGCGGGAAATCCACGAGCACGCCAGCGTGGATGGCGCGGTGCGCACGCTCGCCGGCGATCTGGAACACCGCGCGTACCGTTCGCTGGACGACCAGCTCGCGCGTTACCGCCGCTATGCGACGATGATGGCCGCGGACATGCACGCGCGCGGTCGCCACGCGCACCTGCACAATCTCGTGATGAATCCGTTCTGGCGCTTCCTGCGCGGGTATGTGTTGCGGGCAGGTTTCCTGGACGGCTGGCGCGGTTTCCTGTTCGCCTGCATGGAAGCCGACTACGTGCGCGAGAAATTCGCGCGGCTGTGGCTGCTCGACCATCGCCCGTGAACGCCGTGCACGCCGCTGCGGCCGCGACCCCGCCTTCGGTCACCTTCCTGGTGATCGCCTATCGCATGCGCGCGACCATCGGCGAAGCCGTGCATGCGGCACTGGCGCAGACGCATCCCTGCGAAATCATCGTTTCGGACGACAGCTCCGGCGATGGCACGCTGGACGCCGCGCGCGCCGCGCTCGCGGGTCATCCGCGCGCCTCGCAAGTCGTGTTGCGCAGCACCGGCCGCAACCTCGGGTTGTGTGCGCACATGTGCGAGCTTGCGCAGATCGCACGTGGCGAAATTCTCGTCTGCAGCAGCGGCGACGACATCAGCTACCCGCATCGCGTACAGGCCCTGGTCGATGCCTTCGCCGCCAACCCGCAGGCGCAACTGGTCGGATCCGCCGTGGACGATGTGGACGCGCAAGGCAAGTTGCTGGCCGCCAAAACGCGCGGCCTGCCGCAGCGGCTGGACCAGCGCTGGTTCCTGCGCCGCGGCAAGCTGGTAACTGTATTGGGCGCTTCGATGGCGCTGCGGCGCGGGCTGCTGGTCGGGCTGCCGCCACTGCAGGGGACGGTCGAGGACAACATGCTCAGCCTGCGCGCCGCGTTGCTGGGCGATTGCCTGTGCCTGCAGCAAGCATTGCTGGCCTACCGCCGGCACGGCGGCAACCTCAACGACTGGATGTTCGATCGCAGCGGCAACGATTACGCGACGTATGAACGGCGCCACCGGCGCGTGATCGCGATGTACCGCGACATCGCCGCGGACCAGCGCCGCTGCGTCGATGCGCGCCCCGACCTGCCGCAACAACGCAAGGCGCTGGGACTGGAACTCGCGTCGATGTACGAACTGGAGGCGCAGATGCGCGAAGCGGTGCTGGATCGCCCGCGCTCGCAGTGGATCGCACCGTTGTGGCGCGGGCTGCGGCATCCCGGGTTGCGCCGCAAGAGCGCAGAACGCGCGTTGAAGCTGTTGTTGCCGCGTCGCTGGTTCGGCGCGACCACGCGGATCAGAAACTGACCTGCCGCGGTTCCAGCGGCGGCTCGCGACGGGACTGCCGCAGCTTGCGCAGGAAACGCATCTGCAAACGCACGCCGTTGAGCGCCGCGTTTCCCCGCGCCGGCGGCGCGGCGGCGCGCAATCGCCAAAGCTCGCGCAGCAGCGGCAGACGACGACGGCGATCCCGCGCCAGTTCGAAGGCGTCGAGCAGGGCTTGCGCGCATTCGTGTCCGCGCAGCCGCGTATGCGCGTGCGCTTCCATCAAATTGCGCAGCGTCGCCAGCCACAACCGCTGGCGCGAGGGAATGCGCGCCTTGTGTCCGCGGCCGAGGGTGGAGAAAGTGGAAGCGTGGCGGCGGAACCGCACCAGCGGTTCGTGCAGGTACACCACGCCGTTGCCTGCGGCCGCGCACAACGCCAGCCACCAGTCGTGGAACACGCCCGGCGGGAACGGCCGCGCCCGTTCGAACACGTCGCGCCGCAACAGCGCCGCATGGCCCGACACCGAATTGCCGAACAGGAATTGCAGTGGTTCGCACCCCTGCATCATCGACAGGTGATCCGACACGCGTCCGCCGGTCGGCGCGCCGTCGTCGTCGATGTAACGCGAATCGCAATAGGCCAGGTCGGCCGGCCCGATCGTCGCGAGCAGGCGCGAAAGTTTCCGCGTTTCCCAGACGTCGTCCTGGTCGCAGGGCGCAAGGAATTCGCCGCGGCACAGCGACATCGCGCGTTCGAAACTGCGTGCGGGGCCCAGGTTGCGGTCGTTCTCGTGCACCCGCACGCGCGGATCGCGCGCGGCGTATTCCCGCAACAACGCCACGCTGCCATCGCCCGAGGCGTCGTCCAGCGCCACGACTTCGATGTCCACGCCGGTTTGCGCCAGCACCGAGTCGAGCTGTTCGCGCAGCCAGCGCTCGCCGTTGTGCGCGCACAGCGCGACGGAAATCAGGGGCGGCGCGGTCATGGCATTCGACGTGCGCGGATCAGGCGCGTTTTTCGATTGCGGCATAGTACATGCCGTCCAGGCCGCCCTCGCCGGGCAGGATCTGGCGGCCCGCGCCGACCGCATGCCCGAAGTCGAGGGCAAAACCCATGGCTTGGGCATCGCCGTGCTCGCGCAGGAACGCCGCGATCACCTGTTCGTTTTCCTCGCGCAGGATCGAGCATGTCGCATACAGCAGCCGGCCGCCGGATTCCAGCAGCGGCCACAGCGCACGCAGCAGGCGCGACTGCCCGCGCGCCAATGCGGCGATGTCGCCGGCGCGCCGATGCAGCTTGATGTCGGGATGGCGGCGGATCACGCCGGTGGCCGAACACGGCGCATCCAGCAGGATGCGGTCGAAGGGTCTTTGATCCCACCATTTCGAAGGCTCGCCCGCGTCGGCGATGCGCAATTCGCATTGCAGGCCGAGCCGTTGCAGGTTTTCGCGGACGCGTTCGATGCGATCGGGGTCGCGTTCCAGCGCGAGCAAGTCGATCTCGGCGCGTTCCAGCAGGTGGCAGGCCTTGCCGCCCGGCGCGGCACAGGCGTCCAGCACGCGCATGCCCTCGCGCGCATCGAGCAGGTCGGCGGCCAGTTGCGCAGCGCCGTCCTGCACGGAAATGCGGCCATCGCGGAAAGCCGGCAGCCGCGCGAAACCGGCGTATTGCGCGGGTATCAACGCATCGCCCAGCCACGGGGAACTTTCCGCATCGACGCCATGGCTCGCGAGTTCCGCGACCAGCTCCTCGCGCGTTGCGCGCCGGCGGTTCGCGCGCAGCATCGGCGGCGACGGTGCGTTGCCCGCGGCGAGGATGGAATCGACCTGTTCGGGCCAATCGCGGCGCATCGATCCGATCAGCCACGCGGGATGTGCCGTACGCGTCGCCGCATCGCGATCCAGGCCGGCGTTCAAGGATTCGCGCTCGCGCAGCCAGCGTCGCAACACCGCATTGACGAGGTTCGCGAACGGCGCGCGCCGCAACGCGCGCGCGGCGTCCACCGTGGCGGCGACCGCCGCATGCGGCGGAATCTGCAGGATTTCGATCTGCACCAGTCCGATCACCAGCAGCGCGTGCAACGCCGGCTCGCGTTCGCGCAAGGGGCGTTGCAGAAGAACTTCCAGCGCAGGATCGAAGCGCAGCCACCAGCGCGCGCCTTCGTTGGCCAGCGCGGTCAGCAGCGCGCGGTCGCGCGCATCGGCAATCCCGGCCTGCGCGGGCGCCAGCGCCTCGCGCAGCGACACACCCTCGAGCGCGACCGCGGCGAGCACCTGCGCGGCCACCGCGCGCGTGTCGTTCATGGCTTGCGGAGTCCCGGGCGCGCGTTGAGGTAATCGGCGGCGGCAATCACCCGCCCTCCGGCGCGTTGCAGTTCCAGGATCCGCAGCACGCCTGCGCCGCAGGCGATGTCGATGCCGTTTTTCGAGGCGCCGACCACTTCGCCG
>JAFEEJ010000058.1 GCA_018241145.1 Pseudomonadota bacterium | reverse complement strand
GATCGAGCTGAAGCCTGCCGGCTGCGACAAGGGCCGCGCGCTGGCCGAATTGATGGCGGCGACACCGTTCCGCGGCCGGCAGCCGTGGATGCTGGGCGACGACCTCACCGACGAACATGCCTTCGAGGAAGTCAACGCGCGCGGTGGCATCAGCGTGATCGTCGGGCCGCGACGTCCCACGCGCGCGAATTTCGCCCTCGCCGATCCGACCGCCGTGCGCGACTGGCTGCGGGGGCTGGTCCTGCGCGCCGATTGATTCCACCAGCCACAAGGAGCCGTCGTGGCCAAAACAGGCAAGACCCCTGTCCGCTTCGAACGCAATCGCGATGTGCAGGACACGCGCGCATCGGCGAAACGCACCGCAACGCGCAAGGCGGAGCCGGTCAGGCCGCCCGGCGGCAACCGCCATTCCGGTGCCGCTGGGCGCAAGCAGGCTGCCGCGAAAGGATTGCGCGCACCGTCGTGCGATCTCGACCTCGGCGTCATCGGCAATGGCACGGTCAACGCGCTGATCGACGCACGCGGCAGGATCTGCTGGCATTGCGTGCCCGCGTTCGACGGCGATCCGGTGTTCTGTTCGCTGCTCTCGCCGCGCATCGGCGATGCGGGTTTCTTCGATGTCGAACTGGAAGGCGAAACCGCGCGCGAACAGGGCTATGCCGACAACAGCGCGGTGCTGGTGACGCGCCTGGCGGCGGAGGACGGATCGCGGCTGGAGATCACCGATTTCGCGCCGCGCTTCAAGCAGCACGGACGCATCTTCCACCCGATGCAACTGCTGCGGCGCGTGCGCCCGCTGGCGGGATCGCCGCGCATACGCCTGCGCCTGCGCCCGCTCACGGGTTACGGCAGCCGCGTTCCCGAAAGCACCTTCGGTTCCAACCACCTGCGCTTCCGGCTCGATCCGCTCGTGCTGCGCATCACCACCGACGCGCCATTGCCGATGTTGCGCGATTCGCTGCCGTTCCTGCTCGATGACGAGGTGCACATCGTGCTGGGCGGCGATGAAACCTTGCACGAAGCCCCGGGCGAATATTTCCGCGCGGCGCTGCAGGCCACCCTGGAGTACTGGCAGGAATGGGTGCGGTATCTGTCGATACCCGCCGAATGGCAGGACGCGGTGATCCGCGCGGCGATCACGCTGAAGCTGTGCCAGTACGAAGGCACCGGCGCGATCGTCGCGGCGATGACGACGTCCATTCCCGAAGCGCCCGACACGGTGCGCACCTGGGACTACCGCTACTGCTGGCCGCGCGACGCCGCGCTGGTGGTGCGCGCGCTCAATCAACTGAGTGCGACCCGGAGCATGGAGGAATACGTGCGCTACATCTTCAATCTTTCGGTGAAGGATGAAGACGGCATGGCGCCGGTGTACGGCATCCACTTCCAGAACGAATTGCCCGAACGCCGCGAAACGCATCTCGCCGGCTACCGCGGCATGGGCCCGGTACGGGTCGGCAACGAGGCCTGGAAACAGCGCCAGAACGACATCTACGGCAGCGTGGTGCTGGCCGCCACCCAGATGTTCTGCGACCGGCGGCTGGTCGCGCCCGGCGATGAAACCGCGTTCCGGCGACTGGAACGCTGCGGCAACGCCGCGTACGGCCTGTTCGACCAGCCCGACGCCGGGCTGTGGGAATTGCGCGGCCGCACGGCGGTGCACACGTATTCCGCGGTGATGTGCTGGGTCGCGTGCGACCGGCTGGCGCGCATCGCCGGCTGGCTGGCGTTGCAGCCGCGCGCGCACCATTGGCGGCAACGCGCCGAACGCATCCGCGCGGCGGTGTTGAAGCACGCCGTGCACGCGGATGGCCATTTCGTCGAATCGTTCGGCGGCGAGGATCTGGACGCGAGCCTGCTGTTGCTGGAGAGCCTGCGTTTCGTCGCCGCCGACGACCCGCGCTTCGTCAGGACGGTGGAGATGGTCGGCCGCAAACTGATGCGCGACGGCTACATCCTGCGCTACGCCAAGCCCGACGACTTCGGCGCGCCCACCACCAGTTTCACGATCTGCAATTTCTGGTACGTCGAAGCGCTGGCCGCGATCGGCCGCAAGGACGAGGCGCGCGCGTGGTTCGAAAAACTGCTGGCGATGCGCAATCCGCTCGGCCTGTTGTCGGAGGACCTCGACCCGAAGACGGGCGAGTTGTGGGGAAATTTCCCGCAGACCTACTCGATGGTCGGCCTGATCCATGCGGCGCGCGCGTTGTCCGCCAAATGGCGCGACATCCTGTGAGCAAGCCTGCCGCCAACCGTCCCGGCGCGGGTCGACTGGTCGTGGTTTCCAACCGCGTGGCGCTGCCGAAGGAGGCGCGCGCGGGCGGGCTGGCGGCGGCGATGCAAAACGCGCTCAGCGAAACCGGCGGGCTGTGGTTCGGCTGGAGCGGGCGGATCGCGACGGCCGAGGCACGCGAACTGCGCGAGGAACGCGACGGCAACATCGACTACGCGTTGCTGGATCTCACGCGCGCCGAATACGACGCGTATTACCTCGGCTTCGCCAACCGCACGTTGTGGCCGTTGCTGCATTTCCAGCCGAACCTGATCGACTACCACCGCGCCCAGCACGCCGTCTACATGGAAGTGAACCGCCTGTTCGCGCGACGGCTCGCACCTTTGCTGCGGCCCGACGATCGCGTGTGGGTGCACGATTACCACCTGATTCCGCTGGCCGCGGAACTTCGCCGGCTCGGCGTGGACGCGCCGATCGGTTTTTTCCTGCACGTGCCGCTGCCGCCGGCGCAACTGCTGAACACGCTGCCCGGCCACGAGTCGCTGTTTTCGGGTTTCGGTGCGTACGACCTGGTCGGCCTGCAGACGCGCGACGACCTGCGTGCGCTGCACGACTACCTGCGCGAGGAATGCGGCGCGCGCATCGAACGCGACGGCCGCGTGCACATGCGCGACGGCAGGGACTTTTACAGCGCGACGTTTCCGATCAGCATCGACACCGAACGCGTGGCGAAACAGGCCGCCATCGCTGCGCGCAGCGCCGCCAGCGAGCGCCTGCGCGCCAGCCTGGAAAACCGCGAGCTGGCCATCGGCATCGACCGGCTGGATTATTCCAAGGGCCTGCCGCGGCGCTTCGAGGCGTTCGGACGGTTCCTGTCGGAACACCCGCACTGGAAATCCCGCGTGTCGTTCCTGCAGATCGCGCCGCCCTCGCGCGAGGACGTGCCCGAATACCGCGAATTGCGCACGCGCCTGGAGCGGCTGGCGGGCGGCATCAACGGCCGCTACGCGGAACCGGACTGGGTGCCGATCCGCTACGTCAACCGCAGTTTCAACCAGTCCACGCTCGCGGGTTTCTGCCGCATGGCAAAACTGGCGCTGGTGACGCCGCTGCGCGACGGCATGAACCTGGTCGCGAAGGAATACGTCGCCGCGCAATCGGCGCAGGAACCCGGCGTGCTGGTGCTGTCGCACTTCGCCGGTTCCGCCTCCGAACTGGAAGGCGCATTGCGCATCAATCCCTACGACATCGACGAGCTGGTCGCCGCGATCGAACGCGGGCTGACCATGCCGCTGCCGGAACGCCGCGAACGCTGGCGGAGCATGTTCGAATACCTGCAGCGCCACGACATCACCGCCTGGCGGCGTGATTTCCTCGCCGCGCTGGACCGGTCGCGTGCATCGCCCCCGAATGCTTCCGCCGCGCGATTGCGCGATGGCGCAGACACGCAGCGCGACGCCGCCCCGCGCGATGCGCTAAGCTGATCGCATGAGCGCGAAAGGCGAGTTCGTTCCCCTGAACCTGTGCGTGCTGACGGTTTCCGACACGCGCACCGACGAAAACGACACCTCCGGCGATTACCTCGCCGGTGCCTTGACCGAAGCGGGCCACCGCCTGCGCGAACGCCGCATCGTGCGCGACGATATTTACGCGATCCGCGCGCTGGTGGCGGCGTGGATCGCGGATGCCGGCGTGCACGGCGTGCTGGTCACCGGCGGCACCGGCTTCACCGGCCGCGACTCCACGCCCGAAGCGGTCGCGCCGCTGCTGGACAAGCAGATGCCGGGTTTCGGCGAACTGTTCCGCGCGGTCAGCTTCGAGGAGATCGGCACCTCGTCGCTGCAGTCGCGCGCGTTCGCGGGCTTGTCGAACGACACCTTCGTGTTCTGCCTGCCGGGCTCGACTTCCGCGTGCCGGACGGCGTGGGAAAACCTGCTGCGCGCGCAGCTGGACGCGCGCACGCTGCCCTGCAACCTGATCGGGTTGTTGCCGCGCCCGGCGGCGGAGTGATTCACCACGTCCGCGCGATGCTCGCCACCACCGCGTTGCGCGGGGACGCGACAATCGCGGGATATCCGAAGGCGTAGTACGCGCCGCCGCCGCCGCTGACCGCCGCGAGTTGCAGGTCGCAATCGCCGAGCCGCAAGCCCGCGCCGAGGCGCACGTCGTAACGATCGCGCGAGGTGTAGTACGCGGCGCCGCCGTCCCGGTGCAGCACGCCGATGTGCCCGAGCAGGCGCCAGCGCGGCGACAATTCGCGCACGCCGTCGACTTCCAGATACAGCACCGAAGGACCCTGCCCGAAATAATGCGGCGTGTAGTGGAGTCGCACCGACAGCGGCGCGGACATCAGGCCGGCGTACACTTCTGCATAGTCGTATTCGTGCTCGCGCGTGAAACCCGTCCAGGCGGCGCCTGCGTCCCAACTCCACCGCGCATCGATGCGCCGCGCATAGCCGGCGTAGCCCAGCCATTGCACGCCGCTTCGATAGTACGGCGCCAGCCGCACGACGGACGCGAACCCGCCGGCATACCAGCCCGACGGCGCGGAGGCGTCCACGTCGATCTGCGCCGAGGGCAAACCGTCGCTCAGGGAAACGCCGCGAAAGCGATTGTCGGAAAGCAGCACGATGCTGCCCTCGACCCGCGCCTGCGCACAGACCGCCGCCGACAACGCGCAGCACGCGAACGCCAATCGACGCACCGCGGAATCTCAGTGGCGCGGCATCTTCTCCACGACCTGCGTGACGGCGCAATCGCAGGCGCAATGCGCGCCCAGCCGCGCCGCGGCCGCGCAGGGATCGATGGTGGTCGGCCGCAACACGCCCAAGCCTACCGCAACGGGCCCTTGCAGCGCAGCGCGCACCGCGGCGGCGTCGGCACGTGGGGAGAGTTGCCGCAGCAGCGCGACCAGACCGCTGACTTCGGCGGCGGCAAACGAGGAACCGCGCACGAATTCCCAGCCGCCGCCCACGACCGTGGTGGGAATGTCGCGACCCGGCGCGCGCAGGTCCGAAGCGTCGACCGCATCGGTTTCTTCGTCCGTTGCCACGGCCAGCACGCCGGGATGCCGCGCCGGAAACGCATTCGCCGGGTCCGGATCGGCCGCGCCGACCACGACGATGTCCTGCGCCACGGCGAGATCGAGCAACCGCGTCAGCAATTCATCGCGCGGGCCGCCGAGGCTCAGGTTCAACACCTGCGGATCGGCCTGCAACGCGAATTGCAGCGCCTTGGCGAGGGTGAAACTGTTGCACGTCGCCGCGCCGCCGGCCTGTACCTGCCAGCACGCGCGCAATGCCAGCAGCCGCGCCTGCGGCGCCACGCCGGCGATGCCGATGCCGTTGTCGGCCACCGCGGCGATGATGCCGGCGACCTCGGTGCCGTGATTCTCCGCGGGCACCGGGCCGGCGTCGACGAAATTGCGCGATTGCGCGATTTGTCCGCGCAGGTCCGGATGCGAGGCATCCACGCCGCTGTCCACTTCGGCCACCACGACGCCGCGGCCGGTGGCGATGCGGTGCAACGCATCCAGCCGCCACGGACGCGCGGCCGGTTGCATCGCCGACAGCGGATCGCCGCCCAGCAGGTGATAGGCATGCATCGGTTGCACCCAGGACACGCGCGGATCGTGCGAGAGTTCGTCGATGCGGTTGCGCACCGCCGCGGCATCGGCGGCCTGCATCACCAGGCAATCCACGCCCAGCGCCGGCATCGGCCACTCGTCGAGCAACGTCAGCCCGTGTTCGCGCGCGAGCTGCGCGCCGGCCGCGCGCGCGCCGCCGCCGGAAGCGCCGTAGACGCCCGAATAATTGCGGTCGGGCCGGAAATGCGGCGGCGACGTGCGCAACATCACCAGCAGTTGCCGATCCGTTTGCAGCAACGATGGCGGCTCGGAAGCGGAAGGCGCGGTGACGCAGCCGGACAGCGCCGCGCACATTCCCGCGCACATCCCTGCAATCCACAGGGCACGCCGGAAGTTCATCGGCCTGCGGGTGCGGAAAGCGCAACGACGGTGCGCACGCCGCGGTCGGCGCGCAGGCGCGCGAGCGCCTTGTCCGCATCGGCGCGCGGCGCCGCCAGCACGTAGGCGCCGGTGGCGGTGGGTCCGTCCACGATGCGCGCGCCGCTGGCCTGCAGCAAGGCATTCACCCGCACCAGGCTGATCGAAGGATCGAACACCACCGCCAGACGCGCTTGCGCCGCGCTGTCGGGGTTCGCCGCACCGAGGGTGTGATACGGCGCATCCGTGTGCTGCGTGAGCAGCGCGGCCACCAGCCCGCAACAGAGGGCGACCTGCGCGGCCAGCGCCCAGCGCGTCCAGACCGGGGCGCGCCGCCAGCCCCGATGCGCGTTGTGCAGCGACAGCCGCACGCGCTGCCCGGCGCCGGCGTCGAGCCTGCCGCGCAGGCGTTGCAGGGCCTGTTCGATGTCCGCTTCGGTTTCCGCGGGCAACGCGTCGGCGTCGAACGGCAGCGATTGCAGCCATTCCAGTTCGCGCTGGCAACGCACGCATTCGGCGAGGTGCGCGTCGACCCGGTCGCGCTGGTCCGGCTCGATCGCGCCGCTCGCGTACCACGGCAGCAGCCGGTCGATTTCGCGATGATCCGGACTTTCGAAATGCAGCACGCGCCCGTTCATGGCAAGTCCTCTTGTGTGAACAGCAGAAGCGCCTTCAACCGCCGGCGCGCGTAGAACATGCGCGTCTTCACCGTATCGACCGGGCACTGCATGATTTCGGCGATTTCCCGGCAGGCCCTGCCCTGGTAATACGTCAGTTCGATCACCGCGCGGTGTTCGGCCGACAGCCCCGCGAGCGCGGCGCGCAGGCGTTCGCCCATCTGCCGCCGGTGCATTTCGCCTTCCGGCCCGCTGGCGTTCGAACGCAGCGTGTCGGGATCGACCGCTTCGACCGGTTCGCGTTGCTTGCGCAGCGCCTTCAGCGCCTGCCGCCATGCGATCGCGAAGATCCAGGTCGAGGGTTTCGAACCGTTGTCGAACGTGCGCGCCTTCTGCCACACCACCAGCATGGTTTCTTCCAGCACGTCCTCGGACAGCGCCGGCTGCCGCGTCATGCGCATCAGGAATTGCCGCAACCTCGGGCGATAGGCGCGATACAACGTTTCGAAGGCGTTCTGGTCGCGGGACGCCACGCGCGCCAGCAGCGCGGCTTCGGCGATGGATGCCTCGTCGCGCGCGGCGTTGCGCACGCCGCTTTGCAGGATCGGGAAATGGGCCATGGTGCGCGTGGATACCCGCCCGGGCCGGAAGGTTCAATTGTGCGCCAATGCGCGCCTTCGTGCAGCCGATGAACCGCGATCGGCGGGAAGGGCATTCAACGACGCGACCCGATCGCGGGCCGCCTCACTCCCCCTGTCACGCTCAAGAGGAACCTGTCATGAAACTCTCCGCCCTCGCGCGCCGCGGCGTGCCGCTGGCGCTCGCGCTGGTCTGCTGCGCACCCGCGTTCGCGGCGCCATCGGATCTCACGGTGTCCGGATTCAGATACCAGCAGCACAACCTGGTTTCCGACGGCGCCGTCCCGGCCGATCACGTCGACCCCAACCTCGTCAACCCCTGGGGCATCGCCTTCAATCCGTTTGCTGCCGTCTGGGTTTCCGACAACGGCACCGGGCTTTCCACGTTGTACGACGGCGCCGGCGTGCCCCAGTCGCTGGTCGTGCAGATCCCCACGCCGGACGCCGACGGCGGCGGCAACCCCACCGGCGTGGTCTACAGCGGATCCTCGACGGACTTCTCGGTGAGCAAGAACGGCCTGTCCGGCCCCAGCCGTTTCCTGTTCGCCACCGAGGACGGCGTCATCGCCGGCTGGGCGCCGAACGTGGATTCCACGCACGCGATCCGCGTGATCGACAATTCCAGCTACCACGCGATCTACAAGGGCATCGAAATCACCGGCGCGGGCAATGGTGCAATGCTGTACGCCACCGATTTCCACAACGCCAAGGTGGACG
>JAFEEJ010000057.1 GCA_018241145.1 Pseudomonadota bacterium | reverse complement strand
TGTTCTTCGAAATTCCGAGTGCGGCCATGCGCAATGTGCGCAAGGCGCTCAAGCCCGGCGGCAGCTTCATGCAGATCGTGTGGCGCCGGCGCGAGGAAAATCCGTGGCTTCACGAGGCCGAACTGCGCGTGAAGCAGATCGTCCCCGTGGTCTCGCACGAGGACACCGACCAGGTGCACTGCGGCCCGGGACCGTTCTCGATGGCAGGCCCGGACACGGTGAGCCTGATGCTGCGCAGCGCCGGTTACGAACGCATCAGCTTCGAGCGCTACGACTGCGACATCTGCATCGGCCGCGACCTCGACGACGCGATCGAGTTCGCGATGGCGCTGGGTCCCGCCGGCGAAGTGATCCGCCTTGCCGGCGCCGAAGGCGAGCGGCTCAAGCCGCAGGTGGGCGCGGCGTTGCGCGAAACGCTCGCGCCGTTCGTGCGGGCGAATGGCGTGTGGGCACCGTCCAGCACCTGGTTCATCGGCGCGACCAATCCCGGTTGAAAACCATGCCGGTCACGCTGAGCCGGATGCCTGCGCGTAACGGCGCTGCATTTCTTCCGGCGTGACTTCCTCGATGCTGTGGCCGATATTCCAGCGATGGCCGAACGGATCGATGATCACGCCGCTGCGTTCGCCGTAGAACGCATCCGCGGGTTCACGCTCCAGCTTCGCACCCGCGGCGACCGCGCGGCGGATCACCGCATCGGCGTCGTCCACGTGCACGTGCAGGCTGACGCTGTGGCTGCCGGGATCCGGTTTGCGGATGCCGAATTCCGGGTATTCCTCGCTCAGCATCAGCGTCGCGCAGCCGAAGTCCAGTTCGGCATGGCCGATGCGCCCGCCCGGTTCGGTCAGGCGGAATTTTTCCGTCGCGCCGAAAACCTCCCGATAGAACGCGATTGCGCGGTCGGCATGGTCGACGCACAGATAGGCAAACAGTTCGTGCACTTTCATGGCGTGTTTTCCGTGGGGTGACGCGGGCAGTATGCGGCGCACCGGATGCCGCGTCTTGGAAGAAATTGACTCAGCGCACCGGCAGATGATGCGGATGGCGAGCCTGCGCGCGCCGCCACGCGCGCGGCGGCAATCCGGTGAACTCGCGGAAATCGTGGCTCAGGTGCGCCTGGTCGCAATAGCCGTGCGTCAGCGCCAGCGTGCTCCACGCGATGTCGTTTCCGGCCGCGTCGGCCAGGGCGCGCCGGAAACGGCGGATCCGCGCGTAACGCTTCGGCGTCAAGCCCGTTGCATCGCGGAACAGCGCGATGAAATGGCGATGGCTGCAACCGGTTTCGCAAAGCGCGCGGTCGATGTTCGCGCAAACATCCAGTGCTTCGAGCACGTGCGCGACCTGCGGGTGCAGGGCGCGGATCGGCCGCAACTGCACCAGCATCGCCCGCTCCAGAAGTTCAAGCTGGTCATCCGGAGCCGTGGCGCAACCCAGGCGCTCGTGCAAGCGGTCCATCGCTTCGCCCCAGAACGACCGCAATGGCGCATGGCATTGCGCCAGTTGTGCCGCGGAGAGGCCGAACAGGGCCCAGGCGGCGCCGGGCTTCAGTTGCGCGCCGACGGTACGGCCCGGCGCGGTCCGCTTGAGGTAGTACCCGCCATGCGCGCCGCCGATCACGGCGCGAGCCACTTCGCGTCCGCGGCGGTCGCGCTCGTCCGCGTACAACCGCAGCGCCGGTCCGCCGACGCGAATGGCGAGGTGCATGACGCCGGAGGGAATCGCGCGTTCGCGCCGCGGCTGCGTGTTCTCGGTCATCCAGACACTTTCGATCCAGGGATGCAGTGCGTGGTGCCGGGCCGGACGAACGAGCATGGCTATCCGTCCCAGGCCGGCAGTTTCTTGCTCACCGCGACGTTCTTCAATGCGACGTATTCCGGCAAGCCGTTCCTGCCGTACGGCGGCGGCGCTTCGCCGCGGATCAGCGGCGAGAGATAGTTGCGCGCGACGGCGGTGATGCCGAAACCGTCCCGGGTCAGGTACGAGCGCGGCATTTTCTTCTCGCGGTTGGCGATCTTGTCCAGCGCGGTTGCTTCGATCTTCCAGCGATACGGCGAATCGGAGGTGCGCACGATCACCGGCATCACCGCGTTCCTGCCTTCCGCTGCGTATTCGACCGCGGCCTTGCCGACGGCGACCGCCTGGTCGAAATCGGTTTTCGAAGCAATGTGTCGCGCCGAGCGCTGCAGGTAATCGGGCAGCGCCCAGTGCACCTTCAGTTTCAGTTTTTCGCGCACCAGCGACGCGAGCGCGGGCGCCACGCCGCCCAGTTGCGCGTGGCCGAAGGCGTCGGTCGTGCCCGCTTCGGAAACGAACTTCCCCTCCGGATTCTTGATGCCTTCGGAAGCCACCACCACACACCAGCCGACGCGCGCGACCGTTTCGCGCACGCGCGCCAGGAACTTCGCTGCGTCGAACGTGATTTCCGGAAACAGGATGAGGTGCGGCGCATCGTCGCGGTGTTCGCCGGCCAGGCCCGCGGAAGCCGCGATCCATCCGGCGTGCCGGCCCATCACTTCCATCACGAACACCTTGGTGGACGTGTCGGCCATCGAGGCCACGTCCAGCGCGCACTCGCGCACCGACACCGCGGTGTATTTCGCGACCGAGCCGAAACCCGGGCAGCAATCGGTGACCGCGAGATCGTTGTCCACGGTCTTGGGCACGCCGATGCAGCGGATGTCGTAGCCCAGCGTCTTGCCGATCCGCGAAAGCTTCAGCGCGGTGTCGGCCGAATCGTTGCCGCCGTTGTAGAGGAACCAGCGGATGTCGTGCGCGCGGAACACCCCGATCAGGCGTTCGTATTGCGCGCGGTCGGCGTCGATCGATTTCAGCTTGTAGCGGCACGAACCGAACGCGCCGCCGGGCGTGTGGCGCAGCGCGCGGATCGCGGCGGGCGATTCCTTCGTGGTGTCGATCAGTTCCTCGCGCAGCACGCCGAGGATGCCGTTGCGCGCGGCGTAGGCGGTGACCTTTTGCCTGCGGCAGGTTTCCACGACCGCCGCGGCGGTGGCGTTGATCACGGCGGTGACGCCGCCGGACTGGGCGTACAGCAGCTTGCCATTTTCCATGCCGAGGCTCCCGGGAAGGCGCGCGGTTTGACGCGACAACCACGCTCCCGTTAGCGTACAGGGTAAGACCTTTTCCACGAGGGCGCGCGGGACGCGCGCGAACGCTGATGCGAATCGTGCTACTCGGCGCACCCGGTTCGGGCAAGGGCACCCAGGCCGCGCGGCTGAAAGCCGAGCTAGGCATCGCCCACATTTCCACCGGCGACCTGCTGCGCGCGGCGGTAAAGGCGGGGACGCCGTCGGGCCTGCGCGCCAAGGCGGTGATGGAAGCGGGGCAGCTGGTGTCCGACGAGATCGTGCTGGCGATCCTGGAAGAACGCCTGGCGCAGCCGGACACGCACGGCGGTTTCATCCTCGACGGCTATCCGCGCAACCTCGCGCAGGCGGACGCGCTGGATCGGTTGCTGAAGCGCATCGGGCAGCCGCTGGACGCTGTGCTGAAATTGAACGTGCCCGATGCCGACATCCTCAAGCGCACCGAAATCCGCTTCAAGGCCGAAGGCCGCGCGGACGACAATCCCGAAACCGTGCGACGCAGGCTGGAGGTCTACGCCCAGCAGACCGCGCCGGTCGCCGATTACTACGCGCAACGCGGATTGCTGGGCGAGGTGAACGGCGTGGGCGCGATCGACGAGATCGCCGCGCGCCTGCTGGCCGCGCTGGACACGCGTCCCGCGACCCCGGCCTGATCGCACTGGCGTGGGTGCCCGAACGCGATCATTGGCGCGGCTGCGTGACCTGATCCTGTTTCGTGCGGGTCCGCAGGACATGCCCTATGCGCCGCGCGGCCTGGTCGCGTTGCTGGCGTGCGGTGCTCTGCTGGAAATCGCGGTCGACCTGCGGCGGGGCAACCCGGTGGCGGTGATCCTCGGCGCCAATCTGGGCACGCTGGCCGCGCTCGCGGCGCTGCTGGCGTTGCTGCGCTGGCGCGGCAAGCCGGAACGCTTCGTGCAGGCGGCGTTCGCGCTGTTCGCCAGCGGCCTGCTGTTCGAATTGCTGCTGGCGCCGCTGGTGCTGATGATCGGGGTGCCGCTCACCCCGGACGTGCATCTCACCACGCGGCAATCCCTCGCGCTGGTCGCGGTCCTCGTGCTGGCGCTGTGGCAGGCGGCGGTTTCGGTGAACATCCTGCGGCATGCGCTGGAGATCCCGGTGGCCGGCGGCGTGCTCGCGTTGATGGCGATCGGATTCACCGACCTGATGGCCGCGGTGCTCGTGGCCGCGACCGTCGGCGGTTGATCCGCGATGCGCCTGCACATCCTCGGCATCTGCGGCACCTTCATGGGCGGCGTGGCCGCGCTGGCGCGCGAACTGGGCTTCGAGGTCGAAGGTTCGGACGCGAACGTCTATCCGCCGATGAGCGATCAGTTGCGCGCACTCGGCATCGAACTGAAGTCGGGTTATGCGGCGGAACATCTGCAACCCGCGCCGGACCTGGTGCTGGTCGGCAACGCCATGACGCGCGGCAATCCGGCAATCGAATACATGCTGGATGCGCGGCTGGCCTATGTATCCGGTCCGCAATGGCTGGGCGAGAACGTGCTGCGCGATCGCCGCGTGCTCGCCGTGGCGGGCACGCACGGAAAAACCACCACGACCAGCCTGCTGGCGCACCTGCTGGACGCCGCAGGTTGCGATCCCGGTTTCCTGGTCGGCGGCGTGCCGGGGAATTTCGGAGTGTCGGCGCGGCTTGGGAAAAGGGGTCAGGTTCCTATTCCTCGTGGCTTGCCGGAGACAACCGGCTCGAAGTCGAAAAATGAACCCGACCCCTTTTTCGTGATCGAGGCGGACGAATACGACACGGCGTTCTTCGACAAGCGCTCCAAGTTCGTGCACTACCGGCCGACGATCGCGATCCTCAACAACCTCGAATATGACCACGCCGACATTTTCCCGGACGTCGCCGCGATCCAGCGCCAGTTCCACCATCTGGTGCGCACGGTGCCCGGCAACGGCCGGCTGGTCGTCAACGCGGAGGACACGCGTCTCGCCGAGGTGCTCGCAATGGGCTGCTGGACGCCGGTGGAAACCTTCGGCATCGGCGCGGGCGACTGGCGCGCGCGGTTGCTGGCCGATGACGGTTCGGCTTTCGAGGTTTTGCATCGCGGCGAACGGCTCGGCGAGGTGCATTGGAACCTGCTCGGCCGCCACAACGTGATGAACGCGCTGGCCGCGCTCGCGGCCGCGAATGCGGCAGGCGTCGATGCCGCGTCCCTGCTGCCGCACTTCGCGGGTTTCGCCAACGTCAAGCGCCGCATGGAACAAATCGGCGACATCCGCGGCGTGCGCGTGTACGACGATTTCGCGCACCATCCCACCGCGATCGCGACCACCCTGGCCGGGCTTCGCGCGCGCGCCGGCGACGCCCGCATCCTGGTCGCGCTGGAACCGCGTTCGAATTCCATGCGCATGGGCGCGCACGCGGCGGAACTGGCGCCGTCGCTGCGCGATGCCGATGGCGTGGTGTTCCTGCACCGCCCGGAATGGCCGTGGAACGCGCAACCGGTGATCGACGCGTTGGCGGGACGCGGCAGCGCGGCGTCCAGCGTCGATGCCTTGATCGAAATGCTGGCGCGGCAGGTCCGCGCGGGCGACCACGTGCTGTTCATGTCCAACGGCGGTTTCGAGGGCGCTCCCCGGCGCTTCGTCGAAGTGTTGCGCGGTCGGGCCGGGTAGACTCGTTGCGTGCCGCGTACGGATGTTCCCCTGTTTCCGCTGTCGACCGTGCTGTTTCCCGCGGGGTCGCTCTCGCTGCGCATTTTCGAACCGCGCTACCTGGACATGGTGCGCGACTGCGCGCGCCACGATGCCAGCTTCGGGATCTGCCTGATCCTGGAGGGCCATGAAGTCGGCACCGCGGCCGTGCCGGCCGCGGTGGGCACGTTCGCGCGCATCGTCGACTTCTACACGCATCCGGACGGCGTGCTCGGCATCACGGTACGGGGCGGCGCGCGTTTCCGCGTGGTGCGCTCGCGCGTGCGCGACAACGGGCAGGTGCATGGACAGGTGCAGTGCTGGCCGGACGAACCCGTGGTGGAAGTGCCGGTGGAGTTCGGCCTGCTTGCGACCATCCTCGAACGCCTGATCGAGCAGGCGGGCGGAGCGTGGCGGGATTCGCCGCGCGAGTGCTATGACGATGCCGGCTGGGTCGGCTTCCGTCTCGCCGAGTTGTTGCCATTGATGGCAACCGAACGGCAGCAACTGCTGGAATTGACCGATCCGCTGGAACGCCTGCGCGTGCTGCTTGACGCGCTGCCGCGCTTCCAGAAAGCCTGATCCGGCTCGCCAGTCGCGTTTCGCAGGTGCCGGGCGTGCAGCCATTCGCCATGGCTTTACATGCTTTACACATATGTGACTTTACTATCTTCCGCCAGCGCGCAGCATGAGGGGGTCGCCATGTGGCGATGGACTCCGGAGAACACCATGAATACCCTTTCGACCGCATGCGCGCTGGCGCTCGGTCTGGCGCTGGCCACGGCCGCGCCGAACGCGTTGGCCCACGCCGCGGGCCAGACGGCCGCGGTTTCCGGCACGCAAGCCGCCGCGGCCGCACCCGAATTGCACGAGGCGATGCGTTCGCTGTGGCACGGCCACATCGTCGCCACCCGCGATTACGCGCTGGCGGTGCACGCGGGCAACAAGGCGGATGCGGCAAAAGCCGCCGACGCGGTCGTAGCCGATGCCAAACAGATCGCCGATGCGGTCGCCGGCTTCTACGGCAAACCGGCCGGCGAACAGATGCTGACGCTGCTGGCCGGGCACTGGGGCGGCGTCAAGGCGCTCACCGACGCGGCGCACGACGGCAACAAGGGCGGTGAGCAGCATGCGATGAACGATCTAGCCGGCAACGCCGGCGCGATCGCGCAGTTCCTTTCCGGGGCGAACCCCAACCTGCCCGACGCGACCGTCAGGGGCCTCCTGCTGATGCACGTCGCCGACCACCAGACCCAGGTCGGCCAGATCATGTCGAATGCGCCCGCGGCCGAACAGGAAAAATCCTGGGCGCAGATGCAGCATCACATGGACACGATTGCCGATGCGCTGGCCGATGGCATCGCCAGGCAGTTTCCGGACAAGGCAAAGTGAAAAACGGGCAGTGAAAAACGCCAGCGCCCTGCGGCAACTCGGCGCGACGCAGCAGAAACTGCTGCGCAAGTTGTTGTCGTGTCCGCAGGGCGCGAGTGTCGAGGAATTGTGCAAGGCGCTCGGCGTCACGCACAACGCGGTCAGGCAGCACCTGACGGCCTTGCTGGCGGCAGGCTGGGTCGCGCGCGGCGAAACCAGGCCCAGCGGCGGGCGCCCGCGCGCCTGCTTCGTCCTGCTGCCGGCGGGCCGCGAATTGTTCCCGCGCAACTATGCGTTGATCGCGCGCGGCATGATCGAACACCTGTATGCGCACGCAGGCACCGCCCCGGTACAGGACATGCTGGCGGAGATGGGCGCGAACCTCGGCGCCGCAGCTGCGGCGCGCATCGCGACGGCGCGCGGTGCGGAGGATGCGACGCGCCTGCTGGCCGAGCAGCTCGACGCGCTCGGCTACGAAGCGCAGGTGTCGCAGCGCGACGGCCACGGCGAAGTCGAGGCATGGAATTGCGTTTTCCATGCGCTCGCGAAAGCGCATCCGGACGTGTGCCGTTTCGACCTCGCCTTCATGAGCGCCGCCACCGGCCGTCCGGTGCAGCGCACCGCGTGCATGTTGCATGGCCAGCCCGCGTGCCGGTTCCGGCTTGGCGCCGTGCCAGCGAAAACCGTCGCCACCAAGTGATGGTCAACCCAGCGCCTGTTGCAGGTCGGCGATCAGGTCGCCGGCGTCCTCCAGTCCGATCGAAAGCCGCAGCAGGCCGGGCGGCGAACGCGTGTGCCCGCCCTCGGCCGAAGCGCGGTGCTCGATCAGCGATTCGCAGCCGCCCAGCGAGGTCGCGTTGGTGAAGAGCCTGCTCCTGCGCGCGACCGCCACGGCCGCATCGAAGCCGCCGCGCAATTCGATGCTCAACATCGCGCCGAACATGCCTTCATCGCCGCGCATCTGCCGTTTGGCGATCGCGTGGCCCGGGTGGTTCGGCAGTCCGGGCCAGTTCACGCGTTCGATGGCCGGATGCGTGGCGAGGTACCCGGCGACTTTGCACGCGTTCGCGCAGTGCAGCGCCATTCGCGCCGGCAGCGAGCGGCAGCCGCGCAGGGTCAGCCAGGCGCTGAATGGCGCGAGGATTGCGCCGGTCAGCAACCGCCGCGCGGCGATGCGTTCGGCGAAATCGTCGTTGCGCGCGAACACCAGCGCGCCGCCCAGCACGTCGCCGTGGCCGCCGAAATACTTGCTGGTCGAGTGCATCACCACGTCCGCGCCGAGTTGCAACGGACGCTGCAGGACGGGTGTCGCGAAAGTGTTGTCGCAGGCGAAACGGGCGCCGTGCGTGTGCGCAATCCGTGCGAGCCCGGCGAGATCGCTCACTTTCAGGCGCGGATTGGACGGCGATTCGGCCCACACCAGCGCCACGCCTTGCTTGCAGGCATCGCGCACGGCGCCGAGGTCGGCGGTATCCACGACCACGACTTCGATGCCGCGTTCGGGCAGCACTTCCGTCGCGTAGCCGCGCAGGCCCACGTAGCAGTCGTCCGGGACCACCACGCGCTGGCCGCGTTGCAATGTGTCCAGCATCGCCGCGATGGCGCCCATGCCGGACGCGAACGCCAGCGCGCGCTCGCCGCACTCGAGCGCAGCCAGCGCGGTTTCCAGCCGCCGCTGCGTCGGGTGGTCGTCGCGCTGGTAGCTGAAGTCGTCCGTGCCGCCGTCGGGATCGTGCCGGAACGTGGTGGACAGGTGGATCGGCGCTGCGACCGCACCGGTTTCCGCATCGGGCTCGGCGCCTGCGTGCACCGCCAGCGTGTCGAATTTACGGGTCATGGCCTTGTCTCGCGGAATGCAGCGCGCGCGGCTTCCAGGGTGTCGGCGATGTCCTGTTCGGTGTGCGCGATCGACAGGAAGCCCGCTTCGTAGGCGCTCGGCGCGAGAAACACGCCGCGCTTCAACATGCCGGCGAAGAAACGTTTGAACGCGGCGATGTCGCAAGTGGTCGCCTGCGCGAAGGTCTCGATGGTGTCCGCGGCGAAGAACAACCCGAACATGCCGCAGACGCGGTTGAAGGAAAACGGCACGCCGGCGTCGATCGCGCAGGCGCGCAGGCCGTCGGTCAGCAGGCGCGTCCTGCGGGCGAGTTCTTCGTGAAAGCCCGGCACGCGGATCAATTCCAGCATCGCCATGCCGGCGGCCATGGCTACCGGGTTGCCGCTCAAGGTTCCGGCCTGGTAGATCGGTCCGCTCGGTGCGACGCGTTCCATCAGGTCGCGCCGTCCGCCGTAGGCGCCCACCGGCATGCCGCCGCCGATGATCTTGCCCAGCGTGGTCAGGTCCGGGGCAACGCCATACACCTGTTGCGCGCCGCCCGGCGCGACGCGGAAGCCCGTCATCACCTCGTCGAAGACCAGCAGCGCACCGTGGTCCGTGCACAGTTCGCGCAGGGTTTGCAAGAAGCCAGCGCGCGGCGGAATGCAATTCATGTTGCCTGCGACCGGTTCCACGATCACGCAGGCGATTTCGTCGCCGAGTTCGTGGAGCAGCGCGCGGACGGCATCGGCATCGTTGTAGGGAACGGTCGAAGTGAGGTCGGCCAGCGGGCGCGGCACGCCCGGCGAATCCGGCACGCCCAGGGTCAGCGCGCCGGAGCCGGCCTTCACCAGGAACGAATCGCCGTGGCCGTGATAGCAACCTTCGAATTTCACGATGCGGTCGCGTCCGGTGGCCCCGCGCGCCAGCCGGATCGCCGACATCGTGGCCTCGGTGCCGGAACTGACGAAACGCAGCATCTCCAGCGAGGGCATCAGCTCGCGCACGCTTTCGGCGAGCCGCACCTCCGCTTCGCAGGGCGTGCCGAACGACAGACCGTTGCGCACCGCGCGTTCCACGGCTTCGCGCACGTGCGGGTGGTTGTGGCCGACGATCATCGGGCCCCACGAGCCCACGTAATCGATGTAGCGCGAGCCTTCGACGTCCCAGAGGTACGCGCCCTCGGCGCGCGCGGTGAAAAACGGCTCGCCTCCGACGGATCGGAACGCGCGCACGGGCGAATCGACGCCGCCTGGAAGAACATTCAACGCGCGTTGGAACAGCTCATGGTTGTTTGACATGGGTTGGCTCGATACGTCGGGAGCGGAATGCGGTGAAGCATTGGACACGGATCAAGGCGGACCAGCGCAGACAAGACAAAAGCTTGCTCGGCTTCTGCTTCAAATCCGCCTTGATCCGATTTGATCCATGTCAAAAAGCTTTGCGTACCTGCGTGTGGCAGCGCGGATGTCGCGGGCGCCGAACACACCCGAGATCACGGCCAGATAGTCTGCGCCCGCGTCGATCAGCGGGCCGCCATTGTCGGGGGTGATGCCGCCGATCGCCACCAGGGGCAAACCGAATTCACGCGCATCACGCAGGAGGGCGGGCGTTGCGTGGCGCGCACCGGGTTTGGTGATGGAGGGAAAGAAGGCGCCGAACGCAAGATAGTCGGCGCCGGCAGCGGTGGCTTCGCGCGCGCGTTCCAGCGAGTCGTAGCAGGACACGCCGATGACGGCGTCGCGGCCCAGCGCCGCGCGCGCTTGCGCGATATCCGCGTCATCCTCACCCAGGTGCACACCCGCTGCGCCGCTCGCCAGCACCAGTTGCACGTCATCGTTGACGATCAGCGGCACGCCGTGGCGCGCGCACAACCCGGCCAGTGCGCGCGCCTCACGCAGGCGGCGCGCCGCGTCATGGCCCTTGTCGCGGTATTGCAGCAAGGCCGCACCGCCCGCGAGCGCCGCCAGCGCCGCCTCCGGCAAGTCGTCGCGTGGGCCGTCGGTGATCGCGTACAGGCCACCCGTACGACGCGGGGCGGCGGCATGGCTTTCATGCAGCGGCGCGACTTGCGAGAATAGGCGACTTTCCCGTTTCGGCATCGCAGGATCATGACTTCCACCGCCGCAGCCGTCGAGG
This sequence comes from Pseudomonadota bacterium, assembly GCA_018241145.1. Classification (GTDB taxonomy): domain Bacteria; phylum Pseudomonadota; class Gammaproteobacteria; order Xanthomonadales; family Rhodanobacteraceae; genus 66-474. The sequence goes on along the minus strand of JAFEEJ010000057.1, from coordinate 1,370 downwards.
CCTACCGCAAGTTCATGTGCGTGGTCTGCGGCTTCATCTACGATGAGGAACTGGGGCTGCCCGAGGAAGGCATCGCGCCGGGCACGCGCTGGGAAGAGATTCCCGATACCTGGACCTGCCCGGACTGCGGGGTGACCAAGGACGATTTCGAGATGATCGAGGTGTGAGCGGCGCACGATTGCCGCACGGCCGCCCGCCCTCGCTTCGTCATATTTGCGCCACGCCGCTTGCACGCACCACGGGTGAAATGAAGCTCGTCCCATGCGGGGAGGCGGGCCGTGCTCCAATTCATTCCGTTCGATGACCGCTGGTTCGATTCCGGCGATGCGCTGCCGGGCCCGCTGGTGCCGTATCACGTCGGGGTGCCCTGCGCGCATTTCGTGCGCGAGGACGCGCAGGATCACTGCGTGGCGGCCGGCGCGTCGATGAAGGTGGCGACGTCGCCTTCGTGCGCGCCCAGTTTCTCCGCGGTGCCGGCGTTCAGCTCCAGCACGTAGCGCGCGGGCTGGGTGCTGGGATAGATCGGGCAGGGGTCGGCCTTGCAGGGCGGCACGTCCGCCAGCAGCGTCACCACCCGCCGGTCGGCGTCGAAGAACAGCATGTCCAGCGGGATCAGCGTGTCCTTCATCCAGAACGTGCGGATCTGCGAATCCGGAAACACGAACAACATGCCGTGGTCGGCCGGCATCGAGGTTCGATCCATCAGCCCGTGCTCGCGGCTGGCATCGTCGGCCGCGATTTCCACCCCGATCCGGTGACCACGCAATTCCACCGCCGGGCCTGCGGACGCTGCCGCCGGCGCGCCTGCGCACGACGCGCAGCATGCGATCAGGACGAACGTGCAGAGCAGGGCGGCGGTGCGTTGCATGACAGGTCCTCGTGATCGTCCCAGTGTAACGCGGGTGTCGCGGGGGCTTCACATTCCGGTGGCAATCGCGTTAGAATTTCGGGCCCGGCGAGCAGTTTTCCGCCGGCAGCCGGTTTCCGAATTTGCGCGTTTTTCCGGGTTGACAGACACGGAATGCGTTGTAGAATGGTCGGCTCGCTCGACGAAATGTCGGGCCGTTGCGGCGAAACGCCGCGACGAGGCGAGCGCTCCTTGACAGTGTGCGCAGGTGACTTGTGTGGGCGCCTTGCGGATGGATGCAAGTCCAGATGCAAAGTGTCCAAACCTAAGAACCTAAGTAATTCAGCGATGAATTATTGGGTTGGGTTTAGACCTTCAAAAGACAGACGATCGCAAGATCGTCGAAACCTTAAGTGAAGAGTTTGATCCTGGCTCAGATTGAACGCTGGCGGCATGCCTAACACATGCAAGTCGAACGGCAGCATGAGGTGTAGCAATACACCTTGATGGCGAGTGGCGGACG
>JAFEEJ010000056.1 GCA_018241145.1 Pseudomonadota bacterium | reverse complement strand
GCACTGGTCCATGGCTTGCACCTGGTATTGCAGCGGTTGCAACCTGCCGATGGCAAGCCGGTTCAAGAGCTGCGTGTGGCGACCAGGGTCCGTCTGAAGCGAAGCCAATGAGGCGCGGCTGAATGGCGCGTGATCGGAGAAACAGTCGTGGCAAAGCCCGGTCAGGAGGTCGAAGATTCGTCGACGCAAGCGTCGGATCCGATGCTCAGCGTCGTCATCCCGACGCATAACCGCAGTGCGCTCACGGTGCGCGCGATCGATTCGGTGCTCGCTCAGCGGGAGGCGGGAGAAATCGAAATCATCGTCGTCAATGATGGTTCCACCGACGATACTGAAACCGTATTGCGTGCGCGCTATGGCGACGATACGCGCGTGCACGTGATCACCACGGCGAACGACGGCGCCAGCACGGCGCGCAATGTCGGCATCCGCATGGCGCGCGGCGGACTCATCGCCTTTCTTGACTCGGACGATCAATGGACCCCGTATGCGTGCGCTGTGGCCCGGGGGATGTTTGTCAGATATCCGGATCTCGTCTTCGTCAACCTCGAAGGCAGCCTGTTGCCGCTCAATGGGGTCGCGCCCATCGCTCATCTGGAACGCACGATCGCTCCCGGCTGGTCGCACGCGGGTTTCTCCATGGCCCCATTGCTTGCGGAAACGATCCGGCTGGATCACGAGCAATCGTATATACCAATGTTGCGCGGAGACTTTTTCCCTGCGACCGTCCACGGCGATCTATTTTCTCTCAACGGGACGTTTGCTAGGTGCGCTGCGGTCGCCTCCGCCGGCGAGTTCAATCAACGTTTTCGTTATTACAACGACTGGGAATTCACCACCCGCCTCAGCCTGCAAGGGCCCGGGGCCTCCCTTGACTATGAGGGATTTCAGAGGGACGTCGGGCGCGCTGATCAGATTTCGCGCGGCCACCCGCCTGAGGGATTCGCACGCCGGCATCTTTTCATGTTGCACAATCTCCCTCGACGATTTCCCGAATGTGCCGTGAAATATGGCGACGTGTTACGCAACGCACTCATAGACGCCCAGTACCAGATGGGGGGCGCCCTTGCCCGCGGTGGGCACCGGGGCTGGGCGCGGCGGTATCTCTGGCGCTGCATTCGCGCGCGGTACAAAGTCGGCAAGTGTTTGGTTTATCTTGCCCTGTCACTGCTGCCAATGTAGATCTGCATTCATCCGGGGAAATCGCACGAGCCACATCGAACCATCAAGTTCGCCGTTGTTCCGGAATGACACTACATCCAGTGGGAAAGATCGCGACCGATCAATTGCGCCAACCGCGTGATGTCTGGCTCGCAGCATTTGCGCAACTCCAGGTCACGCGGGTCGGGTTCGCTTCGCCCACGCTGCTGTCGTCGGAGCGCAGCGACGAGGCGTCGCCTGGTTGCATAAGGGAATATCGCGTTCGATAACTGACGAACGCCTGGCAATCCATGCACCACATGCAGCAGGTGCTCGAGGGTGCCGTCAACCGGGGCTTCATTGTAGACGCGAAATTCGGGTTGAAACGAAGCATCGGTGTCGAGGAATTCCAGGATTCCGCGCCATGTCTGAACGGGGTGTGCAGACAGATCCTCCAGCAGGACGATCTTCACCGCATCACGCCCGAATGTATCTAGGTAGCGCTCGATCTGCGGAGCAAAGCGGCCGATTGCAATGTAGTCCAAGCATTTTGCGACTGTGAGATCCTTCGGCAGTCGCCTGCCTTCGGAGCGATCAGTCCATGCCGAGACGGCTTCGTGGAAATCGATGATGTCCTCCAAGCCCCAGCGCAACAATTCGCTGTGATACGAGCGCATCATCTCAAATGGCGGCCGCAACATGATTAGGATGCGCGCATCCGGGTTGAACTGACGAATTGCTGCCGATGCGGTCGGTGAAAATAGATAATAAGTCGATGCATCGCCTAACCATCTCGACTCGCCGGCATCGCGGTACAGGTTCAGATAATCAGAGCGGTCGTGAATCGCGCAGCGGGGGCCGATTTCCAGATCGGCACAGAAATGTTGCGGTTCTTTGACCAGTGAATAGGTGCTGTCGTCTCCGACAGGAAAAAAGATCTGCGGGTGTCTCCGCAGATATTCGTAGAGCGAGGTGGTCCCGCATTTCGGCGCGCCGACCAGAAAGAGGTTGGGCCCGGTGACGGATACGGACGACATGAGCGGACCCTGTGCACCCGAAAGTAGCGCGGGCAATTAGATCACGACCTGCATCATGCGAACAGGTGCGACCGCAGGTTTCAACCCGCCCGGCCGAGCAACCTCTTGGCCAGCCCCTTCGCCTGCGACCAGCGCATCGGCAGCGAATCGCCCACGCGCACTTCGACCAGCGTAACGCCAGGTTGGGCCAGCACGGCGCGCAGGACGGCCTCCGCTTCCCGTTCCAGGGGAACGTATGCGGCGCCGACCGCCGCGGCCAGCTTGGCGCAATCCAGCTCGGGCAACAGCGTCCCCGATGCGCGGCCGTAATTGGCAATCTGCTGATCACGGATCGCACCGTAGGCGCCGTCCGCGAACACGATCACGGCGAGATCCAGCCGTTCGCGGACTGCGGTCAGCAATTCCAGGCCGGACATCGCCAGACCGCCATCGCCGATCAACGCAACCACCGCACGTTCGGGATGGGCGAGTTTGGCGCCGATCGCCGCACCGATACCGAAACCCATGGATTGCAGGTTGGTCGGCGTGACCAGCCCGCGCGGGCAAAGCACCGGGAAATGCCTGCGCGCAAGGTCCTGATGTCGTCCGGAATCGGTGATCAGGCAGGATTCGCGCGGCATCGCGGCGCGCAGTGCTGCAAAGAATGCCGCGGGCGTGCCGCCCGCAACGCCATGGACGCGCGGCTCGATCCTATCCCTCTTTTTTTCTTCCTCGCAGCGGGTGCGCCATTGCGCGACCTCGTCTGCGCTGAATCCGTCGAACGAGGAGGCTCCGAACTCATTTAGCAGGGCGGACGCGAATGCCCGTGCATCGGAGAGGATCGCCAGATGCGCGGGATAGTTCGCGCCAAGCACTTCGCGCGAGGCGTCCACCTGGAT
>JAFEEJ010000055.1 GCA_018241145.1 Pseudomonadota bacterium | reverse complement strand
GTGAAACCGCGGGCCTGCATGCGCGCGCGGATCCACGCCGGCAATTCGTCCACGCGCAACGGCTTGATCGGCAGGTACACGCCCGCGCGCTCGACCTCGCGCACCCACGCGCCCTCGTTTTTCCTGCTCCATCCGGATGCGAGGACCAGCAGCACCGTGTCGGGCAGCGACGCCTTGCACCATTCCACGATCGCCGCCGAACCTTCCTTGCCGACCAGGCCGGTGGGCACGCGCAGTTCGATCAGGCGTTTCGTCGCGAACAGCGACAGGCCCGCGCCGGCGCGCGCCAATTGGTTCCAGTCGAAACGCGCCTCCACGTCCAGCACTTCGCGCTCGCTGAAACCCAACGCGCGAGCGCGTGCACGCAGCGCGTCGGCGGCCTCCTGCAGGCGCAGCGGTTCCTCGCCCGCGATCAGATACACCGGCGCGAGTTCGCCCTTGCCGAGCGATTTGTGGAAACCTTCCAGTGAAATGGACATGTCGGAAATTCCGTTCGCGTCGAGCCCTTCGTCGGTGCCAAGGACAAGCTGCGCCCGCGCTGCGGGCGGAGTCGAAATGCCGTCTTGCCCTTCGACTTCGGCGCTTCGCGCCTGCGCCCGGGGCCAACGGCGGAGATCAGGACGATGCCGCTGCCGGCGCGGATGAAGGCACCGCCGGGATCGATGACGATTCGTCCTCGTTGGCGGGCGCGACCAGCGTGCCCTTGCGGCCGATCGCTTCCAGCCGACGCATGATCGCGTCGCTCATCTCGCGTACGAGGTCGCGCTGGATCACTTCGGTCTGCGCGGCGGTTCCCACGGCCTGGAACGGATCGAAGGTGAACTCGTGCGACAGGTCGATGCCCTGCTGCGGAATCACCACATTGCCCTGTTCGTCCTTCAGCGAGAATACGGCGTGGTAACGGACCGCGTATTCGCCGACGCGCGCGAAACCGGTCGAGGTCAGGATGTCGGTGCGGAATTGCGCATTGACGTCCAGTTCGGCCGCGCCGGGCGTCGAGGTATCCAGCACTTCGATCTTGCGCGAATTCAGCGCGCCCGCCAGTTCCCGCGGCAACTCGCCGCCGCCGGCGACATTCAGATACACCCGCTGCTGCATCGGCGCGGGCAGCGCCGCGCTCTGGCGCAGGTGGAAACCGCACGCGCAGAGCATCCCGAAGCCCACGATGCACACCGCCATTTGCAACCGCTGCTTGATCATGGAAGCTCCGCTGGGCATGGGTGCGGGAATCGGGAATCGGGAATCGGGAATCGGGAATCGGGAATCGGGAATCGGGAATCGGGAATCGGCGAAAGCATAACAACGATGTCGTCATTCCGGGGCCGCGCGCCAGCGCGGAACCCGGAATCCCGCTTTTGCGGCATTTGCTGTCCTCCGCCTTGTGACCCCGCCTTTCCTCAAACGACGATATTGACGATCTTGCCCGGCACCACGATCAGCTTGCGCGGTGTTTGCCCGGCGAGGAACTTCGCCACGCCGGGTTCCGCCAGCGCGGCACGTTCGGCTTCCTCGCGTGTCGCATTCGGCGACAAGTCGATGGTGCCGCGCAGCTTGCCGTTGACCTGCACCGCGACCGTGACGAGTTCGCGCAGCAGCGCGGACGGATCGGCCTTCGGCCAGCGCACGTCCTCGACCAGGGTCTCGCGATGTCCCAGCGCCTGCCACAGCGCGTGGCTGGCATGCGGCGTGAACGGATCCAGCAGCAGCACCATCGCTTCCAGCGCTTCGTGGCGCACCGCACGGCCCTGCCCGCTCGTGTCGTCGAACTTCGAGACATGGTTGAGCAGCTCCATCAACGCGGCGATCGCGGTGTTGAAGGCATGCCGGCGGCCGATGTCGTCGCCGACCTTGGCGATGGTTTCGTGCACCAGCCGGCGCAAGGTTTTCTGCTCCGGATTCAAGGCGAAAGGATCCACGACCGGGTGGTCCGGCTGCGATGCGTGCGTCATCACCTCGCGCCAGAAGCGGCGCAGGAAGCGCGCCATGCCTTCGACGCCGGCCTCGTTCCATTCCAGCGACTGCTCCGGCGGCGCGGCGAACATCGAGAACAGCCGCACCGTGTCGGCGCCGTACTTGTCGATCATGCTCTGCGGATCGACGCCGTTGTTCTTCGACTTCGACATCTTCTCGGTCGGGCCGATCTTCACCGGCTGGCCGTCCGCGTTCAGGGTCGCGCCGACCACGTGGCCGCGTTCGTTGCGCCGGATCGCCACGTCCGCGGGATTGATCCATTCGCGCTGGCCTTCCGCGTTCTCGCGGTAGAACGTTTCCGCCACCACCATGCCCTGACACAGCAGGTTGGCCGCCGGTTCGTCCGAATGCACCATGCCGGCGTCGCGCAGCAGCTTGTGGTAGAAGCGGAAGTACAGCAGGTGCAGGATCGCGTGCTCGATGCCGCCGATGTACTGGTCCACCGGCAGCCAGTAATTCGCGCGCGCGTCCACCATCTCCGCGGCACCCGGCGAGGTGTAGCGCGCGTAATACCAGCTCGACTCCATGAAGGTGTCGAAGGTGTCGGTTTCGCGCGTCGCCGGACCGCCGCATTGCGGGCACGTGGTCTTGCGCCATTCCGGATCGGATTTCAACGGCGACCGCACGCCACCGCCTTTGAAATAGACGTCCGCCACGTCCTCGGGCAGCACCACCGGCAACTGGTCCTCCGGCACCGGCACCGCGCCGCATTTCGGGCAATGGATGATCGGGATCGGGCAGCCCCAGTAGCGTTGCCGCGACACGCCCCAGTCGCGCAGGCGCCAGTTGACGCGCCGCGCGCCCTTGCCATCGCGCTGCAGCCGCGCGGCGATCGCGGCGAAGGCCTGCTCGAAATCCATGCCGTCGAACTCGCCGGAATTCACCAGCCAGCCGTGTTCGGTGAACGCACGATCCTGCTGGATGCGGCGTTCGAAATCCCCGACCGATTGCACCGCGGCGATGGTGTCGTAGGCATCCATGCTGCGGCCCTGCAACGCCGCGCTTACCGGATCGGCGCCGACGCCCTTGGCGAGGTCGAGCTCGATCTCCGCCGCGGCATCGAGCACCGCGCGATCGACGATCACCATCCGGATGGGCAAGCCGTATTTCTGCGCGAATTCCCAGTCGCGCTGGTCGTGGCCCGGCACCGCCATCACCGCGCCCGTGCCGTAGCCCATCAACACGAAGTTGGCGATCCAGACCGGCAGCTTTTCGCCGGTCACCGGATGGATCGCCACCAGCCCGGTGTCCACGCCGCGCTTTTCCTGCGTTTCCAGTTCCGCTTCGGACACGCCGCCGTGCTTGCACTCCTCGATGAAGCGCGCGATGCGCGGCTCTTCCTGCGCCGCGCGCACGGCCAGCGGATGTTCCGCGGCGATGGACAGGAAGGTCGCGCCCATCAGCGTGTCGGGGCGCGTGGTGAACACCGTCAGCGGTTCCCTCGCGCCTTCGACTTCGAAATGGATCTCGAGTCCTTCGCTGCGGCCGATCCAGTTGCGCTGCATGGTCTTGACCGCTTCCGGCCAGCCGGGCAGCTTGTCCAGCCCGTCCAGCAGTTCCTGCGCGTAATGCGTGATCTTCAGGAACCACTGCGGGATTTCGCGCTTCTCGACGATCGCGCCGGAACGCCAGCCGCGCCCGTCCACGACCTGTTCGTTGGCAAGCACGGTCTGGTCCACCGGATCCCAGTTCACCACACTGTTTTTCTGATACACCATGCCCTGCCTGAACAGCCGCACGAACATGCGCTGTTCGTGCACGTAGTAGTCCGGCTTGCACGCGGCGAATTCGCGCGACCAGTCGATGGCGAAACCCATCGCCTGCAACTGCGCGCGCATGTGTTCGATGTTCCGGTACGTCCACTGCGCCGGCGGCACGCCGCGCGCGATCGCCGCATTTTCCGCCGGCAGGCCGAAGGCATCCCAGCCCATCGGCTGCAACACGTTTTTCCCCTGCATGCGCTGGAAGCGCGAGATCACGTCGCCGATGGTGTAGTTGCGCACGTGGCCCATGTGCAGCGCGCCGCTCGGGTACGGCAGCATCGACAGGCAATAGAACTTCTCGCGCGCGGGATCCTCCTTCACCTCGAAGGCGTGCGTGTCGGCCCAGAACTTCTGCGCGGCGGATTCGATCGCGCGGGGGTCGTAAGTGCTGGAGTCGTGGGCTTCCTGCATGGCGGCGGTGCGATCCGGCATCGAGCAGTCGGGAAAGCGGCCAGCCTACCGCAGTGCAGCAAAAGCGCCAAGCTGCCGCGATTTCTTGATCCCGACGCTCCCGGACCTTAACCTGCCGCATGGAACGCCATCCCACATGATGGCGCGCACCGCGGGGGAGGGAATGCACGCATGGCGCCGGCTGTTGTGGATCGCGTTGTCCGGTTTGAGCGGCTGCGTGTCGGTGGCAGCGCATTACATTGAACAACCGGGGCACAACCGGCCTTCCGCCCAATTCGTCAAAGTCCTCGAAGATTCACCACCGAACTACCAGGCGCGCGATTTCCATACCGGTGAAGGTTTGCGCATCGCCTACTGGTACGGAATGCCGCAGGCACTCGACATCACCGACAAGATCGTGATCCAGCCCGGCAGCTTCTCGGCGAATTTCAGCTGGAACCCGCCTCAGAGTGAGCACCCGCCACCTCCCGCGCGGGGCAGCGTGGTGTTGTTGCACTCATGGGGTCTCGATGCCACGCAAATGGTCTACTGGGGCCTGCATTTCACGAACGCCGGCTACGTCGTCGTC
>JAFEEJ010000054.1 GCA_018241145.1 Pseudomonadota bacterium | reverse complement strand
GGATCAGCAGCAATTCGACGCCGTCGAGCGGTCGCTGACCAATGTGCTGGCGCTGACGCCGGATGAGCCGGAAGCCATCCGCCTGCTGGGGATGGCGGTGCAACGGCGCGGCGACCATGCCAGGGCGCTCGATTGCTTCCGGCGGGTACTTGGCGTCTGGCCGGAGGATTCGGATCTGCGCGTCTGCCTCGGGATCGCGTTGTACGAACAAGGCAGGATCGACGAAGGCATCGTGCACTTGCGGCGCGCGTGCGAACTCGCCCCGGATTCCGCGTCGGCATGGTTCAATCTCGGCGAGGCGCTGAAGCAGCAGGCGCACACGCAAGAGGCGGTCGACGCGCTGGGTCGCGCGCTCGATCTCGATCCTTCACACCTGTCGGCACGGTTGTCGATGGCCAAGGCGGATGCGAGCCGAGGCAGGATCGACGTTGCGATCACGGGATTCCGCGAAGTCCTGCGCCGCGATCCCGACAACGCCGAAGGCTGGTTCGGGCTTTCGCAACTCAACACCGTCGGCTTCGAAACCGCGGATGTCGCGCGTTTGCAGCGTGCGCTGTCGCGCGTTGATTTGTCGCCCCGCCATCGCGAACTGCTGGGTTTCACTTACGCGAAGGCGCTGGAGGACCAGGGCGACTACGCACAGGCTTTCGATGTATTCGGCGTGGCGAATGCTTCCCGCCGCCGCCGCGTGAAATGGGATGCCGCCGGGGAACGCAAGCGCGTCGATGCCATCCTGCGCGTGTCCGAAAACGGCACGCCGCCGCCCGTGGATCCGCAACTCGGCCGCGAAGCCATCCTGATCGTCAGCATCCCGCGTTCCGGCTCGACGCTGGTCGAGCACATCCTGGCATCGCACCCGGAAGTGGAGGGTGCGAACGAGATCAAGGACCTCACCGAGGTGATCGACGCGGAAACCGCACGCCGCGACTCGGCCTTCCCGTTGTGGGTGCCGGACGCGACGGCGCAGGACTGGAACCGGCTCGGCCGCGAATATCTCGCGCGCACCGCGCGCTGGCGCGAGCGCAAACCGCGCTTCACCGACAAGAGCCTGGTCACCTGGTATCTGGTCGGCGCGGCACTGGCGATGATGCCGGCGGCGCGCGTGGTCGTCGTCCGCCGCGATCCGGTGGAGACCTGCCTCGCGTGCATGCGCCAGTGTTTCAGCGAACGCAGCGGTTTTGCCTGCGACCTGGACGAGATGGCCGATTACTGCATCGACTTCCTGCGCCTGACGCGTTTCTGGCGGGAGAAATATCCTGACCGCGTGTTCGATCTGCAATACGAGGCGCTGGTCGCCGAGCCGGAAACCCGGATTCGGCGCCTGCTGGATTTCTGCGGATTGCCGTTCGATCCCGCGTGCCTCGAATTCCACAAGACGACGCGCACCGTGCAGAGCGCACCCAGCGCCGCGCAGGTGCGGCAACCCATGCGTCGCGACACCGCGCGCAGCGCGCGCTATGGCGACAAGCTCGATCGCCTGCGGCAGCGCCTGCGCGATGCCGGCGTCCCGACGGATTGATCCCGTGCGCCCCTGACGATCATCAACCTGGATTCCCGACATGCCTTCGACCCGCACACGCCTGCTTGCATTACTGATCGGCACGATCGCGCCCGCGGTTGCGCTTTGCGCGCCGGCCGACCCGCCGATCACGCTGGACACGCACGTGGACATTCCCTTCGCGTACATGCGCGAGCCGCGTTTCGATGTCGGCAAGGCCACACCGCTGGATGTCGATCTGGGCAAGATGGAACGCGGTGGGCTGAACTCGGCGTTCTTCATCGTGTGGGTGCCGCAGGGGCCGCTGACGCCCGCGGGATATGCCAAAGCCGTCGATCAGGCGGAGCAGAAGTACGACGCGATCGGCCGCATGCTGATGATGTACCCGGATCGCATCCGCCTGGCGACCACGCCGGAGCAGGTGCTGGCCAATCATCAGGCGGGCCTGCTTTCCGCGATGATCGGCATCGAGAACGCCTATTCGCTGGGCCACGACCTGCATCGTCTGGATGCCGCGTACGATCGTGGCGCGCGTTACCTCGGCCTGGTGCACGTCGGCAACGACGACCTGTGCACCAGTTCGCTGCCGGACACCAGACACGGCGAGCCCGCGATGAACAGCGCCGGCGACCACGGCATGACGCCGTTCGGCCGCGAGGCGGTGGCGCGCGCCAACCGGCTCGGCATCATGGTGGATGTCTCGCACGCATCCGACAACTGCGTGCGCGATGCATTGAAGGTTTCGACCGCGCCGATCATCGCCTCGCATTCGTCCGCGCGCGCGCTGGTGGACAACCCGCGCAACCTCCCCGACGACCTGCTGCGCGCGATCGCGGAGAAAGGCGGCGTGATCCAGGTGGTGGCCTACAAGGAATTCCTGAAGGACGATCCGGCGCGGAAGAAGGCCGAAGACGCCTTGCAGGCGCGCATCGCCAAACAGCTGGGACAGAAGGAATACGACAGCGAGGCGGACGACTATCTGCCGGTCACGTTGCAAGGCATGGCCGCGATCCAGAAAAACTATCCGCTGCCGTCGGTGGACGATCTGGTCGCGCATATCCAACACGTCGCGAAGGTCGCCGGCATCGACCACGTCGGCATCGCTTCGGATTTCGACGGCGGCGGCGGCATCACCGGATGGATGGACGCTTCGCAGACGCGCAATGTCACGACCGCCCTGCGTCGGGCCGGTTTCAGCGACGCCGACATCGCGAAAATCTGGGGCGGCAACCTGCTGCGCGTATGGCGCGAAGTGGAGCACGATGCCGCCAAACATTGAACCAGGCCGCTGTCGGGCTCGAAGCGTTCGAGCAAGAGAACTGGAGCGAGGGGGCGCGTTCAACCACTCTCCCTCGCGTCGGCCACGTCCCCCCGCGTGTGCCGCTCCCGGCGCGATGTCCTGCGCCCCCTCGTTTCAGTTCTTTTGCCGGCATTCCCCTTCAAGGGGAGTCCGCCGCCTTCGCAAACCGCAGGTTCGCGCGTCGATGGGCGCGCGAAACAGGAGACCCGGGGCCGGGTTGCGTGACCAGCACGGGACATGCGAGTCCGTAATGTGGCAGGGTGCAGATGGTGTCGAACCGTGATCGAGATGAGATCTCACCATCCTCCTCCCGACCTCCCCCTTGAAAGGGGAGGCGTGAAGCGCTGGCGGCGCGCTTCGACGGTGTCGATCGTTCTGTTGCTGTTGATCTGCGTCTCTGCCACATTGAGCGCCGATCAGTCAAGAAGCAAGTACGATCCGCTGGTCGATGCCGTGGTCGCGCGTTACCACCTGCCGGGCCTCGCGGTCGGCGTGATCGATCGCGGCAAGGTCGTTTACACGCGCACGGTGGGGGAGCTCGCGGCGGGTTCCGGCAAGCCGATCGACTCCGACACGCTGTTCAAGATCGCATCCAACAGCAAGGCGATGACTTCGACCGTGCTGGCGCGGCTGGTGCAACAGGGCAAGTTGCGCTGGGACGACCCGGTGGTGGAATACCTGCCGGACTTCGCGATGTCCGACCCCTGGGTGACACGACATTTCCAGGTCGGCGACCTGCTGGTGCACCACAGCGGCTTGCCCGAAGGCGCCGGCGACCTGATGCTGTGGCCGGAGCCGAACGATTTCACGCGCGCCGACATCATCCACGGCCTGCGTTACCTCAAGCCGGCCTACGACTTCCGCGCGGGTTACGCGTACGACAACCTGTTGTACGTGGTCGCCGGAGAAGTCGCGGCCAGGGCGGGTGGCGCGCCGTACGAACAACTCGTGCGTCGCGAGATCTTCGAACCGCTGCGCATGACGCGTTGCCAGGTCGGCGAATGGAATCGCGACGAAGTCGGCAACGTCGCGCAGCCGCACGCGCGCAAGGGCGATCGCTACGTCGTGACGGATGCGGATGGCGCCGAGATCCATCCGGCCACGATGGAAGCCGCCGGCGGCATCCGCTGCAGCCTGCACGACATGCTGGTTTGGGCGATGAACTGGTTGGCGCCCACGCCGGCGCAGTTGCAATGGCTCGCGCCGGCGCAGCGCCAGTCCGAATGGACGCCGTACACGCCGATGCCGATCTCGCGGCAGCGGCGCGACTGGGACGGCACGCGTTTCTTCGCCTACGGGTACGGCTGGCGCATCGCCGGCGTGGACGGCGAGTGGACGGTGTCGCACACCGGCACGCTGTCGGGCATGTATTCGGCGCTGACGTTGTTGCCGGACCGGAAGTCCGGCTTCGTGATCCTGATCAACGCCGATGCGGAAGACGCGCGCTCGGTGTTGGACCAGGTGCTGCTGAAAACCTTCACCGCACCGCAGGACGCACGCAGCGTGGCGAGCTACGCCGACGAATTGCAGCGCGAAGAGGACGCGCAACATGCCTCGCGCGTGCCGGACACGTCCTCGCGCACGCCGGCAACGCCGAAGGAGCTGTCCGCGCAGCTGGGCGTGTGGCGCGATCCGTGGTTCGGCGAAGCGTCGATCTGTGCGCAAGGCGAGGGCGTGCGCTTCGCTTCGCTGAAATCGCCCACCCTGGAAGGACCGGTGATGCGCGTGGGCGATCGTTACCTCGTGCAGTGGGCGCACGGCGACGCCGAAGCATGGCTGACCTTCCCGGTCAGCGGGGAGCCCACATTGCGCCTGACCAAGGTCGATCCGGATGCGGACTTCAGTTACGACTACGAGGATCTCGCGTTCACTCGCGTCGGCGATTGCGCGTCGTCGGATTCCTCCGCGGTGACGACGTCGCCGGCGCGTACCGCGGCACAAGCCGGGCTCGTC
>JAFEEJ010000053.1 GCA_018241145.1 Pseudomonadota bacterium | reverse complement strand
TCACCGCAGCCACGCATGCCTTGCGCGACGGTCGCGCTCCGGTCGAATCGTTCCGGTTGCGCGATGAGCAGCGCGTCCTGGCCGCGGCGTTGCGCGCCGCCCCCGACGACTTGCCCGCCGTGCTCGCCGCCGCGCTGCTGGACGCCAGCGACCGCATCGTGGATTCGATCGACAGCCTGTTGCACACCTTGCAGGCGGATGCCGCGGCGGCACCGCCGCATTGAATTCACTTCATCGCCACGGCGTCGGTGGTGGTGGGCAGCCCGACTTTCCTCGCGAACGCGGCAAAACGGGGATCGTCCTTGTAGCGCAGGATGAAGGGATCGTACAGCAGCGACTGGACACCCGGATCGTGACCGGCCCAGGCGCGATCCAGCCACTTGAAGGTGTTGTCGGGATCGCGGCGCAGCGCATACACCTCGGCGATCTGGTAGGGGGCCACTTCCGAGTACTTTGCAAGCAACGCCTTCAGCGCGGCATCGGCGGCGGCGCGATCGGGACCGATCTGCAACGCCAGCGCCATCGCGACATCGTGCCACGGCCCCGCTGGTTCGGCTTGCGCGGCGGCCAGCGCGGCCTTGGCATCGCCGCGCAGGATTTCAACGATGGCGAGTTGCTCGTGAATGGTGGATGCGCCGGGCTGCAGGGCGATCGCCGTGCCGATCGCCTGCCGCGCCGCATCCGGTTGGCCCGCTGCAGAGAGATAGGCGCTCAACCAGTAGTACCACTGTGCATGGCGCGGATCGCCGACGAGCGCCTTGCGGATCAGGCCCACCGCTTGCCGCACCTGCCCCAACACGGCCAGCGTGTTGCTCAGCGCAAACTGCGCCCCGGCGCTGTTGGGTGCAAGTTGCAACGTTTGCCGGTATTCGGCCTCGGCGCCGCGCCAGTCCATGTCTGCATTCAGGAGCACATACGCGCGCGCTTGATGCGCCAGGGCGGAACCCGGATCCAGCGTTAGTGCGGTGGCCGCCGCCTTGCGCGCGTTGGCGTAAGCCTGTGCTGCCTGCGCACCCCCGAGGAACTGCGCGGCGAGGTTGGCCCACGTATTGGAAAACCGCGCATACGCCGCCGCATACTTCGGATCCAGCCGGACGGCCTCGCTGAAGGCGTCGATGGCTTGGTGCAAGCTGGCTTCGGTGTTCAGCGCGGCATAGGCGATGCCGTGTTGATACGCCATATACGCATCGATGTTGCCACCAGGTGGCCGGTCGCTCTGCACCACGATGCCGGGCGCGCTCAACAGCTTCGCCTTCAATGCATCGGCCACGGCAGTCGTGATTTCGTCCTGCAATGCGAACAGGTCGGTGTACGGCCTGTCGTAACGCTGCGACCACGCGATGCTGCCCTCGGCGGCATTCACCAGCGTCGCGGTGATGCGTACCTCGTCGCCCGCGCGCTGCACGCTGCCTTCCAGCAGGTGCGCGACGCCCAGCAGCTGACCGATCTTCGCAGCGGTGT
This sequence comes from Pseudomonadota bacterium, assembly GCA_018241145.1. Taxonomy (GTDB): domain Bacteria; phylum Pseudomonadota; class Gammaproteobacteria; order Xanthomonadales; family Rhodanobacteraceae; genus 66-474. Next base: position 3,466 of record JAFEEJ010000053.1, on the reverse strand, counting down.
CCTTGCTGTCGCGGAACTGGAATGCCGAATTGCGGCTGATGACCTTGAGCCCGTCGAACTGCGACAAGGCGTTGATCAGGTCATCCGACAGCCCGTCGGAAAAGAACCGCTCGTCCTGCTTGCCGCTTTCGTTCGCGAACGGCAGCACCGCGACCGATTTCTGCGGAATCATCGCTGCGGCCATGGTCAGGGCCGGCGACCCCTGCAAGATCCCCTTGTGCCACACGAACTGGTTGCCCAGCAGCAGCAGCACGGCCACGGCCAGCACCGCGATGATCGCGAAATCCAGCTTGCGCCCGGTGCGGTGCGTGATGGATTCGCCCGGCGCGACTTCACTCTCACGCTTGATGCCCTGTGGCGTGAATTCGTAGATCCACGCGAATACCAGCCAGAACGGAAAGCCGACCGCCGCGGCGATCACGAAGCCGCGCGTGATCCACTCCGGTGCACCGAAGCTCGGGCCAAGCTGCGCGATCCCCTGCGCCAGCGCCCATACGGCACCCACGTACAACACCGCCGCGCGCAGCACGTTGCGGCGCCTGAGTTCGACGAAGAATGATCGTGCAGCCCCCACGATCCGCATCCGCTGCCCGCCGGCAACAGGCCGGCTTCCAGTGTCGCAAAGTGTAGCCAATCGGGGCGCCCCGCGCAGATGGGCGAATCGCCACTTATTTCATCGCCACCGCGTCGGTGGTGGTGGGCAGCCCGACTTTCCTCGCGAACGCGGCGAAACGGGGATCGTCCTTGTAGCGCAGGATCAGTGGGTCGAAGAGCAGATAGCCGATGCCGGGGTCGCGGCTCTCCCGGGCGCGTTCCAGCCACCGGAACATCTCGTCGGCATCGCGGCGCAACGCATACGCCTGTGCGATCTGATAGGTGCCGTCGTCGGCGTGGTGGGCGACCAGTTTCCCGAGTGCGGCGTCCGCCGCTTTCGCGTCGCGGCCGACTTGCAAGGCGAAGGCCATCGCGTAGTCGCGCCATGTGCCCGGAGGTTCCTGCTTTGCGGCGGCCAGCGCGGCCTTCGCATCGCCGCGCAGGACCTCGATGATGGCGAGCTGTCCGTGATATCCGTCCGCGCCGGGCTGCAGCACGATCGCGGCATCGATCGCCGCGCGCGCCTCGTCCAGCCGCCCCAGTCCGGCCAGGTAGGACGACAGCCAATAGTACGAATCGTCATCGCGCGGATCGGTGACCAGCGCTTGTCGCGTCAGCTCCACCGCCTGCCGCACCTGTCCCAGCGAAGCCGTCGCGATGCCCAGGTCGAATTGCGCGGATGCCTCTTTGGGCGAGAGTTGCAGCGCGCGCCGGGCCTGTGCCTCGGCAGCCGTCCAGTCCATGTCCACATTGAGAAGCAGGTACGCGAGCGAGCGATGCGCGAGCGAGGAATCCGGGTCCAGACGCAGCGCGGTATTCACCGCATTGCGGGCGCGCGCGTTTGCCTGTGCCGCCTCCTTTCCGCCCATTGCCTGTGCGGCGAGCGCGTTCCATGCCAGGGACAGCCGCGCATACGCCGCCGCGTAACGCGGATCGAGCCTGATCGCTTCGTCGAAGGCATCGATCGAACGCCGCAGATCGGCTTCGTTGCCGAGTGCACCGTAGGCACGTCCGTGCTTGTAGGCCGCGTAGGCGGCGAGGTTGCCGCTCGGCGGACGATCGTTTTGCACCACCATGCCGGGCGCGCTCAACAGCTTCGCCTTCAATGCATCGGCCACGGCAGTCGTGATTTCGTCCTGCAATGCGAACAGGTCGGTGTACGGCCTGTCGTAACGCTGCGACCACACGATGCTGCCATCGGCGGCATTCACCAGCATTGCGGTGATGCGCACCACGGCCTCGGCATGCTGCACGCTGCCCACCAGCAGGTGTGCGACGCCGAGTTTTGCACCGATGGTCTTCGCATCGTCCTTGCTGTCGCGGAACTGGAATGCCGAATTGCGGCTGATGACCTTCAAGCCGTTGGCTTGCGACAAGGCGGTGATCAGGTCTTCGGACAAGCCATCGGAAAAAAACTGTTCGCTCTTGTTGCCGCCCTCGTTGACGAAGGGCAGCACCGCGACCGATTTCTGCGGAACGTTCGCCGCCGCCAGCCCCATTGTGGAAGGCGATTGAACGATCCCCTTGTGCCACACGAACTGGTTGCCCAACAGCAGCAGCACGGCAACGGCCAGCACCGCGATGATCGCGAAATCCAGCTTGCGCCCGGTGCGGTGCGCGACCGATTCATCCGGCGCGACCTCGCTCTCGCGGCGAATGCCCTGCGGCGTGATCTGGTAAATCCAGACGAATACCAGCCAGAACGGAAAGCCGACCGCCGCGGCGATCACGAAGCCGCGCGTGATCCACTCCGGTGCACCGAAGCTCGGGCCAAGCTGCGCGATCCCCTGCGCCAGCGCCCACACGGCGCCCACGTACAGCACCGCCGCGCGCAGCACGTTGCGGCGCCTGAGTTCCGCGAAGAACGACCACTGCCGGGGCGTATCCGCGCTCATTTCATCGCCACCGCATCGGTGGTGGCGGGCAGGCCGACCTTCTTGCAGAACGCGGCGAAACGCGGGTCGTCGCGGTAGCGCAGGATGAAGGGATCGAACAAAAGGTAGTAAATGCCCGTATCGCGATTGCTCCAGGCGCGATCGAGCCACAGAAACGTGTTGTCGGGATCGCGACGCAGTGCATACACCTCGGCAATTTGGTAGGCGCCCCAATTGGCATCCTTCGCGATGAAGGTCTTCAGTGCGGCGTCGGCGGCGGCACGATCGGCGCCGACCTGCAGGGCCATCGTCATGGCAGTCTCGCGCCAGCCCTCATCCGGTTCCTGTTGTGCCACAGTCAGCGCAGCCTTGGCGTCGCCCCTGCCGATTTCGACCATGGCAAGCTGCGCATGAAAAGCTGCTGACGTGGGCTGCAGGGCAATCGCGGTGGTGATCGCCTGCTTGGCGGCGTTGTTGTGGCCCAGACCGGAAACGTATTGGCTTAACCGGTAGTACCAGTAAGCACGTCGCGGATCGGCGACCAATGCCTCGCGCACCAAGTCGACTCCTTGCTGCACTTTCCCCGTGGGCCCCTGCACGCTTGCCAGCGCAAATTGCGCTCCGGCATCGTCGGGCGCCAATTGCAAGGCGCGGCGGGACTCGGACTCGGCGCCTGTCCAGTCAAAGTCGGCTGCTTGAAGCAGAAACGCACGCGCCAGATGAGCCAGCGCGGATTCGGGATCGAGCTTGAGCGCGGTGTCGACAGCCGCGCGTGCCTTCGCATACGCCGGAGCCATTGGTTCGGTTCCCACCCACTGGTCGCCGAGCATTGCCCATGTGTAGGACAATCGCGCATACGCGGCCGCGTAGTTCGGATCGAGGCGAATTGCTTCGCCGAATGCGTCGATGGCCTGGTGAAAACTCGCTTCGGTGCCAAGGTCGAAATACGCGTTACCCTGCTGATAGGCAACATAGGCCGCAAGGTTGCCGGACGGCGG
>JAFEEJ010000052.1 GCA_018241145.1 Pseudomonadota bacterium | reverse complement strand
GGCGCCCATCAACGACAATCATGTCGCACACCAGAAACTCTCCGCGCAGGTGGCGACGGTTCTTCCCCCGTGGAGCCACCCGCATGCGGAACGTCAGATGGCGAACCTGTCCATGATGTGGTGCGGCCGCACGGGGCGGTTCAGCGGTGCGATCTTGCGCGCGGCCCGGAATCGCTCGCGATCGCGCGCGTAGATGCTGCCGTGGTTTTCGCCGAAGCAGGGCGTTTCGAAGTGTTCCGACGAGCGGAAGACCCCGCAGTTCCTGCAGTAGTAGGTGCCGGGCGCGGTTTCCGATTCGTCGCCGTGGATGTAGTAACGCTCGATGGACTGGCTCATGCGACTTCCCCCTGGTGGTCGTCTGAGCCGTCCTTTGCATCATCCGTACCGACCGGCGGCCGGACTGGCGGTCCGGACCGGGGCGGGGCTCGCGGGAAGCGTCGATCCGCGTCAGCGGGTTCGTGTCAGCGCCAAGCCCGGCGCCCGCTTGCCGGGGAAAGATCGATCAGCAGCGCGATCACGATGCCGACGATGGGCACCAGCGTCCACTGGCCGTGGAACCAGTGCAGCACGGCGGTGTACCACAGCAGCGTGGTGGGCAGGAACACGAAACCCAGCACCGGCCACAGCGGATTGGAGAAGAGACCCGTGAACCATTGGGTGAACAGCCACAGCAGCACGATCACCACGCGCGGGATGCACAACGCAAGCAACACCATCAGGCAGGGCATGGGTTCTCCTTTTCAATCTTCCCTGATCGCAGCTCGATGGAATGGACGGCGAGTGGCCAAGCCTCATTCCCATTCCATACTACAAGCGGCCAGAGCCTCCATCCATGGCCTAGGGCTTCGTGGCCGCACTTTGATCCGATTGCCTGCGACCCGTACTGGAAGGTGCGCGCTTTCGCCCCCATGATGCGCGGATGACCACGCGCCCCTCACCACCCGATCCCGGCGACATGCCGGCAGGCGCGGTGACGCCGCACGCGACCGCCGCGCCGCGCAGCGGCAACGAAACGGCCACGGTGGCGGAGACACCGCAACACCACGACACCCTCCCTTCATCGTCCGCGTCGGACGCCGCCGGAACCAGCGAAGGCTCGCGGGCGGAACCGCCGCGCCACCGCGCCGACGAACGCCGCGCGCTGGCGATGTTGTGGCCGTACATCAAGGGATTCCCGGGGCGCATGGTCGCCGCGATGGCGCTGCTGATCGGCGGCAAGGCGGCAAGCACCGCCGTGCCGTGGGCGTTCGCCGCGATCGTGGATCGCCTCGATCCGCGCATCGCCCTGCTGGCGGTGCCGGTCGCGTTGATCGCCGTCTATGGCCTGTTGCGCCTGATCGGCGCGGTGTTCAGCCAGTTGCGCGACACCGTGTTCGAACGCGTCAGCCAGCGCGCGATGCGCGCGTCCGGGCTGGACGCGTTCCGCCACCTGCACCGATTGTCGCTGCGCTTCCATCTGGATCGCCACACCGGCGGCGTCGGTCGCGACATCTCGCGCGGCACGCGCGGCGTCTACAACCTGCTCGGGTGGGTGGTGTTCAACATCGTGCCGACGCTGGTCGAGATCGCGATGGTGACGGGCGTGCTGCTGTACAAGCTCGACTGGCGTTATGCGGTGATCACGCTGGCGACGATGGCCGTCTACATCGCCGCGACCATCTGGATCAGCGAGTGGCGCACCGCCGGCGTGCGCGCGATGAACGAGGTGGAAAGCCTTTCCAACGCGCGCGCCGTGGACAGCCTGCTCAACTACGAAACGGTCAAGTATTTCGGCAACGAGGAATTCGAGGCACGCCGCTACGACGCGGACCTGCGCCGCTACGAAGACGCGGCGGTGAAGACCGAATCCTCGCTGGCCGTGTTGAACGGCGCGCAGGCATTGGTGATCGCCCTCGGCCTGACGGTGTTGATGGCGATGGCGGCCGTCGGCGTGGCGCACCACGAACTTTCGGTAGGCACGATCGTGCTGGTCAATGGCCTGCTGTTGCAGTTGTCGATCCCGCTGAACATGCTCGGCTTCACCTACCGGCAGATCAAGCAGGGCATCATCGACATGGAACGCATGTTCGCGCTGCTGGACGAACACGCCGAAGTGCAGGACTCGCCGGGCGCGAAGCCGCTGCAACTGCGCGGCGCGAACGTGCGCTTCGAGAACGTGTCGTTCGCCTACGATCCGCAGCGGAAGATCCTGTTCGACGTGGATTTCGCGATTCCCTCCGGCCGCACGATCGCGGTGGTCGGCGCGACCGGCGCGGGCAAGTCCACGCTGTCGCGGCTGCTGTTCCGTTTCTACGACGTCACCGGCGGACGCATCACGATCGACGACCAGGACATCCGCGGCGTCACGCAGGAAAGCCTGCGCGCCGCGATCGGCATCGTGCCGCAGGACACCGTGCTGTTCAACGACACGATCTTCTACAACATCGCCTACGGGCGCCCGGGCGCGTCGCGCGAAGAAGTGGAAGCCGCGGCGAAGGCCGCGCACATCCACGACTTCGTCCTGTCGCTGCCGGACGGCTATCAGGCGCAGGTCGGCGAGCGCGGCCTGAAACTCTCCGGCGGCGAAAAGCAGCGCGTGGCGATCGCGCGCGCGCTGCTGAAGCGCCCGGCGATCCTCGTCTTCGACGAGGCGACGTCCGCGCTGGACACGCGCACCGAAAAGGTGATCCAGGCCGAGCTGGCCGAGATCGCGCGCGGCCGCACCACCCTGATCGTGGCGCACCGTCTCTCCACAATCGTCGAGGCCGACGAAATCCTGGTGCTGGACCATGGCCGCATCGTCGAGCGCGGCAGCCATGCGCAACTGCTGCAACGCGCCGGGCGCTACGCCGCGCTGTGGGCCATGCAGGCCAGGGCGCCGCGGACCGAAGCCATGGAGGCGTGACACTTTCGTTCACAAATCCGGGCCCGCAGGACGGCACAAAGTGTGCAAGAACGCACGCATCGACCAACGAGGATCGTGCCATGTCCGCCCTGCCCGTCGCCATGGATGCCCATGCGGAACACCGACTCCGGATCGCCCTGTCCGAACTGGAACCGGGTGACGCCGAGCTGTTCCAGGCCGCCTTGCAGCGCCTCGAAGAGCGCCTGTCGCACCGCTGGGAATGGGCCGACCTGGCGCATGCCGACGTGACGATCGTGGACATGGACAGCCTGTTCGGGCACATGGCATGGCTCAAGGCGCACGGCGCCGGCAAGCAGGTCATCACCTTTGCCCGCACCCGCCCCCACGGTTCCGATCTGGTGCTCGACAAACCGCTCGAGGACGACGCCTTTGCCGCGGTGCTGGAGCAGGCCGCCGGCCACATCGATGGCAGCGAGAACGCGCGGCGTCCGATGCAGGCGGCGCGCAGCATCCCGCCCGTCGCGCCCGCGCAGCCGGCCGTGGCGAAAGCGGAATTCCCGGCGCACCCGCCTTCCGAATCCGCGGGCGTGATGGATCTGGCTGCAGCCGGCGACATCGTCACCGCGCAAGTGGCCATGCCGGAAGTTGCCGAGCCCGCGCAGCCCGCCGAACCCGAACCGCGCAACGTCGCCGAGATGCTGGCGAGGCGCCGCATCGACCAGCCGGTACGCGTGGGCG
>JAFEEJ010000051.1 GCA_018241145.1 Pseudomonadota bacterium | reverse complement strand
TGGTCGCCGAGCGGCGGTGGATCGCCGCGGTGCAGGTTGAACGGAAAATCGATGGTATCGATGTTGGCCCGATAGGCCTTCGGCAGATCGTCGTAAAGCTCGACCTTGCCATCGGCGCCGCGCGGGTAGATTTTTCCCGGTTGCACGCTGCGCAGGTTGTAGAACTGCAGCACCTGCTCGAGGGTTTGGTAAACACCGTTGTGGAAAAACACGAAGCGCTGGTCCACGTTGCGCAGGGTCGGCGTGAGGAACATGCCGCAATATCGGGTCTGACGCGCCAGGTCCTTGCGGAACGGGCCGCACAGGCCGAGATCGAAAAAACGCGGATCGGCGTTGGCGGGCAATTCGGAATTGCGCGGCACGCCCAGCGCCTCGTATTGGCTGTCGGTGAACAGTGGCGGCAGGCCGTCGCGGGTGACATGGCTCAGGTGGCAACCTGCGCAATTGCCCTTGGCCGGATCGTTGAACAGCGCGAGACCGCGAGCCTCGGCCGGCGTCAGGCGCGCCCTTCCCTGCAGCCACGCGTCGTACTTGCTGGTAAACGAATGGAAGGACGGGTCTTCGATCTGGAAACGGCCGATGGCGAACATGGCTTCGGAAACCAGCGCGCGCGGATCGTCGAAAACACTGGGACCGAACAATTGCGCAAACGACTTGCGATAGCGGCTGCGCGCCAGCTTGCGCGCCACTTCTTCGATGCCGGCGTTAGCCATCTCCACCGGATTAAGCAACGGGATGTACGCCTGCCGTTGCAGCGAATCGGCGCGACCGTCCCAGAAGAATCCCCCCTGCGGCACCATGGGCGCGCTCGCCGGCGCGCTGCCGGCCGTCTTTTTGGCCTTCGGGATGCCGCTTGCCGAAGCGGCCAGCGCATCGAGATTGACCGGCGCGTCATTGTCCGCCGCATCCGGGCCGATGCTGAAAGGCGTCCGTCGGTACAGGTAGGCGAGCGAAGGCGGCGGCCGGAAACCGGGCTTGTGCAGGTTGGTGCCGCCCGCCTGCACGGTCAGCGCATTCGGCGGGTTGTAACCATAGGCGGGACTGTGGCACGAAGCGCAGGATTGCCGGCCGGAACTGGACAGCAGCGGGTCGAAGAACAGCGACTTGCCCAGTCGCGCCATCGCGCTCAGCGGTGTATCCGGGGGGATTTCCAGCCGCAACGGATGCGGATTGACGCCTTCGTTTTCGACGACGGCGGGATTCGCCGGCGCAGAACGTGCGACGAAGGCATGGCTCGCGAGAAAACCGCCGATTAGGATCGCGCATGATGCAGCGTTGAAAAGAAAACGCCTGCACGGCTTCGACCGTCCGGATGACATGGAATCCTGATCGGGAATCATTGCGGGATCACTGCCACCATCGCCCGCCCCACCGGGGGACCGCAGGAGCGCGGGCATTTTTCCCTGAGGAACATCCGGCCGCAGCGATGCATTGCTGCGGCCGGCGTCTGCGCGTGCAACGTCAAGGTGTGCGGCTGGCAATCGGCGTGCCCTGGTTCGGGTCGAGGAACAATCGCGGCGTCGCGATGCCATTGGGACGATGGAAGTCGAACATGTCCATGATGTCGCCGGCCGTGGCATCGTTCGAACCCTGCCCGATACGCTCGCCTTGCAGCCAGTTGTCCTCGATGAAACGCACCACCGAGGATTGCGTCAGTTGCTGGTGGGCGACGTGGTTGCTGCGCGCATACGGCGAGATGACCAGGAACGGAACCCGCGTGCCGGGTCCGCAGCGGCCGTTGACCGCGCCGCTTACCACACCCACGCCGGGTTGCGCATGCGGCCCGGTGCAGACGCCCGGACCGTTGAGCTGGTCGGCGGAGGAATCGAAGGACGACGTGTTGGGCGAAGCATAGCGATGGTCGTACCAGCCATCCGAATCGTCATAGGTAATGATCACCGCGGTGTTCTTCCAGTCGGGTTGGCGCTGCAGGAAATTGAGCACCTTGACGATGAAGATCTGTTCGTCCAGCGGATCGGAGTTGCCCGGATGACCGTCGCCGACGGCGGGGGCCTTGAGGTAGCTCACCGACGGGAAATTGCCCGCGGATACGGCGGCGAAGAAGTCGCGCACGTCGTATTCGTGGTGCACAGGCGTCGCACCGCCGTCCTTGTCGTCAGTGCGGCCGATCTGGAAGATCGAGGTCGGACGCGCATGCCTCGGATTCGCGGTGGTGGCGTAGTACTGGAACCAGTTGTGGTGCGGGATGTAATCCGTCTTGGTGGCGGCCAGCACGCTGGAATACGTGCTGCGCGCGCAGCCGGTGGTGCCGTTGGCGTTGACGGAGTCGAGGTTGAAGCCGCCCATGAAACCACCCCAGGTGATGTCGTGGGCGTTCAACAGGTCGCCGATGTTCTTCGACGTCATCTGCATCGTGCTGGATTTGGACGAGCAGGCGTCATAAGCGGGATCGGTATCGCCGATCAACGTCAGACCGCCTTGTCCGTCGGGAATCGTGGCCGCCGAACCGAGCACCACGCGCGCCCCATTGTTGGTGCCCGAGATAACCGCGACCGCCCCAGGCGTCGACGGCCCGTAGGTGTCGGTGTAGGCGTTGTCGTTCATCGCGAAACGTTGCGCGTAGTTCCACAGCGCGGTCACGGTGTTGCCGTCGAAATAGCCCATCACCAGGCCCGGCGTGCCGAAAGTGCCACCGCTGCCTACGCTATTGTTGCCGGTGTATTTCGGGAAGAGATCGGCGTTGCCGTCGTCGTAGGCTTGCTGTTCCGGGGTGTAGCCGTGGTTCTGGCCCTCGGTGTTGGCCTGGGTGCGATCGATGCGGAACGGGTTGATGCCGTTGACACCGTTCTCGGCGTTGACGTTCGGATTGTGCGTAAGCAGACGACGTGACAATCCATCGACGGCGGGCGTCAAGGGCCTGGCCACGAACGCCGGCTCTCCCGGCGGATTGGTGGCCACCGGATACGTGCCGAAGTAGTGATCGAACGAGCGGTTCTCGCCGAAGATCACCACCAGGTGCTTGATGGGCGTGGCGGTGGCAACCGCATCCTGCGGGGAAATGACGGAAACGGGCGTGGCATGCGGGTCGGAAACCGGATCGACCTGGGCCTGGGCCGCGAGCGCCAGTCCCACGGCGGCAATGGAGGCAGGCAGCAAGGCCTTTCGGAACATGCTGAGGTTGAACATGCGAGGACTCCCGATGACAAGAAAGAATTCAGGGCGGGCAACGGCAGGAAAGTTCCTGGTGTTATCGCGGGTCGCGGAGATCGCGATC
>JAFEEJ010000050.1 GCA_018241145.1 Pseudomonadota bacterium | reverse complement strand
TCGTCAAGGATGCGCAAAGCCGCTACCGGTTTGCCAACGTCACCACCGCGTCGTTGTACGGGCGGCGGGCCGCCGAGCTGATCGGCATGCGTGACGACGAACTGATGGACGACGACAACGCCATCGCATATCTGGAAAACGACCGCGTCTGCCTGCAGCGCGGCGTCCCCACCCTGTTCCGCGAGAAACAGGACGTGCCGGGGCAGGGCGAACGCAGCTTCCTCGTCACCAAGATGCCGTTGCACGACAGCCGGGGCAACGTCACCGGCCTGCTCGGCATCGCGCGTGACATCACCGAGGAACTCGACCTGCGCCAGCTCGCCGAGCGGCGCGCCGACGAGATGCGTGCGCTGTTCAACAACAACCCGTTGCCGGTGGTGTTGTTCGCGATCGGCGACCTGCAGATGCTGGACGCCAATCCCGCGGCCCTGCGCTGCTATGGCTACGGCCACGAGGAAATCCTCAAGCTGGGCCTCGCGGACCTGTGCTCCGCCGCCGATGCCGCGCGCCTGCAGGAAAACCTGCGCGGCAATGCGCGCCGGCTGCCGCCCGGCAGCGTGCCGTACCGGCACCGCCGCAAGAACGGCGAGGAATTCGATGCGCAGACCGATACCGGCACGCTGCGCTTCGACGGCACCCCCGCGCGCTTGATGATCGTGCGCGACCTTTCCGCGGAACGCAGCCTGCAACAGGACCTGCATGACTCCGAGCGGCGTTACGCGGACCTGGTCGAGTCGGGCCTCGGCATGGTCTGGATGCACGATCTCGAAGGCCGCCTGCTGCGCGTCAATGCCGCCATGGCGCAGGCGCTGGGCTACGAACGCGAGGAATTGCTGGGCCGCAACCTGGGCGAGTTCATCGCCGAGGAATCGCAGGCGGTGTTCGAGGAATACCTCGAACGCACCCACAACCAGCGCCGCGACGCCGGCGTGATCCATCTGGTCGCGCGCAACGGCGAGCGCCGCGTATGGCAATACCGCAGCGTGTACTACCCCGATGCCGAACCGATGCCGTACGTGCTCGGCTCGGCGCAGGACGTGACGCTGCGGCAACAGTACGAATCGCGGTTGCGCGAGCAGAACGTGCGCGACGCGCTGACGCAGTGCTACAACCGCCGCTACCTCGAATTGTTCGCCACCCGTGCGGCGCGCGACCAGCGTTGGGGATGCGTGGTGGTGGACGTCGACCACTTCAAGCAGATCAACGACCAGCACGGCCACCACCGCGGCGACGAAGTGCTGCGCGAGATCGCCGCGTTGCTGCAGCGCAATTCGCGCGCCGGCGACGCCGTGGTGCGGCTGGGCGGCGACGAATTCGCGATTATCCTGACGCAGGCCACCGAAGAATCCGCGCGCGAGATCACCACCCGCCTCGGCGCGGCATCGGCGGTCGCGCCCGCGAGTTTCTCGCTGGGCTGGTCGGTGCGCGAAGGCGACGAACCGCTCGATTCCACGCTGCGGCGCGCCGACAAGGCGCTGTTGCGCGCACGCATGGAGCAGCGCGGCCTGCACGCGCTGGACGAACGCCCGCCGCCGCGCGATCTCGCGAACTGAGCGGATGGCGCGGCGGGGCTGTATGCTCCCGGGCTGGCCACGAACCGCTCTCCGTCATGCAATGAACCTCCGTGTGCTCACCGGCATCACCACGACCGGCACGCCACACCTCGGCAACTACGTGGGCGCGATCCGCCCGGCGATCGCCGCAAGCCGCAAACGCGATGTCGATGCCTTCTTCTTCCTCGCCGACTACCACGCGCTGGTGAAATGCGAGGACCCCGCGCGCGTGGCGCGTTCGCGGCTGGAAATCGCGGCGGCGTGGCTGGCGTGCGGACTCGATCCTCAGCGCGTGACCCTGTACCGGCAGTCCGACATTCCCGAAATCCCGGAATTGACCTGGCTGTTGACGTGCGTGACGCCGAAAGGCCTGATGAACCGCGCGCACGCCTACAAGGCCGCGGTCGATGCGAATGCTGCGGCCGGCGAGGATCCGGATGCCGGCATCAACCTCGGCCTGTATGCGTATCCGGTGCTGATGGCGGCGGACATCCTGGCGTTCAACGCGAACGTGGTGCCGGTCGGGCGCGACCAGGTGCAGCACATCGAGATGACGCGCGACATCGGCCAGCGTTTCAACCACCTCTACGGTGCGGCCTGGCGCGCCGCCAGCGGCCGCGACGGCGATCCGTTCGTGTTGCCGGAAGTCGTGCTCGAAGATCGCGTTGCGACGTTGCCGGGGCTGGACGGCCGCAAGATGAGCAAGAGCTACGACAACACGGTGCCATTGTTCGAAGGCGGATCGAAGGCGATGCGCGAGGCGATCGCGCGCATCGTCACCGATTCGCGCGAGCCGGGCGAACCGAAGGATCCGGATTCATCCAGCCTGTACGCGATCCATCGCGCCTTTGCTTCGGAAAGCGAAACCGCGGCATTCCGCGATGCGCTGCTGCATGGCCTGGGCTGGGGCGAAGCCAAGCAACGACTCGCGGCGCTGATCGATGCGGAGCTGGGCGAAGCGCGCGAACACTATGCGCGGTTGATGGCGCATCCCGACGAGATCGAGGACATCCTGCGCGAAGGCGCGGCGAAAGCGCGCGCGATCGCGACCCCGTTCGTGCGGCAGTTGCGCGAAACGGTCGGATTGGGGCCCCTTGCGGTGCCCGCAGGGATGCGCGACAGGAAAAAGCCGGCGGACAAACGCGCTCGCCTCGCCACCTTTCGCGACAAGGAAGGCTTCCGCTTCCGCCTGTTCGCCGCCGACGGCGAGGAATTGCTGCTGTCGCACGCATTCGGTGATCCGAAGGCGCTGGGCGAATGCACGCGCGCGCTGCTGGCCGCCGCTGCGAAGCCTGCCATCGAAGCGATCG
>JAFEEJ010000004.1 GCA_018241145.1 Pseudomonadota bacterium | reverse complement strand
CGCCAGCATCGTGCGCGCGTTGCAACCGCGCATCGTGCATTGGCACCTGGCCGGGCTCGACAACGACACGCCGCGCGGCTTGCCGGTGGCGGAACTCGCGCGGCGCGTGCAAGCAGCCGCACCCGGAGCCGAGGTCAGCGAGCACCGCGAGGTCGCCGCCGCGCTGCGCGCCGCGCGCGCGCAATCCGGACGCGAGGATCGCATCCTGGCCTTCGGTTCGTTCTTCGTGGTTGCCGCGGCGATGCCACCGGACCAATCGCCCGGATGAACGCGCGGTTATACGCGCGGTTATAATCCGCACGCCGTCCGTCGTGCCGCCGAGGCCACGCCATGGAACCTGCCTTGAAGACCCGCCTGCTGGGCGCAGCCGTGCTGATCGCGCTCGCCATCATCTTCGTGCCGATGTTCTTTTCCCGCGGCTCGCAGAAGTCGGCCGACGACCAGAACGTCAGCCTGAAGATTCCCGATCAGCCCGACGCGCAGTTGCAGACCAGGACCCTGAGCGTGGCCGCAAGCAGCGCCAGCGTCGTCGATCCCGATCGCGTCGCAACCGTGAATGCGGATGCGGGCAAGCCGGCGCCCGCGCCGCAGGATCTCACCGTCGCGTCCTCGCAACCCGCGGCCGCAGGCAGCGCGACGCCTGCGAAAACCGCGCCCGGTGCGACGCCCGCACCATCCGCGATCGCGAAGGCCACGCCCGTCACGCCGTCACCCGCGCCGGGCACGGCGGCGAGTGGTGCGTATTCGCTGAACCTCGGCACCTACGGCGAACGCGGCAATGCCGACAAGCTGATCGCCAGCGTAGGCAAGCAGGGTTACAGCGCGCATGGTGAAAGCACCACGTATCAAGGAAAGCCTGCCACCCGCGTGGTTGCGGGGCCGTTCGCGGATCGTGCCGCGGCCGAAGCCGCGCGGCTGAAACTGAAAGGCACGCAGCCGGGCGTACCCGTGGCGCTGATGGCGAGTGCGGGCGACCAGACGGGCGATGCACCGGCGAGCGCGGTGCCCGCCGGCAAGGCCGGCGCATGGGCGGTGCAGCTGGGCGCGTTCGGCGCCGAGGCCGATGCCAACAAGCTGCGCGACCGTTTGCGCGTGCTGGGGTTCGACGGCTATGTGGACAGCATTCCTTCCGGTGGCGGCAAACTCTTTCGCGTGCGCGCCGGCCCGGTCACCGAGCGCGCGGCCGCGGAGCAGTTGAAGGCGCAGATCGCGGCGAAGCTGAAGATCAGCGGCATCATCGTGACCCAGTCGTGATGCCGCCGCCCTCGCATTCGTCGCGCCCACCTTTCCCCTTCGGATGAATGACGGCCGCGCATGAACACCGCCGATCTCATCGTCCTGGCCGTGCTCGCGATCTCGGTGTTGTTCGGACTGGTGCGTGGTTTCGTCGCCGAGGTGATCTCGCTGGTTTGTTGGGTTGCCGCATTCTGGGTCGCATGGCTGTTCGGCCACGACATGGCCCGGTGGTACGGGCAATGGCTGCACGACCCGATGGTGCAGATCGTGGCCGGTTACATGACGTGCTTCCTCGCCGTGCTGATGGTGGGTTCGTTGCTCGGATGGGGATTGCGCAAACTGATCCGGAACGGCGGATTGTCCGGCGGCGACCGCTTCCTCGGCATGCTGTTCGGCTTCGCGCGCGGCGTGTTGCTGGTGGTCGTGGTGGTGTGGATGCTGGCATTCACGCCGGCATCGGCGGAGCCGTGGTGGCGGCAGTCCAGCCTGTTGCCGGAATTCGCGCACGGCGCCGGCTGGTTGTCCGACCACCTGCCGCCCGACGTGGCGCAGTACATGCGCAGCGGCCAGCAGATGCTGCATGAAGGCACGCAGGCCTTGCCCGGCATCCCGGGCGCCCCGATATCGATATCCGACGTGCATTTGCCGAAGTTTCCCGCCGCCGGTTCTACGGCTGCGCCCGTGCCGGTTGCGGACCGCAAGCACGGTCATGCCAGAGAGGGTGTGGGACAATAGCAAGGCAACGGATGCTGATTCGCCACCCGGATGTGGGTGCATTGCGCCACGGGCTTCGGATTTCGCCCCCTTGAGTAAAGGGGGCAGCATCGCGTCTTCATGGCGATGCGGGGGTTGTGGATGCATGACCGGGCTT
>JAFEEJ010000049.1 GCA_018241145.1 Pseudomonadota bacterium | reverse complement strand
GTGCTGCGCCGGATCGAGACGCGCATCCCCACGATCGAAGAGCTCAACCTGCCGCCGATCATCAAGACCCTGGCGATGACCAAGCGCGGCATCGTGATCTTCGTCGGCGCCACCGGCGCGGGCAAGACCACGTCGCTGGCATCCATCATCGGCTACCGCAACCAGAATTCGACCGGGCACATCATCAGCATCGAGGACCCGATCGAATACGTGCACAAGCACGAGGGCTGCATCATCACCCAGCGCGAACTCGGCATCGACACCGATTCCTGGGAGAACGCGCTGAAGAACACGCTGCGACAGGCGCCGGACGTGATCCTGATCGGCGAGGTGCGCACGCGCGAGACGATGGAATACGCGATCCACTTCTCCGAAACCGGACACCTGGTGCTGTGCACGCTGCACGCGAACAACGCCAACCAGGCGCTGGAACGCGTCATCCATTTCTTCCCGGAAGACGTGCGCGACCAGTTGTACATGGACCTTTCCATGAACCTGAAGGGCATCGTCGCGCAGCAGTTGATCCCCACGCCCGACGGCAAGGCGCGCCGCGTGGCGATGGAAGTGCTGCTGGGCACGCCGCTGGTGCAGGATTACATCCGCAAGGGCGAGATCCACAAGATCAAGGACGTGATGAAGGAATCCACCAACCTCGGCATGAAGACCTTCGACCAGAGCCTGTTCGACCTGTATCAGGCCGGCGAGATTTCCTACGAGGACGCGCTGCGCCACGCCGATTCGTCTAACGAGGTGCGTTTGCGGATCAAGCTGGCGCAGGGCGGCGACGCGCACACGCTGTCGCAGGGCCTGGGCGACGTGGAAGTGGAAGAAACCGAAGCCATGAACCGGCGGTTGTAACCGGCGGCGCGCGGGAAGGCATCGCGCAACAAGGGCAGCCCACGGGCTGCCCTTCGCGTCACGGGGATTCGATGGCGCATCGCCCGCGCCGGCGCGGCGATCAAGCGGCAGGCGTCAGGACTTCCGCCAGCACCGCCATGCGCACGGACACGCCGTTGCCGACCTGATCGAGGATGCGCGACTGCGCGCCGTCGGCGACCTCCGGTGCGATCTCCACGCCGCGATTGATCGGTCCCGGGTGCAGCACCAGGCAATCGGGCGTCGCGAGCGCGAGGCGGCGCGCATCCAGCCCGTACTGCGCGAAGTAATCGCTGTCGGCGGGCAGCAATGCCGCGGCCATGCGCTCCTTCTGGATGCGCAGCATGACCACGACGTCGGCGTCGCCCAGCGCGGCATCGAAATCCTCGGTGAGCGCGCAACCGCGGAATTCATCCGCGTCTTCCGGCAGCAACGCGCGCGGCGCGCACAGGCGGATGTCGTGCGCACCCAGCGCGGTGAAGGCGTGCACGTCCGAACGCGCCACGCGCGAATGGCGGATGTCGCCGCAGATCACGATCGAGAGGTTTTCGAAATCATCGCGACGCTGGCGGACGGTGAGCGCGTCCAGCAAGCCCTGCGTGGGATGCGCGCGCGAGCCGTCGCCTGCGTTGATGATCGCCACCATCGTGTTCGCGTGTTCGGCCAGCCAGTCGGGCATGCGGTTTTCGCCGTGGCGCACGACCAGCGCGTCGAGTTTCATCGCTTCCAGCGTGTGCAGGGTATCGAGCAGGCTCTCGCCCTTGGCGGTGGAAGAACGCGAGACGTCGAAATTGACCACGTCCGCGCCGAGCCTGCGCGCGGCGATCTCGAACGAGGTGCGCGTGCGGGTGGAGTTCTCGAAGAACAGGTTCAGCACCGTGCGCCCGGCCAGCAGCCCGCGTTGCTGGCCGCGCGCGCGGAATTCCTCCGCGCGATCGAGCAGGCGGGTGATGTCCGCACGCGGCATGTGGTCGAGAGTCAGCAGATGGCGCATGGGCGGGCGCGAAACAAGAACAAACAAAGTGGCGAAAGCGTAACAAGGATTTCGTCATTCCGGGGACGTCGCGGCATCGCGAAGGGAACCCGGAATCCGGTTTCTTGATTTTCGATCAAAGCAAAGGCTGGATTCCGGGTTCCGCGCTGCGCGCGGCCCCGGAATGACGAAGTTGTTGGACTTTTCCGCTCACCGCTCACCGCTCACGTTCTCACGCAACCATGTTTCCAGGATCACCACGGCGGCGAGCGAATCGAGGTTCGCCGCGTCGCGCCGGCGCGCCTTGCCCGCGGCGCGCTGTCCGGCGAATCGTCGCGCGGCTTCCTGCGAGGTGTGGCGTTCGTCGACCAGGTGCACCGGCAGCGCATAGCGTTGTTCCAGCGCGCGCGCGAAGGCGCGTGCGCCGCGCGTGATGGCCTGTTCCCCGCCGTCCAGCGTCAACGGCAGGCCGACCACCAGCGCCTGCGGATTCCATTCCGCCAGCAACGCATCCACGCGGTTCCAGTCCGGTTCTCCGCCGCGCGCGGGCAATGTCGGCAGCGGCTGCGCGCTGGCGCTGATGCGGTTGCCCGAGGCAATGCCGATCCTGCGCATTCCGAAATCGAAACCGATCAAGCAACCATTCACGGAGCAGCTTTCCGGACTGCTCTCATGCGTGGCCGGCGTAATTGGCCAACTGCGCCAGATCCACGCCCACCAGCGCCGCGGCGGCGTGCCAGCGTTGCTCGATCGCGGTATCGAACAGGATCCGTGCATCCGCCTCGACCGTCAGCCACGCGTTCTCGCGCAGTTCCTGTTCCAGTTGGCCCGCGCCCCAGCCTGCGTAGCCCAGGGTGATCAACGCGCGCTCGGGCCCGTCGCCGTCGGCCATCGCTGCGAGGATGTCGCGCGACGTGGTTACCACCAGCGCGTCGTTGATGGGGAACGAGGAATCCCATTTGCGTTCGCCCGGCGCGTGCAGCACGAAGCCGCGCTCGCTCTGCACCGGCCCCCCGATCAGCACCTGGGTGGCGGCCACGTCCTCGCGCGTGCATTCCATCTGCATCTGCGCCATCACGTCGCCGAGCTTGTATTCGGAGGCGCGGTTGACCACCAGCCCCATGGTGCCTTCTTCGCTGTGCTGGCAGACGAAGGTCACCCCGCGCGCGAAATTCGGATCGCCGAGCGCCGGCATCGCGATCAGGAAATGGCCGGTGAGGGAAGATGCGTTCGGCATGTGCATATTGTAAGGGAGGCGGGAGGAGTGAGGCGGGAGGCGCAAGAGACGCGAGATTGCAGGTTGGGCTCACTCTCCTCCCTCCTCCCGCATCACGCCTCCCGCTTCAGCGCGTCTGCAATTCGTCCCCGCGCAGGAACTGCCAGGTGCGCGTGATGTACAACTCGTCGATCTTGTCCGGGCCGGTATCGCCGCTGTGCGGGATGGCGGGAAACGGCGCGGACAGATGCACGATGCGGATCGCGGCATCGTCCAGCACCTTGCGGCCGGAACTCTGGATGATGTCGATGCTCATGATGCGGCCGTCGCGCGCCAGGCCCACCGTCAGCACCAGTTGCCCGTGCAGCCGCCGCCGACGCGCCTCGTCGGGATAGTTGAGGTTGCCGACCCGCTCGATGCGGGCCACCCACGCCTTCATGTAGGCGGCGTAGGCGTATTCGCGGGTATTGGCGGAGATGAACTTCTTGCGCGGCCGTTTCGCGTAGGCCTGTTCCTCCACGCGCACTTCCTGCGCCAGTCGCGCCATTTCGAGCTGGCGGTCGATCGGCGTGGCGGATTGCCGCGGAGCCGTCTTCGATTGTTCCAGGCGCTCGGGCGCGGTGGTGACGGTGCGATCCGCCGGCGCGTCGGCGGCGAGCACGCGCGGCGCGCTGGCCGGGCTGGGCGCCGGAGCCGCCTGCTGCAAGGGAATCGGCGCCACGCCTTGCGCGTCGGTGGGCAGCGGCCCGGAGAAACGGGCGCTCGGCCGGCGGGACTGGTCGCTGTCGCCGCCACCGGCATTGTTGGCCTGCGCCAGGAAATCGGCCTTGTCGGGCGCAAGCGCATTCGCCGTGTTCAGCAGGGTGACGTCCAGCGCCGGCAGGCTGGGCTTGGGCTTGGCCAGTTCGAACCCGATGCCCAGGATCAACACCGCATGCACGATGAGCGAGAACAGCAGCGTGACGCCGAGGCGATCGTTGCCTGCGGAAGACGCCGGCTCGGCAGCGGTGATCGCATTCATGCGTGAATCGTCCCGTCCTTCGTTCCCCGCTCTCGGTTTCCGCGGTTCGCTTCGATCGCATCGAACACCGTGGCCGCGATGTTCAACCCGTACAGTGCATCCAGTTCGCGCACGCAGGTCGGCGAGGTGACGTTGATCTCGGTGAGGTAGTCGCCGATCACGTCCAGCCCCACGAACAGCATGCCGCGGCGCGTCAGTTCCGGCCCGACCTGGGCGGCGATCCAGCGGTCGCGATCGGAAAGCGGCACGCCTTCGCCGCGGCCGCCGGCGGCGAGGTTGCCGCGGAAGTCGCCGCCCTGCGGGATGCGCGCCAGTGCGTACGGGACGGGCTCGCCGTCCACCAGCAGGATGCGCTTGTCACCGGCGCGGATCTCGGGGATGAATTTCTGCGCCATCGCGAAACGCTCGCCGTCGCCGACCAGCGTTTCGAGGATCGCATTGAGGTTCGGGTCGTCCGCGCCCGAGCGGAAAATGCCGCGGCCTCCCATGCCGTCCAGCGGCTTGAGCACGATCTGCCCATGCTCGCGCGCGAAGCGGCGCAGTTCGGCGCGGTCGCGGGCCACCAGCGCCGGCGCGCAGCAATGCGGGAACCACTGCGCCGCCAGCTTCTCGTTGAAATCGCGCAGGCCCTGCGGTGCGTTCACCACCAGGGAGCCTTCGCGCGCGGCGAGGTCCAGCACCTGCGTGTCGTACAGGTACTGTGCATCGAAGGGTGGATCCTTGCGCGCCAGGACCAGGCCCGCTTCCGCGAGCGGCTGCCAGCGGGCCTCGCCCAGTTCGAACCACGCGGCGGGATCGTCCTTCACCCTGAGCGGCGCCAGCCGTGCCCAGGCGCGGCCATCGCGGACGGCCAGATCGCCCTGCTGCAGGTACCGCAGGGCGTGCCCGCGCCGCTGGGCTTCCAGCATCAGGGCCAGGGTCGTGTCTTTTTTGGGATGGATGCTGCTGATGGGATCCATCAGCACTGCTATGGTGTAGGGCATGGTCGTCAAATGCGCTGGATGGTCGAATCTTCGCATGGCGGGCCGCGGAAACCCGACGGGTTGCCATCATGGCGCAGTGTGCGCCAGTGAACGTTTTTCGCGGGATTTGCGGCACGCATATTGCTTTCTGTTGAAGTCGGCAGTCGCGGCGGGGAAGTCAAAGGCGTGAACGATATAGCGAACCATGGCAGCCTGATCGGGCTGAAGGTGATGGTCATCGACGATTCGAAGACCATCCGCCGCACCGCCGAGACCCTGCTGAAGAAGGAGGGCGCCGAGGTCGCCACCGCGGTCGACGGTTTCGAGGCGCTCTCGATGATCACCGACTTGAAGCCCGACATCATCTTCGTCGACATCATGATGCCGCGGCTGGACGGCTACCAGACCTGCGCCCTGATCAAGAACAACCGCAGTTTCCGCGCCACGCCGGTGATCATGCTGTCCTCCAAGGACGGACTGTTCGACAAGGCGCGCGGCCGCATCGTCGGTTCCGAACAATACCTGACCAAACCATTCACGCGCGAGGAACTGCTCGGCGCCATCCGCCGGCACGTGGAAACCGCAAGAACCTGATTGTCGCCGCGCCAGTGCGGCCCGAGGGAAACATGGCTCACATTCTGATCATCGACGACTCGCCCACCGACGTGAAGGTCCTTTCGACCGCGCTGGAAAAGGCCGGCCACAAAGTCACCGCCGTGGCGGACGCCGAGACCGGCATCGAAACCGCAAGGCGCGAGCAGCCCGACCTGGTGCTGATGGACGTCATCATGCCCGGCATGAACGGTTTTCAGGCCACCCGCACGCTGGCGAAAGACCCGCTGACCAGCGCCATCCCGGTGGTGATCGTCACCACCAAGTCGATGGAGACCGATCGCATGTGGGGGCTGCGCCAGGGCGCGCGCGATTTCCTCACCAAGCCGGTAGGCGACAAGGACCTGCTGGCGCACATCAACAAATTGTTGCCCACCGCCGCCTGAGCGATCGAGCATGGCAAGAAAACGCGCCAGGAGATCCAGTCATCCCAACGGCCCGGACATGCGGATGGCCCCGCCGTCCGGCGAAGCGCCGCTGGCGGCCGTGGTCGAGATGCAGGCGGAAGACGCGACCGACGAAGCGGTTTCCGACGGCGTGACCGGCGCGGGTTCCCCGGCGCTGCTGCGGACGCGGCCGGATCGCGCGATGCTCACGAGTTTCGAGGCGCTGGTCGATTACGAGCGCCGCTCGCTGACGCACGTGGCGGGCGTGCCGGAACAGATCGAGGCGCCGGGCCTGTGGCGCGGCATCGGTTTCCGGATCGGCGATCGCTCGTTCGTCAGCAGCATCCACGAGGTCAACGAGGTGCTCGGCATGCCGTCCGCCTTGACGCCGGTGCCCGCCACGCGCAACTGGCTGCTGGGCGTGGCGAACGTGCGCGGCAATCTGATCGCGGTCGTGGACCTCAAGCAGTTCCTGCTCGAACAGCGCACGCATATTTCCGATCGCAGCCGCGTATTGTGGGTGAAGCAGGCGGGCGGGGGCGTGGGGTTGCTGGTGGACGAAGTGATGGGGCAGCGCAATCTGACCGATGAACAGCGCGTGGACGCGGAAGGGGAATCCGACGAGCGTTACGCGCGTTTCGTCACCGAAAACGTGGCCCTGTCCGGGACGCGACTGGGCATGTTCAGCATGATCGAGTTGACCCGCGCGAGCGATTTCCAGCAGACCGCGGTTTGATGTTAAGGGAAGGCGATGTCGAAGCGAGATTTTCCGCCCCCTTAAGTTAAGGGGGCAATCAAACGGTTGCGCAGCAAGCGTTTGATGGGGGTTGTGGGGATGCGTGGTCGCAATCGAAGCCCGCCATCCCCGCCACACGATTGGGTTATTGATGCGGTGAGGTAACAATATGAGCGCGATTTCAGGGGCAGTACGGGGGCGCAAGTCGTCCGCCCAGACTTGGCTGATCGTCCTGCTGGTGGTGGCGATCGTGGTGGCCGGTCTGGACTTCGCCTTGCTCAACATCCGCAACGGCGACGACCGCAAGGCGGCCGCGTTGACCACGCAGATCCAGGTGGATTCGCAGCTGGTCGCGAGGTTCGCCATCGAATCGGCGGCCGGCAACATCAATTCCTTCCAGGAACTGGAAAGCACGCGCAACGAAATCGACGCCGCGGTCAAGCATCTGAACGGCGGCGACCCGGCCACGGGCATGCCCGCCTATGGCAATGCGCTCGGGCTTTCCGGCCCCATGGGCGACCTCGACAAGGCCTGGGCGCGCCTCAGCGGCGACCTCGGCAAGATCGCCGCCAACAAGGATGCGGTGCTGGATTCCGCCGCGCAGGCCGATGTCTTTTCGCAGAAGATGCCGCTGTTGAACTCGCGCATCAATGAAGTGGTGAACATCCTGCAGCAGCGCGGCTCGACCGCGCAGATCTACGACGCCTCGCAGCAGATGGTGCTGGGCGACCGCCTGATCCGCCGCGTCGGCGACGTGTTGCAGGGCGGCGAAAACTCCGCAGCGGCGGCCGACGGGCTGACGCGCGATTCCGCCACCTACGGCAGCGTGCTGACGGCGTTGACGGCCGGCGCGCCCGCCGAAGGCAAGCAGATCCTGGCCGATGTGCAGAAGACCTGGTCGCAACTCGACGCGCCGGTGCACAAGCTGATCGCCGCCGCGCCGACGCTGGTGGCGGTGAAGGATGCGGCCAACCAGGCCTCGCTGGATTCGGGCGAGGTGCTCTCCAAGGCCAAGAACGTGGCCGATACGCTGGGCAAGGTGCGTTCGGCACCGACGTATTTCTGGGCCTTCCCCAACATCGCGATCGGCGTGCTGTGCGCGCTGGCCGCGGTCGTCCTCGCGGTGCTGCTGGCGATCAACTTCGTCTACAGCGAGCGCCGTCGTTCGGTCGAAAGCCGCAGCCTCAACGAACGCAACCAGCAGGCCATCATGCGCTTGCTGGACGAAATGGGATCGCTGGCCGAAGGCGACCTCACGGTGAAGGCGACGGTGACCGAAGACATCACCGGCGCGATCGCCGACTCGGTGAACTTCGCGGTGGAAGCGCTGCGCTCGCTGGTGACGACGATCAACGAGACGGCCGTGCAGGTTTCGGCGGCCGCGCAGGAAACGCAGGCTACCGCCATGCACCTGGCCGAAGCCGCGCAACACCAGGCGCAGCAGATCACTTCGGCTTCCGCGAAGATCAACGAAATGGCGGTGTCCATCGACCAGGTGTCGAAGAACTCCGCCGACAGCGCCGAGGTGGCGCAGCGCTCGGTGCAGATCGCGTCCAACGGCGCGCAGATCGTGCGCCAGACGATCAGCGGCATGGATTCGATCCGCGAGCAGATCCAGGAAACGTCGAAACGCATCAAGCGCCTCGGCGAGTCCAGCCAGGAAATCGGCTCGATCGTGGAACTGATCAACGACATCGCCGAGCAGACCAACATTCTGGCCCTGAACGCGGCCATCCAGGCCGCGTCCGCCGGTGAGGCGGGCCGCGGCTTCGCGGTGGTCGCCGACGAAGTGCAGCTACTGGCCGAACGCGCTTCGGGCGCGACCAAGCGGATCGAAACGCTGGTGCAGACGATTCAGTCCGACACCAACGAGGCGGTCAGTTCGATGGAACAGACCACCACCGAGGTGGTCAACGGCGCGCGTCTGGCCGAAGACGCCGGCACCGCGCTGGGCGAAATCGAAACCGTGTCGAACAACCTCGCCGGCCTGATCCAGGGCATCTCGAGTGCCGCGAAGCAACAGTCCGCGGCGGCGACCAACATCACCTCGACCATGCACGTGATCCAGGAGATCACCGCGCAGACTTCGGTGGGCGCCAGCCAGACGGCCGAATCGATCGGCAACCGCGCGCAACTCGCGCAGGATCTGCGCCGTTCGGTCGCCGACTTCAAGTTGCCTGCCTGAGCCTCATGACATGGCGGAAGGAAATGCACGCATAACGGAGTCCTCAGGGTAATTCAGATGCAACTCGAAGACGACACCGACTTCACCACGCTTGGCTGGGTCAAGCCGCAGATCGACGAGACCCTGCTGCAGGCGCGGCAGGCGCTCGAGGCCTACGCGGAGGATGCCACCGACGCCAGCCGGATGCGGTTCTGCGCGAACTGGTTGCATCAGGTGCAGGGCACGCTGCGCATGGTGGAGCTGTACGGCGCGTCCATGCTGGCCGAGGAAATGGAAGCGCTGGCGCAAGCCCTGCTCGACGGCAAGGTGCCGCAGCGCGAGGAAGCCTACACCGTGCTGATGCACGGCCTGGTGCAATTGCCCGATTATCTCGAGCGCGTGCAGGCGGGGCACAAGGACATTCCGGTCGTCCTGCTGCCGTTGATCAATCAGTTGCGCGCGGCCCGCGGGGAAGCGCCGGCCGCGGAAAGCGCGTTGTTTGCGCCGAACCTGGAGCACAAGTTGCCGCAGGATGCTCCCGGCGCGTCCGCGGCGTTGCCGTTCGGCGACCTGCGCCAGCGCGTCGGTGCGATCCGCGCGCGTTTCCAGGCCACCTTCGCCGGCTGGCTGCGTGGCCAGAGTGCCGAAGTGGGCGGCATGCGCATGGCGCTGGCGCAACTGGGCGCCGTGTGCCACGAACTCGGTGCGCGCCGGCTGTGGTGGATCGCCGACGGCGTGCTCGATTCGCTGCAACAGGGCGGTTTCGACGCGCGCACGCAGGATTCGGCGAGGCAGCAGTTCGCCCGCGTGGACCGTGCGATCAAATCGCTGCACGACGAGGGCGAAGCCGCGCTCGATGACGACGAGGCGCGCGACCTCGCGCGCTCGCTGCTGTATCTGCTGGCCCAGGCCAAGCCGGGCGGCGCGCGCGCGGATGCCGTGCGCAGGACCTATTCCCTGGATGCGCTGCTGCCCACCGAAGAAGAACTGGAGCATGCGCGCGGCTCGATCAGCGGCCGCAACCGCGTGCTGCTGGATACGGTGTCGCAGGCGCTGAAGGAAGACCTGCTGCGTGTGAAGGAAGCGCTGGACATCTTCCTGCGGCGCGACGACTACGGCGTCGCCGATCTGTCGACCCACGTCGAAACGCTGCAACGCGTCGCCGACACGCTGGGCATGCTCGGCCTCGGCGTGCCGCGGCGGGGCGTGTCGGAGCAGCGCGAGATCCTGCAGGCGGTCGCGGAAGGCGCGCGCCCGCCGGAAGAAGAAACCTTGATGGATGTCGCCGGGGCGCTGTTGTTCGTGGACGCGTCGCTGGACGACCACATCGAACGCCTGGGCGGCCCCGCTCCGGAAGCGGAGCAGGAAGCCGCGATCGCGATGACGCGTTCGGAATCGCGCAAGGTGGTGGATGCGCTGATGCGCGAGGCGGCCGTCAACCTGGCGCGCATCAAGGACGACATCGTCGCGTTCATCGAATCGCCGTGGGCGCACGACCGCGTGGTCGCGGTGCCGCGGCTGGTGGACGAAGTCAGCGGCGCGTTGCGCATGCTCGACCTGCAACGGCCGGCCGACCTGCTGCTGGGCGTGGGCCGGTTCGTGGAAAACGAGTTGGTCGTCGAACAGCGCATCCCGACGGCGGAACAGATGGACACGCTGGCCGACGCCATGGCCGGCGTCGAGTACTACCTCGAATCCGCGCGCGATTCGCGCGGCGGCGAGCGCATCCTCGACGGCACGCAGCGCAGCCTGGAAAAACTGGGCTATTGGCCGGTGCCGCAAGCGCTCGAAATCCACGAGGATGCCGAGCGGCCGGCGCCGGCGGCGGTGACCCTGACCTCGTCCGATCTGTCCGAGGCGGTCGCCATCGCCGAAGGCTCGGGCGTCGAAGATCTGGTGATCGGCGAAAGCGTCGCGCCTGCATCCGTGGAGCACGACCTGTCGGGCCTGCGGCTGGCCGAAACCGGAACACCGGTCGCGCCGTCGGCGGAAGACGGCGAGTGGATCGAAGTCGAGGAAGAAATCGACGAGCCGGTGGCGGGCGAAGCCGCCGCGGATTTCCAGGATGCCGCCGGCATCGACGAAGACATCCGGGAAGTGTTCATCGAGGAAGTGGGCGAGGAAATCGCCAGCATCCGCGCACACCTGCCCGCATGGAAGGCCGATCCCGAAGATCTGGAAACGCTGAAGAACGTGCGGCGTTCGTTCCACACGCTGAAAGGTTCGGGCCGGCTGGTCGGCGCGCTGGCGCTGGGCGAATTCAGCTGGAAAGTCGAGAACATGCTGAACCGCGTGCTCGATCGCACCATTCCGCCCGATGCCAACGCGCAGGCGCTGGTCGATCATGCGCTGGCCGCGTTGCCCGAATTGCACTCGGCATTGCAAGGCGAAGGCGCTCCGCGCGCGCCGTTGTCCGCGATCATGCAGGTGGCCGACAAGCTGGCCGCCGGCGAGCCCGCGCGCGTCGAGGATTTTGCGCAGATGCGCAAGGTCCGCCGCGCGGTCCGCCGCTGGGCGCCGCGCGCGGCCGACGTGGAAGCCGTGCCGACGGCGGCGCTCGCGAAGGTGACCGCGCCGCAGGCTCCCGCGCTGCCGCCGGTCGATCCGATGTTGCTGGAAATCCTGCGCGCCGAAGTCGCGCAGCATTTGTCCACCATGCGCGATTACCTGGCGCATTCCGATGCGTCGCGGCCGATCGACGATGCCATGGTGCGCGCGGCGCACACGTTGCACGGCGCGGTGGCGATGGTCGATATCCCGGTGCTGGCGGCGGTGCTGACGCCGCTGGAATCCTGGTTCAAGCGCATGCGCGCGCTGCGCGCGGCCCCGGATGCGGCGGGCATCGTCGCATTGCGCGATTCGGTCGCGTTCACCGATCACGTCATCGCGCAATTCGATTCGCCGCAACCGGAAATCCCGGACGCCACGGCGCTGGCCGAACGGCTGGCGGCCTTGCGCGACGCCTTGCCGGAAGCCTCGATGATCGACGTGCTGCATGTCGACCACGACGTCTTCGCCGAAGAAGCGCCGGCGATGCCGGAATCGGCCGGACTCTCCGTCGAGATCCCGCAAACGGTCGATGCGGACGAAACCGCTCGTTTCATCGAAGCCGAACGTCAGGAACAGGAACGGT
Organism: Pseudomonadota bacterium; assembly: GCA_018241145.1. Taxonomy (GTDB): domain Bacteria; phylum Pseudomonadota; class Gammaproteobacteria; order Xanthomonadales; family Rhodanobacteraceae; genus 66-474. The sequence goes on along the minus strand of JAFEEJ010000049.1, from coordinate 581 downwards.
TGGCCGCCGAGCAGGCCGAAGCCGAGCGCGTCGCGGACGCGCAGCGCGTGGCCGAAGAACAGCGTGTCGCAGACGAGCGCGCGGAAGCCGAGCGTCTGGAAGCGGAACGTCGGGAACAGGAACGATTGGCCGCCGAGCAGGCCGATGCGGAGCGCGTGGCCGCGGAGAAGGTCGAGGCCGAACGCATCGAAGCCGAACACGCCGAAGCCGAGCGTCAGGAACAGGAACGTCAGGAACAGGAACGGCTTGCCGCCGAGAAGGCCGAAGCCGAGCGTGTCGCCGAAGAGCAGCGCGCGGCCGAAGAACAACGTCTCGCGGACGAGCGTGCCGAAGCCGAGCGTCTGGAAGCGGAACGTCAGGAACAGGAACGGCTTGCCGCCGAGCAGGCCGAAGCGGAGCGTGTTGCGGAAGCGCAGCGCGTGGCCGAAGAACAGCTTCTCACGGACGAACGCGCCGAAGCCGAACGCGTTGCCGAAGATCAACGCATTGCCGAACGCGTCGAAGCCGAACGTCAGGAACAGGAACGGTTGGCCGCCGAGCAAGACGAAGCGGAGCGTGTTGCGGAAGCGCAGCGCGTGGCC
>JAFEEJ010000048.1 GCA_018241145.1 Pseudomonadota bacterium | reverse complement strand
GTGGGCGAACGCGTGCAGCCGGCGATCGTGCCGTTGCGCGAGCGGGTCGCGGCCGCGAGCCGCGACCCCAGCGAGGTCGCCGAGGCGTTCGTCAACGGCATGGTCGAAACGATCGCCGCCCATCCGTGGCTGCCGCCGTTGTGGGTGCGCGAGGTGCTGTGCGAAGGCGGTGCGCTGCGCGAGCTGCTGTTCAAGCGCATCGTGCCGCAGCTTCCGCACCTGCTGGCGCGGCGTTTCGCCGCGGCGCAGGCGCAGGGGAAGCTGGATCCGCGGCTCGATCCGCGCCTGCTGGTGGTGTCGCTGGTCGGCCTGACGCTGTTCCCCGCCGCCGGCGCGCCGATCTGGCGCAAGTTGTTCGACGCCGACGATCTCGGCCCGGAAGCGCTGCGCCGCAACGCGCTGGCGCTGCTCGATCGCGGCATGGCCGCGCGACCCGTCCGCAAGGGAAAAAAACCATGAACCTGACGCGAGGCTTGTTTCGATCCACCGCGATCCTGTTCGCCGCGGGCGCGTTGTGCGCGTGTTCGAAATCCCCGCCGCAGGCGCTGGGCACGCTGGAATACGACCGCGTCGAGTTGCCGTCGCCGGCGGCCGAACGCGTCGTCGCGATCGATGCGCGCGAAGGCCAGCGCGTGCAGGCCGGGCAAATGCTGCTGAAGCTCGACCCGGCGCACACGCAGGCGCAACTCGATGCGGCGCTCGCGCAGGTGCAGCAACAGCGCGAAGTGCTGCGCGAACTGCAAGCGGGTCCGCGCGCCGAGGACATCGACAAGGCGCGCGCCAACCTCGCCGCCGCACAGGCCGGCGCACGCGAAGCGCGGGCGTACTACAACCGGCTGCTGCCGCTGAAGGGCAAGGAGTTCGTTGCCGCGGCCGACCTGGATCGCGCGCGCGCCGCGGCCGGCAACGCCGACGGCCAGGTGGACGCCGCGCGCGCCGCGCTGGACGAACTGCTGCACGGCAGCCGCCCCGAAGTCATCGCGCAGGCGCAGGCGGCGCTGGCCGCCGCGCAGGCCAACGCGCAGGCGCAGCGCGTGCTGCTAGGCAAGCTCGATGTGGTCGCGCCGCGCGACGGAATCGTGGACAGCATTCCGTACAAGCTGGGCGACCAGGCGCCGGTCGGCGCGCCGCTGGCGATCCTGCTCGCGGGCGACGCGCCCTATGCGCGCATCTACGTGCCCGAGCAGCAACGCGCCAACGTGCGCGTCGGCGATGCGGTGGCCGTGCACGTCGACGGGCGCGACCAGGCGTTGCGTGGCCGCGTGCGCATGATCCGCAGCGAGCCGGTGTTCACGCCGTACTACGCGCTGATCGGCGACGACGCCGCGCGCCTGAGCTACATCGCGGAAATCACCCTGGGCGCCGATGCGGCGAACCTGCCGGCGGGCCTGCCGCTGCACGCCGACCTGCCGAAGGCCTCGCCGTGAGCGTCGCGGCGCCGGAGGAACGCGACGGCGGCGCGATCCGCGCGCGCGGCCTCAGCAAACGTTTCGGTTCGTTGACCGCGGTCGACCACGTCGACCTGGACGTGCCCGCCAAACACGTCTATGGCTTCCTCGGGCCGAACGGTTCGGGCAAATCCACCACCATCCGCATGCTTTGCGGCCTGCTCACGCCCAGCGAAGGCGAGATCGAGGTGCTGGGATTGCAAGTTCCGGCGCAGGCCGACGAATTGCGCACGCGCATCGGCTACATGACCCAGCGCTTTTCGCTGTTCGAGGACCTTACCGTGCGCGAGAACCTGGAATTCCTCGCCGCGATCCACGACCTGCCGCGCGAACGCGCGCGCGCGCGCGTGGACGAACTGATCGGGGAATACGATTTCGCCGACCGCCAAAAGCAACTCGCCGGCACCATGAGCGGCGGCCAGAAGCAGCGCCTCGCGCTGGCCGGCGCGGTGATCCACCGGCCGGAACTGCTGTTCCTGGACGAACCGACCAGCGCGGTCGACCCGGAATCGCGCCGCGATTTCTGGGAGAAGCTGTTCGAACTCACCGATGCCGGCACCACGATCCTGGTGTCCACGCACCTGATGGACGAAGCCGAACGCTGCCACCGCATCGCGATCCTCGACCACGGCAGGCTGGTCGCGGACGGCACGCCGGCCGAACTCGAAGCCGCGCTGGCCGGACGCACGCTGCTGGTGCACGCACGCGACCCGCGCCGCGCGCAGCAGCGCATCACGGGCATCGAAGGCGTGCTGAGCGTGGCGCAGATCGGCAATGCGCTGCGCGTGCTGGTCGAAAAGGATCGCGATGCGGCCGACCGCATCCGCGAGGCGCTGCAGGCCGTCGACCGCGAAGCCGGCGTCGAGCCGGTCGACCCCGACCTGGAAGACGTGTTCGTTTCCGCGACCGCGCACGGCGCGCGCGAAAGGAAGCACGCGGCATGAAGGCGCGCAGGCTCGGCGCGATCATGCTCAAGGAGTTGCGGCAACTGCGCCGCGACCGCGTCACTCTGGCGATGATCGTGATGGTGCCGGTGATGCAGCTGGTGCTGTTCGGCTATGCGATCAACTTCAACCTGCGCGGCCTCGACGCCGGCATCGCCGACCAGGCCAACACCTCCGCTTCGCGCGCGCTGGTGATGGACATGCTGGCGACCGGCGTGGTGAAGCCGGCGCTGGCCGTGCAGACGCCGCAGCAATTGATGGAGGCGCTGCGGCGCGGGCAGATCAGCGTCGGCATCGCGATCCCGCCGGATTTCGAACAGCGCCGCGCCGGCGGCCGCACCGTTGCGCAGATTTTGGTCGACGGCAGCGACAGTTCGGTGCTGGGCGCCGCCTCGCAACTGGCGCAGACGCCGGTCGACAGTTCCGCGCCGGACACGCGCGCGCCGTTGCGCAGCACGCCGGCGTCCGGGCCGATCAGCGTGGTCGGTTTCTACAACCCGCAGCGGCGCACCGCGGTGAACATCGTGCCGGGCCTGATCGGCATCATCCTGACCATGACGATGGTGATGTTCACCTCGATCGCGATCGTGCGCGAACGCGAACGCGGCAACATGGAATTGCTGATCGCCACGCCGCTGACCAGCGGCGAGCTGATGATCGGCAAGGTGCTGCCGTACGCGGGCATCGGCCTGATCCAGACCACGCTGGTGCTGCTGCTGGGCGTGTGGCTGTTCGACGTGCCGATCCGCGGCGAGGTGCTGGGTGTCTATGTCGCGGCGGTGCTGCTGATCCTGGCCAATCTCGCGCTGGGCCTGATGATCTCGACCAGGGCGCAGTCGCAGTTCCAGTCGATGCAGCTCACCATGTTCCTGTTCCTGCCGTCGATCCTGTTGTCGGGCTTCGTGTTTCCGTTCGCCGGCATGCCGAAGATCGCGCAGTGGCTCGCGGAGGTGCTGCCGTTGACGCATTTCCTGCGCCTGATCCGCGGCGTGATGCTGCGTGGCGCGGGCCTGTCCGAAATGTGGATCGAAGTGCTCGCGCTCATCGCCTTCATCGTGGTGGTGATGGGCGTGGCGATATCACGCTTCCGCAAGCGGCTGGATTAGGCAGCATGCGATTGAACTTGCGTCACGGGACTTTCAACGAAATCGTCATTCCGGGGCCGTTCGCAGCTTCATCGCGAACGGAACCCGGAATCTGCTGTTTGCTATTGCAATGAGCCAAGAGCAGATTCCGGATCGCCGTTGCGCGACGTCCGGAAAGACGAATCAGGTATTGACACGCCCCCGCAACGAATTGGTCAACGCCGCGGTGATGGTCACATCGACGAATTGCCCGATCATCTTCGCATCGCCCGGGAAATTCACCGCGCGCATGTTCTCGGTCTTGCCGGTGAGTTCGTTCGGGTTGCGCGCGCTGGGGCCGGTGACGAGCACGCGCTGCACGCTGCCGACCATCGCCTCGCCGATCTTCGCGGCGTGCGCGTTGATGGTGTCCTGCAAACGCGCGAGCCTTTGGTGCTTCACCTCGTTTGGCGTGTCGTCGTGCAGGTTCGCCGCCGGCGTGCCGGGACGACGCGAATAGAGGAACGAAAACGACTGGTCGAAGCCGACGTCCTCGATCAGTTGCATCGTCGCTTCGAAATCCGCGTCGGTCTCGCCGGGGAAACCCACGATGAAGTCCGACGAGATGCAGATGTCCGGCCGCACCGCGTGCAGCTTGCGGATCTTCGACTTGAATTCCAGCGCGGTGTAGCCGCGTTTCATCGCGGCCAGCACGCGATCGGAGCCGGATTGCACCGGCAGGTGCAGGAAATTGGCGAGCTTCGGCACGTCGCGATACGCCGCGATGAGCGAATCGGAAAACTCCAGAGGATGCGAAGTGGTAAAGCGGATGCGGCCGATCTCGTCGAGTTGCGCGATCGCGCGGATCAGCAGCGCCAGGTCGGACGTGCCGCCGTCGAACATCGGCCCGCGGTACGCGTTGACGTTCTGGCCGAGCAGGTGGATTTCCTTCACGCCCTGTTCGGCGAGCGTCGCCACTTCCGCCAGCACGTCGTCGAACGGGCGCGAGATTTCCTCGCCGCGGGTGTAGGGCACCACGCAGAACGAGCAGTATTTCGAGCAGCCTTCCATGATCGACACGAACGCGCTCGGGCCTTCGGCACGCGGCTCGGGCAGCGAATCGAACTTCTCGATTTCCGGAAAGGAAATGTCGACCTGCGGCGTGCCGCTCGCGCGGCGTGCCTCGATCAGTTGCGGCAAACGATGCAGCGTCTGCGGGCCGAACACCAGGTCCACGTACGGCGCGCGCTTCACGATCGCCGCGCCTTCCTGCGAGGCCACGCAGCCGCCGACGCCGATCAGCACGTCGGGATTCGCCTGCTTCAATTCCTTCCAGCGCCCGAGCTGCGAAAACACTTTCTCCTGCGCCTTCTCGCGGATCGAGCAGGTGTTCACCAGGATCACGTCGGCTTGCGTCTCGTCCGCCGTCAGCTCCAGCCCGTGCGCCTCGGCCAGCACGTCGGCCATGCGCGCGCTGTCGTATTCGTTCATCTGGCAGCCGTGGGTCTTGATGAACAGCTTTCCGGAAGCGGCCTTGCCGGCGGGTTGGGGTTGGGGGCGGGCGGACATGGCGTGCTATGGGGGCGGGCGAATCGCCATTTTACCCGCGCGGCGCGAGAACCGGCCCGAAACGTGAATCCGGACGCTTGGCAGGACTTGTCTGCCGGAGCACACTGTGCCCGCCATGCACACCGCCAATCGCGCAGGGGACGCGGGCCGTCGCGCGCATTCCGTTCCCGTCTTCCGGACACCGCTGTCGCGGCGGCTCGCGGCGGCGTGCGCGTTGCCGATCGGCGCGTTGATCCTGTCGATGGTGATCGCGCCGCGGGCGCAGGCGGCGCTGTACCGCTGCGACGGCAGCCAGGGCGAAACGGTATTCGCCAGCCACACCGCCGGTTATCGCAATTGCAAATTGATCAGCGGGCTGGAGGCGCCGCCGCCGCGCCGCGTTGCGACGGCCACGCGGATCGAGGCGGCGCCGATCTCCGCGGCGAACGCCGCGCCGATCCACGAATTCGTGCCGGCCGCGTACGCGCCGCCGGACAGCGCGACGCCCGCATCGCCGCCCAAGGAAGTGAAAGCCAATCCCGCGGTGATCACCATCAAGCCGCTGCCGGAGACCAGCGCGTTGGTGGTGCAACCGTTGCCGCCGCCGCCGGTCCCGGGGCTGGTGGATGTCGAAAAACCCTGGCCGATGGAGTTGATGGAAGCGATCGCCGTCGACCTGCTGCCGCGCGCGCTGGCATCCGGTGCGCGCGCCGCGCCCGGCGCAGCCGGCTCGTCGCCCAAACCCGCGGCGGTGAATCCGCAGGCGCGGTCGGCGGCGGTGGTCGGCGCCGTGCCGGCCGCGTTCACGCCCGCGCCGCTGGAAGTGAAACCGCAGCCGCCGAAACGCGGCGCGGTGTACCGGATCGCGCGCGCCGACGGCAGCGTGGAATACACCAACATCGCCTCGCGCGCGCAGGGTTCGAACGCGAAGATGCTGTTCAGCTACATCATCACCTGCTACGCCTGCAACGTGCATTCGCGCGTGAACTTCGACACGGTGGCGCTGCACCTCGACGACTACGACGACGAAATCCGCGCCGCCGCCGCGCACAACGGCATCAGCGAGGCGCTGCTGCGTGCGGTGATCCACGCCGAATCCGCCTTCAACCCGCGCGCGCTGTCGTACAAGGGCGCGCAGGGCCTGATGCAGTTGATGCCCGGCACCGCCAGCGACCTGGGCGTCACGAATGCATTCGACGTCGGCCAGAACATCCGCGGCGGCGCGCAATACCTCGCCTCGTTGCTGCGCGATTTCAAGGGTGACGTCAGCCTCGCCGCCGCGGCCTACAACGCCGGCGAAGGCGCCGTGCTCAAGTACAAGGGCGTGCCGCCGTACGACGAAACGCAGGTCTACGTCAAACGCGTGGCGATCCTGCGCGAGCGGTATCTCAAGGCGCTGCACCCGACCACGCTGGCGGCGGCGGGTGTGCAGTAGAAATGCAGAGCCCGAGGCAGTTCCAAAAAATCGGAGTAGTGTCACTGACCCTCGCTTTTGCCTTGGACTCAAGCGGTTGTTTCGCGGCCGTATGCAATCCAGGAACTGGGGATGGGCCCGCAAACGTGGTCGGTGCGCGGCCTCCATCAATTGCGGAAATCAAGCAATCTCTGGTCGGAATGGATGCTGATACTGCGGATAAATTTCTCGGCGAGGTGGGTCAGACTACAAACAGTACGAACAGCAAATACATAAGTCGGATGTGGGCATTCGAAAAAAGGTCCGAATCAATACAACGAAATTGCACATCTCCAGACGTAGTTACCTATGTCCAAGCAATATTGACCGTTAGTGCT
>JAFEEJ010000047.1 GCA_018241145.1 Pseudomonadota bacterium | reverse complement strand
GTGGATGCGGCGGATTCTTTTGTGATGCGTGCTGCGGCGGGGCGCGGTCCGCGTTGTGCGCCGGCGGAGGCGCGTAACCCTGCTGCGGCATGGCACGGGGTTGCGGCGCACGCGTGGGGGGCATCGATTCCCGCGGCTGCATGTAATCCGACGGCTGCGAACGTTCCGGCGCGGCAGCATGGTTGTGCGGCGTCTGTGTGAATCCGGCGGATGGCTGCGGCATGTTCGTGGAACCCTAAGTCCTCGTCGGCGAGCGCGATGCGGTGGTCGTCGGGTTGCGGGCCGCGTGCGGTGCGTGCACGAATCCGTCGTTGCGCGAGGTCGCCGTCTCGGAACGCGGCGGCGCCTTCATGGCCGACGGGGAGGCGGCGGTCGTGGTCCGGCTCTGGGTCGCGCGTGGTGCGTGCACGAATCCGTCGCTGCGCGAGGTCGTTGTTTCGGAACGCGACGGCGCCTTCATGGCCGACGGGGAGGCGGCGGTCGTGGTCCGGCTCTGGGTCGCGCGCGGCGCGTGCACGAATCCGTCGCTGCGCGAGGTCGCCGCCTCGGTACGCGGCGTCTTCCCCGGGGATTGCGGCGCGGCTGCAGCGGCGCCGTTGGGAATGGTTTGCGCCGGCTTGAAGTTGCCCGGGCGCGACGTGGCGGTCACCGATGGCCGGCCGTGATTGGCCTTGAATTGCTGCGCGGGATCGTTTTTCGCCAGGTCGCGCTGGTGTACCTGCGCCGCGGTCGGATCGAACCGGCGCTCCTGCGTGGCAGCCAGCTGCGCCTGCGTCGGTCGCGCCGTCAAGCCACCGCGCCCGCCGTTGTAACTGACGCGCGTGGCCGGGGCGACGCCGTTGTAGTTGTTGATCACCGTCTTGTCCACGTACACGTTGCGGATGTTGGTCACGTTGACGTTGCTGACGGCGCGGTTGTAGTAGAAATCGTTGCCGTGCCAACGGCCGCCGACATAACCGACGCCGAAATAGCCGAAGCCGTAGTTGATGCCGCCGTAGAACCCGACGCTTGGGCCCCAGTAACCCGCATGCCAGCGGTAGTAGCCCGTATCCCAACCCCACCAGCCCGGCGTCCACAGCAGGCCGATCTGCGGCGGCAGGATCCACGTGCCCGGCACCCAGTAATACCCGTATCCGTCCCAGGCCCAATATCCGGGCGTCCAGATGTAGCCGGGGCCCGGTGCGTAGGGTTGCGCGTAGACCGGCAGCGGCGGCGGCGCGAAGCCGACCGAGATGCCGACGCTGATGAACGCGGCGGCGGGCAGTGGCGCTGCCAGCAAGGGAGCACCCAGCAGGCCGGCGAGCACGATACTTTTGCACGTACTTTTATACAGGGCGGTGCGAATCATGGGGACTCTCCCGTGGTTGCGCACATGCTAGAACGCCCTCTGGCAACGCCAGTTGACCAGAGAGGTGCGCACACAACCGTGGTTCAAGCGGCAGACATTCAGCCGCGGTACGGATTACGGATAGGGTGTGCCGTCCCTGTGCGTGTAAACGTCGTCGCGTGCGTCGATGCGCAGGTCGATGTCGGATAGACGCAAACGTCTTCGCCGCCGCGTGAGCCGGCTTCGAGGCAGGTCGCGGTTTCATCCGAACGATTGACCAGGTGGTGGCCCTTGCCGTCGTTCATCGGAAACGTGGCGCAATCGCCCGCGCGCAGGATGGTCTCGCCGTCGTCGTCGACCAGCGTCACCTCGCCCGACAGCACCCACACGAATTCATCCTCGTGCGAATGCCAGTGCTGCTGGCTGGACCACGCGCCGGGCGGAAGTTCCAGCAGGTTCACGCCGAAGTCGGACAGGCGGCCGGCATCGCGAGCCTCCTGCGCACGCGACCGGCGCAAGGCCGGTCGAATGGCGAGGGGTAACCGGAACCGACGCGGCGGCGGATCGAATCGACCTCAAGCCTTGGCACGTTTCGTTTCCTCGTCGCGCAGCTCGCGCCGCAGGATCTTGCCGACATTGCTCTTGGGCAGAGAATCGCGGAATTCGATGTACTTGGGGCGCTTGTAACCGGTGAGCTCGTCGTGGCAATACTGCTTCAACGCCGCTTCGGTCAGCGAGGGGTCCTTCTTCACCACGAACAACTTGACCACTTCGCCGGAATGTTCGTCCGGCACGCCGACCGCGGCCACTTCCAGCACCCCGGGGTGCCGCGCGACCACGTCCTCGATCTCGTTGGGATACACGTTGAAACCGGATACCAGGATCATGTCCTTCTTGCGGTCGACGATGTAGACGTAACCGCGCTCGTCCATCCGCCCGATGTCGCCGGTGTGCAGCCAGCCGTCGGCGCCGAGCACCTTGGCGGTTTCGTCGGGGCGGTTCCAGTAGCCGTCCATCACCTGCGGGCCGCGCACCATCAGTTCGCCGATCTCGCCGGTGGGCAATGGCCGGTTGTCGTCCGACCAGATCGCCACGTCGGTGCTCGGCAGAGGCAGGCCGATCGAGCCGTTGTAATCCTTCAGGTCGGGCGGATTGATGCACACGCCCGGCGAGGTTTCGGTCAGGCCGTAGGCTTCCAGCAAGGTGCTGCCCGTAACGCGTTTCCACTTCTTGGCCACCGCGCGCTGCACGGCCATCCCGCCGCCCAGCGAAATCCGCAGGTGCGAGAAATCCAGTCGCTCGAAACCGTGCGCATGCAGCAAGCCGTTGAACAGCGTGTTGACGCCGGGCAGGACCGAGAACGGCACCGACTTCAGGGTTTTGACGAAACCGCGCATGTCGCGCGGATTGGCGATCAGGATGGTGTTTGCGCCGAGCTGCATGAACACCATCACGCACGCGGTCAGCGAGAAGATGTGGTACATCGGCAGCGCAGCGATCGCGACTTCCTTTCCGGGCTGCAACCAGTGGCCGATCCATGCGTGGACCTGCAGCATGTTGGCGACCATGTTGCCGTGGCTCAGCATCGCGCCCTTGGCCACGCCGGTGGTGCCGCCGGTGTATTGCAGGAAGGCGAGGTCGCCGTGATCCAGCGCGACCTTCGACGCCGGCAGCGCCGCGCCGCGCTCCAGTGCATCGGCCAGGCGCACGTGTCCGGGCAGGTTCCAGCGCGGCACCATCTTCTTGACGTGCTTCACCGCGAAGCTCATCAGCGGGCCCTTCGGGAATCCGAGCAGGTCGCCGAGCGAGGTCACGACCACGTGTTCGACCGAGGTGGCGTGCCTGACTTCCGCGAGCGTTGCGGCGAAGTTCTCGAGCACCACGATCGCCTCCGCGCCGGAATCGCGCAACTGGTGTTCCAGTTCGCGCGCGGTGTAAAGCGGATTGACGTTGACGACCGTCAACCCCGCGCGCAATGCCCCGAACAAGACAACCGGGTATTGCAGCAGGTTCGGCATCATCAGCGCGATGCGGTCGCCCTTGCCGAGCTTCAGCCCGCCGGCGAGCCACGCGGCGAAACGGGCGCTGCGCGCGTCCAGTTCCGCGTAGCTCATGGAAACGCCGAAACTGGTGAAGGACGGTTTTTGCGCGAACTGGCGGCAGGCCGATTCGAACATCGCCACCACGGACGGGTAGGTGCCGATGTCGATCCGTGGCGGCACGCCCTGCGGGTAGTTGGCCAGCCACGGCCGGTTGCTGTCGTCGGTCATCGCCGCTTCCGCCGTGCAGGGATCGCCATGCGGCGATCATCGCGTCGATTGGAGCACAGGCACGGAAAATGGCAAGCTGCAACGCAGCGAGCGGACGAGGTCACCAACATGCGGCGGTTTCCATGGGCACGCATTCGACGGGCAGGCGGCAGGCTGCGGATCGCGGCATTC
>JAFEEJ010000046.1 GCA_018241145.1 Pseudomonadota bacterium | reverse complement strand
GGACTCAACCTGTGGCTGATGCACCGCTTCGAAATGGACCGCATCCCTGTGGCGTATGTGCTGCTCGGCGTCGCCGTGGTGCTGGCGCTCGGCCAGCTCGCCGCGTTCGCGCCGGCGCGGCGCGCGGCGAACGTGCCGCCGGTGGTGGCGACGCGGAGCGTGTGATGTTCGGTTACTACCTCGAGCTCGCCCTGCGCAGCCTGCGCCGGGCGCCGGTACTGACCGGCTTGATGGTACTAGCGATCGGTCTGGGCATTGGCGCCAGCATGACGATGATCACTGTGGTGCATGTGATGTCCGGCGATCCGCTGCCAGAGCGCAGTGGACATTTGTTCTACCCCACCCTCGATCCGCGACCATTGGATGATGCGCATCGCACCAGTTCGAGCTCCAACGGCGAAATCGGCATTGGCCACGATGCGGCGATTGACAACTTCACCTACATCGATGCGATGGCCCTGCTCGAAGCCAAGCGTGCACCGCGTCAGGCGGCAATGGCGGGTGGCAGCGTGCTCGTGCAGTCGGCCGATCCGCACAACGCAGCGCGACCGGATTTCGTGCCAGCGCACTATGTCACTTCGGATTTTTTCGCAATGTTCGGCTTGTCACTGCCTAGCGGCCATGCTTGGGATACGCAGGACGATGCGCGGCGTGCGCGGGTTGCGGTAATTACGCCGAAATTGCGCCAACGTCTGTTCGGCACCGGCGATGCCGTCGGCCAGACGATGCAATTGGACGGCCATTTGTTCACCGTGATCGGCGTGACTGGAGAATGGGCACCGCAACCGACGTTTTATCAGGACGTGGACAGCGGACACCCGTTTGGGCATCCGGATCAGGTGTTCATTCCGTTCTCGACGGCTATCGATCTGGACATGGCCGTCAATGGCACCTTTTGCTGGGGCAAGGACAACCCGAGCGGCCAAGCGCGTCGCACCAGCGGAAGTTGCGCGTGGGCGCAATTCTGGGTGGAACTGGACGATGCCGCGCAGGTGTCCGCGTACCGGCAATTCCTGCAGGACTACGCCGAATCTCAGCACGCGAGCGGGCGTTTCCCGCGCCCCGCCGTCAGCGCGTTGTATCCGATGATGGCGTGGCTGGATCGCACGAATTGGGTTCCCGGCGACGTGCATCTGCAACTGGCGCTGGCACTGGCTTTCCTGTGCGTGTGCATGCTCAATATCGTCGCATTGCTGCTCGCCAAATTCCTTCGTCGCAGCGGCGAGATCAGCGTGCGCCGCGCGATGGGCGCGCGTCGGCGCGACATCTTCGCGCAGTTCGGCGTCGAATCCGCGCTGGTCGGCGCGGCCGGTGGTCTGCTCGGATTGATGATCGCGCAAATCGGGCTATGGAGCGTGCGCCAGCGTCCCGACGATTACGCGCATCTGGCGCAAATGGATCCGGCCATGCTGTTCGGAACCTTGGCGCTGGCGATTGCCGCCAGTTCCTGTGCGGGACTCTTGCCCGCATGGCGTGCGTGCCACGTGCCACCGGCGCTGCAACTCAAGAGTGCATGACCATGCGCGATTTGTCGATTCATCCGATTCTTGCGAGCCTGCGCCGCCACAAGCTGGTGGCTTTGTTGTTGATGCTCCAGGTGGCGGCGACCTGCGCCGTCGTGTGCAACGTCGGATTCATGGTCGCAGGCAGATTGCAACGCATGCACATGCCAAGCGGAGTGGACGAGGATTCGCTGGAGTTGATCCGAGCGCAGGATCTGCACCCGCGCAGCGACGTGCAGGCGCGGCGTGCGGCGGACCTCGCCTTGCTGCGCGCGATTCCCGGTGTGCAGTCCGCCGTGGCAGTGGACTCGCTGCCCTTCAGCCGCGACAGCTGGCTGGTGGATGGCTCCGCGAGCGGCAGTGCCGAGGGGGCGCCGCAAACGCGCTTCGTTCTCTACAGCGGCACCCCTGGCGAGCTGGCGACGCTCGGGGTCAAGCTGATCGCGGGCCGCGACTTTGCGGCCGTCGATTACGTGCCCATGAACGTTCAGGGCAATTATTCCGGTTTCAACCGGATGGACACGCTGATCGTGAGCAGGGCTCTGGCAGAGCACTTGTTCCCCGGTCTTTCCGCAGTCGGTCGACAAATCCGCATCGACAAACGCGATCTGCGCATTGCCGGCGTGGTCGATTCGGTGGCCTTGCCGTCCCCGGGTCGCGAGAACGCGCCCGCCTACCTCGCCTTTACGCCCATGTTGCCCGACGACACATACGTGATGTATGCGCTGCGCTGTGCGCCATCGGATTGCGATGCGATCGGGCGCAAGGCCAGCGACACGCTGCTGGCCGCGGCTGGCGACCGCCTGCTCCAGCCGCCGCAGCGTTTCGCCGATCTGCGTGCCGAGTTCTTCCAGCGCGACCGCACCATGATTGGCCTGTTGATTGCGGCGGCGATGGGGTTGTTGTTCGTCACGGCACTGGGCATTGCCGGCCTCGCGAGTTTCTGGGTACAGCAGCGCACGCGCAGCATTGGCATCCGCCGCGCGATCGGGGCGACGCGCAGAGACATCCTGCGCTATTTCCAGACCGAGAACTTCCTGATCGTCGGTGCCGGGATTTTGCCTGGCATTGTGCTGGCGGTGGTGCTGAACCTGCTGCTGATGCGACACTACGAGCTGCCACGCTTGCCGTTGTGGTATCTGCCGGTTGGCGCGCTGGCCTTGTGGACACTGGGCCAGCTGGCGGTGCTTTCGCCCGCCCTGCGTGCCGCCAGCGTGCCGCCCGTGGTGGCGACGCGGAGCGTGTGAAGCGCAATCCATGCCATCCGGCACGTTCGCGTGG
>JAFEEJ010000045.1 GCA_018241145.1 Pseudomonadota bacterium | reverse complement strand
AGGTTCGTGGGCGTTCCTGCCTGGAAAGGCTACGAACCTGGTGGAATTCGAATCTCTCCGGGCGCGCCAATGAAAGGGCAACAACGCCAGTGGGCAAAGCACTCGCTGGCGTTGTTGTTTCCGGCGCCAGCACCGCGTCTTTGCCATGTTCTGTGCGAAACATCGGTTGACAGGACCCGAACGGCGACTGTAGGTTTGTACCCATGTCGCAGCGCAGCATCCACCAAAGCATCGCCGAATTGAACCGGTCCAAGGCCGGTTCCGGCTTGCCGTGCGCGCGCGTCAGCAACGCCATCGCCCTCATTGCCGTGATCATTATTACCAGCGGAGGTGCGGGCTGAGGGCGTGTGCACAGGTAGCTGGAATATAAAACCTGAAAACACCCGAAGAACCCCGCACCGGCAACGGCGCGGGGTTTTTTTTTGCCTTCGGCACCGTGCCCCGCGGAGCCAACGATGCCAACCATTCACGAGACGCAATTTGCAACGCCGACCGCGCAGCGGCGTCGCGTCTTCGTGATCCCCACCTGACCCATCACCCACTGGCTGCCGCGACAGCAGCCAACTTTTCTTTCAGGAGATCCCGATGACCCATCCACACTTTCTTTGGCACAACGGCCATGTCAAACCCTGGTCCGAAGCAACCACCCACGTCAGCAGCCACGCGCTGCACTACGGCTCGTCGGTGTTCGAGGGCGTTCGCGTCTATGCCACGCCCGGCGGTTCCGCGTATTTCCGGCTGCACGACCATACCCGCCGCCTGTTCGAGTCGGCCAAGGTCTACGAGATCGCAGTCGGCTACAGCGAGGACGAGATCAACGCTGCATGCCTCGAGGTGATCCGCGCCAACCGGCTTGCTTCGGCCTACGTGCGGCCGATCGTGTTCTGCGGCGCGGGCGGCCTTGGCGTGCTGCCCAGCGCGGATGCACCGGTGGAGGTGGCGGTGATGGCGTTGCCGTGGGGCGCGTACCTCGGCGATGCCGCCGTGCATGGTGCCGACGTGTGCGTGGCTTCGTGGCAGCGGCCGGCACCCAATACCTTCCCGAGTTGGGCGAAAGCCGGCGGCAATTACCTCAACAGCCAGCTGATCGCCCGTGACGGACGCCGCGGCGGTTACGACGAAGGCATCGCGCTGGGAACGAATGGCCTGTTGAGCGAAGGCGCAGGCGAAAACCTGTTCCTGGTGAAACACGGCAAGTTGCTCACGCCACCGGCGAGTGCCGGGATCCTCGCCGGCATCACCCGCGACAGCGTCATCACGCTTGCGGCTGAACTCGGGCTTCCGTTGGAACAACGCGACCTGCCACGCGAAGCGTTGTACAGCGCCGACGAAGTATTCATGACCGGCACCGCCGCGGAAATCACGCCGGTGCGATCGGTGGACCGCAAACCCGTTGGCGACGGCAAGCCGGGCCCTGTCACGCACGCGCTGCAGAAGGCCTTCTTCGGCCTGTTCGATGGCGCCACGCAGGACAAGTGGAATTGGCTGACACCGGTCGGCGAATGCGCGCAAGGTCGGGAGGCCGCGTGATGTCCACCAACATGTCCAACGCCGCGGCAGGCCGGCGAAGTGATGTCATCAAGGCAGGACCGGATCGCGCTCCGGCCCGCGCGATGTTGCGCGCCACCGGGATGGACGATGCGGCCCTCGCCAAACCGCTGGTGGCGGTGGTGCACACCTGGTCGGACGTCAGCCCGTGCAACCTCAATCACCGCGAACTGGCCGCGCAGGTTGCGGCCGGCATCCGCGCCGCCGGCGGCACGCCGGTGGAGTTCAACACCATCGCGGTGACCGACGGCATCGCCATGGGCACCTCCGGCATGCGCTATTCGCTGGTCAGCCGCGAAATCATCACCGATTCCATCGAGGCGGCGGTGGAAGGCCATTGCATCGACGCGATGGTGGTGCTGTGCGGTTGCGACAAGACCATCCCCGCCGCGGCGATGGCGATGGCACGCATCGACATCCCGGCGGTCGCGCTGTACGGCGGCACCATCGCGCACGGCACGCACAAAGATCATCCGATCACCATCCAGCAGGTATTCGAGGCGGTGGGTGCGCACGGCGCCGGCAAGATCGACAAAGCCGAACTCGCCAGCGTCGAACGCGACGCCTGCTGCGGTGCCGGCGCCTGCGGTGGCCAGTTCACCGCCAACACCATGGCGATGGTGTTGAGCACGCTGGGTCTGTCGCCGATGGGGTTCAACGACATCCCGGCCACGCACCCGGCCAAGGGCAAGGCAGCGCATCGCTGCGGCGAACTGGTGATGGAATGCCTGAAGGCTGATCGCCGTCCATCATCGTTGCTGACCCGCAGCGCGTTCCGCAACGCCGCGCGCATGGTCGCTGCGACCGCCGGTTCCACCAACGCGGTATTGCACCTGCTGGCGATGGCGCGCGAAGCCGGGGTCGAATGGTCGCTGGAAGACTTCGAGCCGGCTTCGAAGCACACGCCGGTGATCGCCGACCTGTTGCCGGGTGGACGCTACACCGCGGTCGAGCTGTTCGGCGCCGGCGGCGTCGCGCGCGTCGCGCAGGAGTTGATTACGGCCAACATGCTGGACGATACGCCCACCGTCACCGGCCGT
>JAFEEJ010000044.1 GCA_018241145.1 Pseudomonadota bacterium | reverse complement strand
TTGCCTGCGGGCATGGCGATCATCGATGCCGGAATGCGGCTGCACTTCCTCAATCGGGCGGCGCAAGCGCTTGTGGACAAGGCACACGCACCCCTGGCGACCAGGTGTTCCGGTCCCGATGGACGCGGCACGTATCTGACGGCGCTCTCGCGCTCCGAAATGGCCCGGTTGCGCCTGCTGACAGAATCGGCCGCGCGCGGTGGTGCCGGTGGTTCGATGCGCGTGCTCGGCAACGGTGCCGAGTGTTATGCCGTTCTGGTCTCGCCGTTGCCCCGGACACTTGCGGCGAAAGCTGGCAACCCGGGAATGGTGGAAGGCATGGTGCTGCTTTTGATTCGACGCATGCAACGCGCACCATCCCTGTCTCCGACGATGCTTTGCGACATTTTCGACCTGAGCATGGCGGAAGCTGATGTCGCGATTGCGCTCGCGGGCGGCGCCAGCGCCGAAAGCGTTGCACGACATCGCGGCGTATCACTTGCGACCGTGCGCAGCCAGGTCAGGTCCATCCTGGCAAAATCCGAGTCTGACAACTTGCGCGCCTTCGAGCGCACCATGGCCGGCCTGGCAGCCGTCATTCCCGCACCCACGTCATAGACAGACGGGCTGCCGGCAATTTCCGACAGCTTGCTCATTTTCGGGACGTTGGCATTCGCCTGGAAGACATCACCTTCCGGGGCCGGCTTGCTGCGCGCGCAAGGACTAAACCTCACCGGACGGCCTATTATGAAGTCGGGAGCATGCGCCTGACTTTCGGCGAATGCACGGGAGTTGCGGCCGTGCGTTGGAAATGGGCCCACCAGGACTCGAACCTGGAACCAAGGGATTCGCGTGATCCGGGGATTTCTCTCCGGCGCGGACTATCTCTTCGCCCGCAGCTTTCGCTGTGAGGGCGCGGGACGCTCTAGCCTGTCATCAAGGGCACTCGCAGCCCCCAGGTAGTCTCTGCACCTTCCGGCGGTGTACCGTCGGCTTGGCTCAGGATTGCCGCCGGCCGGACCGCTGCGGTTTCCCTGAATTCATCCCGTTCCCGTCCGCACCTTTCGATGCGGCGGCACCTTTCGATGAGTCCCCTGCTCTAACCAATTGAGCTATAGGCCCGTGAACGCAAGCCCATGGTAGGGCAGACGCGCGTGACGGACCAGCGCGATGATTGCTGACAGCACCCTGTCAGCAGCGAAGCCTAAACTGGCACCCGTCGCTTGCTACGGAGTGCATCATGAACACCGAACAAGTCGCCAAGCGTCTGGTCGAGTTGTGCCGTCAGGGCCGCTACACCGATGCGCACGAGGAATTGTTCGCGGACGATGCGGTCAACATCGAGATGGAAGGCATGCCCGAAGGGCCGATGGGTGGTGCGAAAGGGCTGGATGCGATCAAGCAGAAGGGCCGCGTGTTCGGCGAGATGCTCGAAGCGGTGCATTCCAATGAAGTCAGCGAGCCGGTGGTCGCGGGCGACTGGTTCAGCGTCGCCGCGGTGATGGAGGCGACGATGCAGGGCCGTGGTCGCGTGACCATGCGCGAGATCTGCGTCTATCACGTGCGCGACGGCAAGATCGACCGCGAACAATTCTTCTACGACATGTGATGCACGCATCCAGCGGCGAACTGTTCGACACCGGCGCCGAGCCGCGCGAGCGATCCCTGGGCGAAGGCGCGGCGCTGCTGCGCAGTTTCGCGCTGGCGCACGAGCGGGAAATCCTCGATGCGCTCGATGGCGTGATCCGCGCCGCGCCCTTGCGGCACATGCTCACGCCCGGCGGATTGCGCATGTCGGTGGCGATGAGCAATTGCGGCGCGCTGGGCTGGATCAGCGACCGGCGCGGTTATCGCTACGCTGCGCGCGATCCGGAAAGCGGCAAGCCGTGGCCGCAGCTGCCGGCCGCGTTCGCGCGGCTCGCGCACGACGCGGCATCGCAAGCCGGGTTCGCGGATTTCGCGCCGGATGCATGCCTGATCAACCGTTACGAAGCGGGTGCGAAATTGTCGCTGCACCAGGATCGCGACGAGAAGGATTTCTCGCAGCCGATCGTGTCGGTGTCGCTGGGCTTGCCGGCAATGTTCCTGTTCGGCGGATTGCGCCGGAACGATCGCGTGTCGCGCATCCCGCTCGCGCACGGCGATGTCGTCGTCTGGGGCGGGGCCTCGCGGATGCGCTATCACGGCGTTGCGCCGCTGAAGGACGGCACGCACCCGCGCCTCGGTGCATGCCGTGTCAACCTGACGTTCCGGAAAGCGGGCTGACCGGCAGGCATGCGCGGGTCGAATCCGGAAGGCTTCGTTTCAGCCTGGAACGTCGCTCCGAACGCGGCGAGCACCAAACGATCGATCGCGCATCGGCAGGCGCGCTCGCGAGCGGGCCACGCGACTGTCACGCGTGCGACGCACGACTGTTTCAGTTTTGGCGCAGTATTCGTGGCACAACCTCGGCACATCGCGACCATGGCCATCAAGTCATTGAATCCGCGTCGTCCGGGATGCGGGCTTCCCGGCATGGGATCTGCTGTGGGAGGGGCAACCGTTCCGGCTTGCGTGCGCGCAGCCCGGCCCGTTTTCCTCCAAGCCCGCAGGGAGATCAGCCATGAACACGTTTTCGGTTCGCCATTTTTCACGCGTGGCATCGGGTGCTGCCCTGCTCACCGCTTTCGCGGCAGCGGGGGCCGCGCCGCCCGGCGGATCGTTGCAACAGATGTCGCAGAATCCCGATCAGTGGGTCATGCCCGGCGGCGATTATTCGGTAACCCGGCACAGCGACCTCGACCAGATCAACGCCTCCAACGTCAAGAACCTGAAAGTGGCCTGGACGATGTCCAGCGGCACCTTGCGCGGCCATGAAGGCCAGCCGCTGGTGGTCGGCGACATGATGTATTTCGAAAGTTCGTATCCGAACTACGTCTATGCGGTCAATCTCGGCAACGTCGGCAAGATCGTTTGGAAATTCAGCATTTCGCAGGACGAATTCGCGCCCACGGTGGCCTGTTGCGACGTGGTGAACCGCGGCGTCGCGTATGCCGACGGCATGATCTTCGCCAACCTGCTGGATGGCCGCATCTATGCAATCGACGCCAGGACGGGCCAGGAGAAATGGCACGCCCGCAACGCCGACCCCAAGATCGGCCAGACGATGACCATGGCTCCGCTGGTGATCCATGACGTGGTCATCACCGGCGTGTCCGGCGCCGAATACGGCGTGCGCGGCTACGTGACCGCCTACAACATCCACGACGGAAAGCAGGTGTGGCGCGCCTACAGCGAGGGTCCCGACACGGACCTCATGGTCGATCCGGACAAGACCATCGACGGCGCCACCGGCAAACCGGTCGGCAAGGATTCGAGCCTCAAGTCCTGGAAAGGCGACCAGTGGAAGCTGGGCGGTGGAACCACCTGGGGCTGGTACTCGTACGATCCCAAGTTGAACCTGTTCTATTACGGGACGGGCAATCCGGGCACATGGAACCCGACCGCGCGCCCCGGCGACAACAAGTGGTCGATGACGATCTTCGCGCGCAACCCCGATACCGGGAAGGCCGCGTGGGCGTACCAGATGACCCCGCATGACGGCTGGGATTACGACGGCGTCAACGAAAGCATCCTCACCGATACCACCATCGACGGCAAGAGCACCCCCACCCTGACGCACTTCGACCGCAACGGCTTTGCCTACGTGCTGGATCGCCGCAATGGCCACGTACTGCGCGCGCACTCCTTCATTCCGAACCTCAATTGGGCATCGAAGGTGGACCTTGCCACCGGGCGGCCGGTCGTCAATCCGGACAAGATGACCAAGGAAGGCCTCAACGTGAAAGACATCTGCCCCGGTTCCCAGGGCGGCAAGGATCAGCAGCCCGCGGCCTATGATCCCGGCACCAACCTGTTCATCGTCCCGACCAACAACATCTGCGAGGACTACCAGGCCTTCAGCGCCAAGTACAAGGCCGGCTTCCCGTACGTGGGCGCGATCGTGCGCATGTACCGGTACAACAGCGGCAACGTGGGCGGGCGCCTGATCGCGTTCGACCCGGTGAGCGGCGATACCAAGTGGTTCATCAATGACCTCTACCAGGACTGGAGCGGTGTGCTGACCACCAAGGGCGGCGTGTCGTTCTACGGAACGATGACCGGGTGGTTCCGCGCGGTCGATACGAAGACCGGCAAGATCCTGTGGCAGATGAAGATGCCCTCCGGCGTGATCGGCAACCCGATCGCGTACAAGCATGACGGCCGCGAATACATCGCCATCCTCACCGGCGTCGGCGGCTGGGGCGCGATCGGCATGACCAACAACCTCAAGGAAGCCACCGCCGGACTGGGCGCGGTCAATGC
Source organism: Pseudomonadota bacterium (assembly GCA_018241145.1). GTDB lineage: Bacteria > Pseudomonadota > Gammaproteobacteria > Xanthomonadales > Rhodanobacteraceae > 66-474. The sequence continues at coordinate 7,091 of JAFEEJ010000044.1, read as the reverse complement.
CACCGCGGCACTGCCCGACTTCACCAACCTCGGCGGCACGCTGATGGTGTTCTCGCTCGACGGCAACGATGCGATCCAGGACGAGAACATGCCGCAGCAGAAAGTCGATGGCGCATTGCCGACGGCGCATGCGTCCGCCGCCGGCGCCTCGAACTGAGTCCCGGGCAGGAGTGCGAAGACGGCCATGAAAGAACGCCGGTCAGCGGTTGCAACGGTCGCGGCATGCCTGCTCGCGTGCGCCATGGGCGCCCGCGCGGAAGGCACGCTGCGCGTATGTTCGGATCCCGCCTACCTGCCGTACTCCAATCAGGAAGGCCAGGGTTTCGAGAATGCCGTGGCGAAGGTCGTGGCCGATGCCTTGCACGACAAGCTCGAATACGCGTGGCACGAAAGCCGCGCCGAGGGCGGTTTCGAGGCGTTCCTCGGCGCGACCCTGGGGGCGGGCAAATGCGACGTGGTGATGAGCATTCCCTACGGAAGCCGGCAAGCGCAAACCACCGATCCGTATTACGTGTCGTCCTATGTCTTCATCTTCAAGAAGTCGAAGGGCTACGACATCGCCAGCCTTGATTCGCCGATATTGCACAAGTTGAAGATCGGCTTCGAATCCGAAACCCCGGTCCAGGACGGCCTGCAATTGCGCGACATGGTCGTGGATGCCAAGGCCTTCGACGTGGCGGACACCCCCGGCGAGTCGCCGCGCACGATGCTGCAGGCGGTGAAGGACGGAACGGTCGACGTGATGATCACCTGGGAACCGGCGATCGGTGCGTTCCTGTCGGATTACCCCGACCTGAAAGTCGTGCTGGTGCCGAATGCGCGCGACATGGGACCTCCCGAACAATATTCCTTCCCGATGTCGATGGGCGTGCGCGAAGGCGATGACGCGCTGATGAACAAGTTGAACGCGGCGATCAAGGCACACCAGGCCGAGTTGACGCAAATCCTGCGGCAGCACGGCGTGCGGTACTACGGCGACGCTTCCGGCAATCCCGGCGTCAACGTTGGCACACAATGAAAGCATCCATGACCGGACGCAACGGGATCCCGAAGATGCGAAACCACGCTTGGACGATTGTGGCGGTCGGCGCGTTCTGCTCGGCCTGTACGGCGATGGTCGCGCTGGCGTTGGCGATATCGCCGCCTTCCCGTGCGGCCGGAACCGCCGCGTCGGGAGCGCCTTCGTCGGGATCTTCCACGAATTCGAACCATGAGCCCGCGGGATTGAAGGACGCCAAGGCCAGCGATTGTTTTGCCTGTCATGCGATCGACCACAAGGTGGTCGGCCCTGCCTACGACGAGGTGGCCAAACGCTACGCCGGGCAAGGAGACGCGGCGGTGGACAAGCTGGCCAAGAAGGTCATCGAGGGCGGGTCGGGCGATTGGGGCAGCGTCGCGATGACTCCGCACGCCGATCTCGGAGAAGCCAGGGCGCGCACGATCGTCGAGTGGATCCTGTCGCTCAAGCCATCGGGCGTTTCCTCCGCTGCGGCCAAGCCTGCGGCCGCGGGTCCGTCGGGCAAGACGTACACCTACAAGACGCCGGACGGCACGGGCGTGAAGCTGGATTTCGCGGTATTCCTGCCGGGACAGCAGGAAAAAGTCTCCGACGAGGTGTTCACCGGCTACGAGCAGTTCAACGCCTACTGCAACCGCTGCCACGGTGACGACGCGGTGGGTGGCGCGTACGCCGCGCCGGATCTGCGCCACTCCCTGAGCGGCGGCATGACCTACCAGCAATTCATCGATACCGCGATGGCCGGGCGTGAAGCCAAGGGCATGCCGTCGTGGGCGGGGTTTTTCACGCCGGAGCAGATTCGGGACATCTATGAATACGTGAAGGCGCGTTCGGTCGGGCTCGTGCCTGCCGGACGGCCGCCCTCCGGGCAAGACTGACTGGGACAAGAGAACATGAAGACACGCGCAGCCGTGGCATGGGAAGCGGGCCAGCCGCTCGCGATCGAGGAAGTGGAACTGGCAGGTCCGAAGGCGGGCGAGGTGCTGGTGCGGATTGTTGCCACCGGCGTTTGCCACACCGATGCCTACACGCTTTCCGGCGCCGATCCGGAAGGCCTGTTCCCGGCGATCCTCGGCCACGAAGGCGGCGGCATCGTCGAGGAAGTCGGGCCGGGCGTGAAGTCGGTGAAACCCGGCGATCACGTGATCCCGTTGTACACGCCCGAATGCGGCGAATGCGAATACTGCAGGTCCGGGCTGACCAACCTGTGCCAGAAAATCCGCGTGACCCAGGGCAAGGGCGTGATGCCGGACGGAACCTCGCGGTTCTCGAAAAACGGCAAGATGATCCATCACTACATGGGCACGAGCACGTTTTCCGAATACACCGTGCTGCCCGAGATTTCGGTGGCGAAGATCAACCAGAAAGCGCCGCTGGAAAAAGTCTGCCTGCTCGGCTGCGGCATCACCACCGGGGTCGGTGCGGTCCTGAACGTCGCCAAGGTACGGCCGGGCTCGTCGATCGCGGTGTTCGGGCTGGGCGGCATCGGGCTCGCGGTGGTGCAAGGCGCGGTGATGGCCAGGGCCGCGCGGATCATCGGCATCGACGTCAACCCCGACAAGTGGCCCATGGCCGAGGCGATGGGCGCGACCGACTACGTCAATCCCAAGGACCACGACGCGCCGATCCAGCAGGTGCTCGTCGACCTGACGAACGGCGGCGTCGACTATTCGTTCGAATGCATCGGCAACGTCAACGTGATGCGCGCGGCGCTGGAGTGCTGCCACAAGGGCTGGGGCGAAAGCACGATCATCGGCGTCGCGGCGGCGGGCCAGGAAATCAGCACGCGGCCGTTCCAGCTCGTCACCGGCCGGGTGTGGCGCGGCGCGGCGTTCGGCGGCGTCAAGGGCCGCTCGCAGTTGCCGGGTTACGTGGACGATTACATGCAGGGAAAATTGAAGATCGACGAATTCATTTCCAGGAACCTGCCGCTCGATGGCATCAACGAGGCGTTCCAGTTGATGCACGACGGCAAGGTGATCCGCTCGGTGATCCACTATGGCGGCACGGTGCCGGCCTGAGCAAAGCCAGACGACGCATCAACCCAGCAGGAGGAGCCCAACATGTCACATCCCTACAGCGGTGGTTGCGAACACGTGCACACCTGGTCGGACCAGGCCTACCTCGACAGCCACGATTGCCATTGCTCGATCTGCCGGGGCATCACCGGAAAAGACAGCCTGCACGTCACCTTCTTCAAATATGCGGACCTGAAGGTCGATCATCCCGAGCTGTTGAAGCGGCAGCCGTACAACGCCAAGAACCCGGACGGCCCATTGGAGCTTTGCACCTGCTCGGTTTGCGGCAAACCCATCCTGGTGGACGACAAGCAGCACCGGATCCGCGTGATCGCCCCGGGCCTGATGGGCTACGACGAAAGCAGGATGACGGCGGCGTATCACGCATTCTTCGATCCGGCAGCGGGCAGGCCGAAACCGGACGACGGACGGCCGGTGTACGAAGCGCTGCGTCCCGATTTCGTGATGCCGCAACCGGCCTGACACGGGCGTAGGCGCGTCGATGGCGTGATCGGGAATCCGGACGCATCCACGCACCGGCGTCGATGACCCGGAGTCGTCGCGGGATGCCGGCTTCGGATCGCCGACGCTTGCGGTGTTGCCGCCGGGACGTCAGCGATCCCCCGGACCGCCATGCCCGCCTGCACGCGGGACCATGCCGTGCTTGTGCAGCTTGCGGTACAGCGTGTTGCGGCTGATGCCCAGCGAGCGGGCCGTGTGCGAGATGTTGTGGCTGTGCCGGTCGAGCGCCGCAACGAGCGCCGCGCACTCGGCGGCCTGCAAGGCCTCGCATCGCGGCGCGATGGTTTCGGCCGGCGGGTCGGCGACGGCCGTGGCCCCGCCGGAAAGCGGATCGCTCAGGTCGACGACTTCCTGCGGCAGATTGGAAAGCCGGATGATGCGATCGCTGCACAACGCCGCGGCCGTCCGCAGTGCGTTGCGCAACTGGCGGATGTTGCCCGGCCAGCGGTACTGGAGCATCCGGGCGAAGGCATCCGCCGCGATATCGACCGGTTCTTCGTCGCCGCATTCCTCCCGCAGCAGCGTGCGGATCAGGTCGTCCTTGTCGGCGCGGTCGGCGAGGCAAGGCAGCTCCAGTACGGTCCCGGCAAGGCGGTAGTAGAGGTCTTCGCGGAACTCCCTGGCCGCGACCAACTGACGCAGGTCGCGATGGGTCGCGCTGATGACGTGCAGGTCCACCGGAACCGCCGTATCGCCGCCGACCGGAGTCACCTCGCGGGCCTCGATCGCGTGCAGCAGGCGCGCCTGCAGCAGCACCGGCATGTCGCCGATCTCGTCGAGGAACAGCGTGCCGCCGCTCGATTGCAGGATCTTGCCGGCACGGCCTTCGCGCGCCGCGCCCGTGAATGCGCCCGGGCGGTAGCCGAACAGTTCGCTCTCGATCAGGTTTTCCGGAATCGCCGCGCAGTTGACCGTGACGAACCGCCGCTCCGACCAGAGACCCCCTGCGTGCAGGGCGCGGGCGAACACTTCCTTGCCGGTGCCGGTTGCACCATGCAGCAGAATCGGCACCTGCTTGGCGAACAGTTGATGGCCACTCGCCAGGTTGCGGCGCATGACCGGATCGGAAACGATGTGTCCCGGCATGGCATGGTCGTCGGAACCCTGCGACGCCTCGACAGGCAATGCGCGGTCGACGGATGCGGGCGGCATCGTCCGGGGCGGACGCACCAGTGCGTAGTACCGTCGGCTCCGCGCCATGTCCCGGATGGGCCAGATCGTGGTGGCGGCATGCACGGCGCGTTGCCGCATGGTGTCGGCGGCAAAGCGGAAGCATTCTTCGATCGGACGCCCGACCAGTGTTGCGCGGGAGCCCATGCCGAGTTGCAGCAGCGCGCTTTCGTTCGCCGCCAGCACGCACCCCTCCCCGTCCACCGCGACCAGCGCCTCGTGCAACAGGCCCACGAATTCCGGGCGGCTGTGGAAACGCAAGACCCAGGCGCCTTCGAATTCGGCGAGGAAACGGTAGCGTGAAAGCAGGTTGGCCGACATGCTGACCAGCGCGACCGTGTGGCGCTGGATCTCGCGCGTGTCGGTGCTGTTGGCCGACGACGCATCGAGCACGCCGATCAATTCCCCATGCGGGTCGAAGATCGGCGCCCCCGAGCACGACAACTGGATGTTGTAATCGCGGAAGTGTTCCTCCCGGTGCACGGTGATCGCGCTGCCTTCGGCCAGGCAGGTGCCGATGCCGTTGGTGCCTTCGTGCCGCTCGTCCCAGCGCGCGCCCAGCCACAGCCCGGCGTGCTGGAATTCGCGCTTGAGGGTGGGATCCAGGATGGTGCTCAGGATGGTGCCTTCGGCATCCGTCAGGATGACGGCATAGCCGGTGCCGGCGATGAGCTCGTACAGGTTTTCCATTTCGCCGCGCGCGACGTTCAGCAGATCGCCGAGCTGCTGCTGGCGTTCACGCAAGCCGTTCGCGGGCAGCACCACGGTGTCGCGGAGGCTCTGCGGCCGGATGCCGAATTCCTGCGCGCAGCGGCTCCACGATCTCTGGATGTGCGTGGCGAGCCCCGCGGGACAGGCTGCCGTCCGGACTGCACGCATCACCAGTGACGCATGCGGCACTGCAAGGCTCGAGTCGTTCATGCTCGTACCTCCTCGCCCGGACGCGGATGTTTCCCGGCCAACCGGCAGTGTGTGCCGGAGCGGGCGCGGATGCAACCGCCCCGCCCGGCTACCGCCGCCGGCGTCTCCGTTTCACCGCGGGACATCCCTCCGGCCTTCCCGCGACGCGGGACGACGTCAGGCGGATTCGCACACCACGGCACGCAGCGTGCCGCGCAGGATCCGCTTCTCGGTTTCCTCGAGCTTGCGGCCGAGCATTTCGCTCGCCCGCGAGAGCAGTTCGCGATCCAGTTCGTGCGGCAGGGGTGCGCGTTCGGGCAATTCCATGATCAGCTTGCGTTCCCGGTCTTCCAGCGAAGCCGAGAATTCCACGGCCAGATCGCGCAGGCGTTCGAGATTCTGCTGCGGGTCGCCGTACTCGGGTACCGGCGCGCCATTGCCGTTTTCCGTGGACTCGCGCCGGCGCAGGAAACGCCGCAGCGTCGCCGCGTCCATGACGTGGCGTGTATCCACCTCGCGCTGCAATGCGGCCGACTGGTTGCCGCTTTCGCTGGATTCCACGCCAAGCAGGTGCACGCGCACGCCGTATTCCTGCGCCTGCTGCACGCCCACGCGCAGATCCTCGTCGCCGGAAAGGATCAGCGCATCGCTGATGGCGTGGTTGCGCGACAGGTTCACCAGGTCCGAGAAGATCAGCGCATCCACGCCTTTCTGTTCGCCGGACTGGTTGACGAAGCCGAGCCGCAGCTTGACGTTTTCCAGATAGGCGATCGCCAGGTGCGCGGGCGATGGCCCGGAATTGGTGCCGTCGTACCAGTAGATGCGCAGCAGCGGGCAGGCGCCGGCCGCTTCGGCGACTCCCTGCAGGTGCGTGGTGAATTCCGCGTTGGCGAGCCAGAGCTCGCCGCGGCGCAGGCGCTCGCCGAACAATAACTCGCTTGCGGACGCGAACATGTAACCGGCGTCAACGAAAACGGCGATGCGATTCATGGTAGTAGTGCAGTCATGCAAGATGGAAAATGGCAAGCAACAAAATCTTTATCGTCATGCCGGGGCCGCCGAAGGCGGAACCCGGAATCCGGCTCTGCCGGGGTCGTCAAAAACTGGATTCCGGATCGCCGCTGCGCGGCGTCCGGAATGACGACAAGGGTTGTTACACTTTCGTCGATGCCCGGCATCCTGCCTTCGCAGCCCGGGGCCTAAGTCGCGCGCTCATTCGAAATCCAGGAACGACCGCAGTTGTTCGCTGCGCGAGGGGTGCCGCAGCTTGCGCAGCGCCTTGGCCTCGATCTGGCGGATGCGTTCGCGCGTCACGTCGAACTGCTTGCCGACTTCTTCCAGCGTGTGGTCGGTATTCATGTCGATGCCGAAGCGCATGCGCAGCACCTTGGCTTCGCGCGGGGTCAGGCCCGCCAGCACGTCGCGCACGGTTTCCATCAGGCCGGTTTCGGTGGCCGATTCGA
>JAFEEJ010000043.1 GCA_018241145.1 Pseudomonadota bacterium | reverse complement strand
TGGATGTTCTGCAACGGGAGCAGGAACAGAAAGGCGTAAAGCGCCCAGTTATGACGCGTCGTGGCGCTCCTTTCGACGGCGGGCTGCGCAGCCTCAACCGGAGGATGGTTTCCCGGGCGCAATGCGGAGCTGCGGACGGACTGCAGGCGCTCAGGCAAAGACGTAGCCATGGGTTCTCCACAAATCACGATAGACGTCCGCATACGCTTGCGCCATGCGGCCTGCCGAATAGCGCTCGCAGACGCGTTGACGCAAATCCAGCCCCGGAAACGGATTTCTCCTGACACAGGCCTGCATGGCCGATGCCAGCGCCGGAACGTCGGCCGGTGGCACCAGATGCGCGGGAAGGCCGGCGAGAACGGCGGAAACCTGTCCGACATTCGTGCTCACCACGGGACGTGCGGCCGCCATGGCCTCCAGCAGCGCCAGGGGCAATCCTTCGTAATGGGACGGAAGCACGAAGCAATCGAGCATCGGGTAGTAGCGTTCCATGTCGTCGCGGGCGCCGAGCAGTCGAACGCGCGCGGCGATCCCGAGTCGTTCGGCATGTCTTGTCACTTCCGCGCGCAAGGGGCCGTCTCCTGCAATGGCCAGCCACACCGCCGGATTTTGTTCCGATACGGTGGCAAAAGCATCCAGCAGGCCGAGCGGGTTCTTTTCCTCGGACAATCGCATCGATGCGCCAAAGACGAAGGCTGCCTCGGGGATTCCGAATCCGGACCGCGGCAGGGGCGCGACGTCCGGTCGAAAACGGTCGGTATCGATGCCGTTTTCCACGAGACGGATGCGTTCTTCCCGCACACCCGCCGCGATGAGATCCTCGCGCATGCGTGCGGATACCACGCAAACCCGGTCAAAACGGCGCAACAGCCATTGCTCGATCCGGTTGTAGATGCGCAGACGGGTGGAAATAGGGGTGGGCCCGTGCAGCGTGGCGACGACGGGCCTTGTCCCGCGAAGCGTCAACCAGGCGTAGAAGGCGCTTTTGTAGCCATGCACGTGCAATATGGGTTGATTCTCGCGCATGATTCGTTTGCGCAGCGTGTGCACCGTCGACCAGTCGAGCTTCCCGCGGCATGGAATGCGTTCAGCGAGGATGCCCAGCGTTCTCGCCCTTTCGAACAGCGGCTGTGCCATTTGCAGCGGACTGTCCAGGCACAAGAGGGTGTTGGGCACTCCTGCGCGCGCGAGCGCCGGCACCAAGCCGAGCAATACGTATTCTGCGCCATAGACGCCCGCGCTCGAGTGCAGATGGAAGACGCGAGGTTCAAGGTTCACTGATCAGGTCCCGGTACAGCCGCAAGTAGGAATCGACCATGATCTGCAGTGAATGCCCTGCTTCCACACGTGCGCGGGCAGCCGTGCCCAAGCCGGAACGCGCCGCCGGATCCCGCAGCAATTCGAGCATGGCTTCGGCAAGCATGGATGGGTTGCCTGCCTCGACCAGCTTTCCGCAGTCCTCTCGCACCAGATCAGGATTGCCGCCCACCCGGGTCGCGACCACCGGCAGCCCGCAGGCCTGTGCCTCGAGGATCGCGTTGGACAGGCCCTCGCTGTCGGAAGCCAGTACGAAGACGTCCAGCAGCGGCATCAGCTGCGCAACGTCTTCGCGATCACCCATCAATTGCACGACATCATCGAGGCGAAGCGCGCGGATGCGCCCTTCGATGCGCTCCCGCAACGGGCCATCTCCGATCAGCAGCAGGCGCGCTTCCGGCAACGAGGCATGCACCCGTGCAAAAGCGTCGAGGAGGTCCTCGTGGCGCTTGACGGGAAACAGGGTGGCGACGCAACCGATCAACAATTCGTCGGGAGAAAATCCGAGGGCCTTGCGCAGCATTGCGGTTCCGGAGACGTCCGCGGGCCTGAATCTTGTCGTGTCGACCCCATTCGGGATGCACGACACTTTGCCCTTCGCGACGTTTTCGGTCGCGACCAGCGAATCGAGGATCGCCGCACTGGGCGCCACGATCCGATCGTAGCGATGATTCAACCTGCGCATCAGCCAGCGCATCCTGCCGGATTTCTGGAACCCCATGTCACGCCGGTTCGAAAGCAGTTTCGGGCGAGCGGAGCGGCGTGGCAGCAGCGCAGTGATCAAGTCTGATTTTTCATGATGCGACTGCACAATGTCATAGTTCCCACGGCGGATCATTCCGCGGACGTGCATGGTGGCGGCTATTCCTGCAATGCCGTAGATCGCACCGATCGGCCGATAGGCGAGGCGCACATGTTGTTCGTCGAGATTTCCCACGATATTGGCCGAATCGGGTTTGGCGCAGAACTGCAGGACGTCGACTTCGCATTCCTGCGGCAGGCGGCTCAGCAGATACCGCAGGAACCGCTCGCTGCCGCCGGCCCCGAGAATGGGCGTGTCGGTCAGCACGAGGATTCGCAGCCCTTGAACAGCCGCTTCACGACCGCGTTCCTGCATGGTGGATCAGCGCTTGTAGCTGAGGGTGAAGAACACCAGATTCTCGGCGTAACTCAAACCCGGGGAATCGCTGTCTCGCCGATTGCGGGTCAGGTTAAGCTGCCAGCTCCAATGCGGCGTCAATTGTTCGGTCACGAAGGGACCGTAGCTGTAAAACTCGTCACGGCGGTCGAGCGTGGTGTAGCTCGTGTGTTCTCCGGCCGCCGCAAAGCCGCCAGTCAACAGCGGCGTGAACTTGTATTGAAAGCTCAAGGTCAAGCCCGGGCCTTGCTGGTCGTAGAGGGGATCGCCGACGTATTCCAGCTGCCGATAGTAGGGCGCAAGGGTGATGCCGAAGCGCGCGTTCTGGTACGCATAGTTGGCGTCGATCCGTTTTTCCAGATAGATCTGGGGGGTGACGGCAGCGCCGCCGACCGTGATGGACGTGGTATCGATGTTGGTGCCGACCTGGGTCGGATCGATCACCATCTGTTCGGATGCGTCGGTGAATTCCCGCGTGAGGCCCAGGCCGAACGTGCTCTGGGGCGTGACAAGCCAGTTCAACTGCACCTTTGCGAGGCTGCCCGATTGATCCGGTTCGCCTTGTCCGAATGTGTATTTGGACCATCCCAGCGAAGCATCGACCTGCACGTGGGCGAGCTTGCTCTGGTAACGGCCGTAGAGGTCATAGCTGTCATAGTCCGGCGTGAACTGGCCCGGGAGCAGGCTCGGTTGCTGGAAGTGGACGTGCTGGGCCTCCGCGTTCAGAGAAAGCTGATCGGTCGCGTTGAGGTCACGCACCAGCCGCAGCGCGCCGAAACCCCGATCGGAATCGAAATACTTGGTCTTGGAAGCGGTCGTATCGATGTAGCGCAGGTCGACTTGACCGCGCAGGGCATCGCTGAAATGCAGCAGCAGGCTGGGGCCGGCGGCGAAGACATTGGTTTGTTGCACGTTGGTGGGGGCGTTGTTGGCCAGCGGATTGACCGGCTCCACGCTGCTGTTTTCCGTTACCGCGAAGGTCAACCACTGCGGAGCGACCACCCAGTTGAGCGCGGCTGCAAGGTTGCCACGGAATTCGTTGTTGAAATCGCCCTGCAGGTAGTCGCGGTATTCGATCTGGCCGATGGCGTGCGCCTGCACGGTCGAGCCAACCTGGTCGAAAGTGAAGAACATCCGCGGGATCAGCAGGTCCTGGCTGATCGGGTCGTATTGGCTGTAATTGATGTTGCTGCTGTGCTCGACGCCTACTTCCACGGTGTAATTGAGTTGCGTCGCCGGAGCGCCGGTACCCGGCACGGCACCCGCTGCGGCAGCGGAGGCGTAGTCCGGCGGGGAGTCATTCGGGCTTACTTGCGCGAATGCAGCGCAACTCGCGCCCATCAATGCGAGCGCTACGCCACGGGCGAGCCTGGTTGGTACCGGCATAGTGCCACCTTCACACGTCGGTCAGTCAGGGCGTTTCGTTGAAGACGATTCCCGCCAGCTTGTTCGGATCGAATCCGGCTACCGCGCGGTTGATGCTGGACGGCGTGTCGCGCCCGTAGCCGGCCACCACCACGACATAGTCTGCGAGGTCGGAAAGGATGCGGGCATCCGGCGATCCCTTGATCGGCGGGCCATCGAGAAACAGGTAGCGATCCGGATAGCGGCAACGCAACGAATCCAGCACCGCGCGCATGCGGAACGACGAGAAATATTCCATGTGTCCATTCTGCGCGTTGCCGGCCGGTACCAGTCGCAACCGCGGAATCCCGGTGTGGTACAGGATCGGCTTGATGCCGATCGCGGGATGTTCCAGATAATCGGTGAGGCCGCCGGAAGCCGGCTCCACGTCGAGCGCAAGGTGTTGCGACGGCCGTTGCAGGTCGCAATCCACCAGCAGGGCCGTACGGGATTCGTCGAATGCGAAAGCCAATGCGAGGTTGCGCGCCACGAAGCTCGCACCGCAACCCTGGCTCACCGGAACGACCAGGGTCGTGAAATTCTGCCCGTCGCTCAGTTCCAGCAGGCGCGTGCGCAACTCGCGAAAGGAATTGGTGAGCTCGCGGGTTGCCGGATCCGTGTTGATCAGTCGTCGCGCTTCGAGCTGATGCGGCGCGAGCGCGCCGCCATCCTTCATCAGCGCGATCGAATGCCCCGCGTCACCGCGGCGGGAATCCGCGGCGGTATCACCGTTTCCGCTGGGTTTCAGCATTTGATCGCCTTCCACGGTTTTCATATCGCTCTCGTAGCGCGGACTATGTAAAGCAGCAAATAGGCGGCGAGCACGCCAATCACGATTGCGATTGCGATCGTGCTGTTGCGGCGGTCGCGCTGGTGGTCGTGCACCGTGCGGAAGGCGGGAATCGTCGCGAGCACCGGCAAACCGGTGGCCTGCTCCAGCAATTCGCCGCGACGCGCGCGAGGATCGAAACGCGCGATGCCGAACAGCAGTCCGCATGGAATCAATACCGCCAGCGCAAGGCCCGCTGCCGCGAAGTGCATCAAGCGCAGGCCGGAGGGCATCAGTGGCATAACCGCCGGGTCCTGGATGCGGAACGTGAGCCCGCGTTGCTCGCGGTCAAGATCCATCGACACGCGCGCATTCTCGCGGCGCTTCAACAGGTCCTGGTAGATCGCCTGGGTGGTGTCGTAATCGGCGGAAAGTTGCGACATCTCGTTGGCGGTGGCGGCAATCCGCTTGCTGCGATCCAGCTCGCTCTCCAACTGCGTGGAACTGGCGCCAAGCCGTGCCTGCGCCGCGGAGAGGTCGGCACGGACTTCCGCCTGCTTGGTTTGCAGGGT
>JAFEEJ010000042.1 GCA_018241145.1 Pseudomonadota bacterium | reverse complement strand
GAGCGTGGTCAGCAAATCGTTACGCACGACGCCTGCGGTTCCGCTGACAACGGCAAGGGGGAAGACCGGGCCCGTCGAACCACGATGGGTCCGGTCTTTGCTGCGAAACAAGGCGGGTTGGCACCCGCCCTACGTAAGGTCCACGCAAGATCGAATATCGATCGAGAACCGTACCCCTCACCCCAGCGCTACGCACTCGGCCTGCGGCCGCCTCTCCGGGGCGGGTGGAGGGGAAAGGCTCAACGCTTGTGGAACGCGAGCTTGCCGGCCGCCGCATCGACCTCGATGGTGTCGCCACCGACGAATTCGCCGGAAAGAATTTTCTGCGCCAGCGGGTTTTCGAGCTGCGCCTGGATCGCGCGTTTCAACGGGCGCGCGCCATACACCGGATCGAAGCCGACGTTGCCGAGCAGCATCAACGCGCCGTCGGAAATCTCCAGGTCGATCTGGCGTTCCTGCAGGCGCTTGGCGAGATGGTTGGTCTGCAGTCGCGCGATCTCGCGGATCTGCGCCTTGTCGAGCGGATGGAACACCACGATCTCGTCGAGGCGGTTGATGAACTCGGGGCGGAAGTGCGCCTGCACCACGCCCATCACCGCCGCTTTCATCTGCGTGTAGGCCTCGGGTGAATCCTCGTCGATGCCGCTCGCCGCGATTTCCTGGATCTGGTGCGAACCGAGATTGGAGGTCATCACGATCACGGTGTTGCGGAAATCCACCGTGCGGCCCTGGCCGTCGGTGAGTCGTCCATCATCGAGCACCTGCAACAGGATATTGAACACGTCCGGGTGCGCCTTCTCGACTTCGTCGAGCAGGATCACGCAATACGGACGGCGGCGCACGGCTTCGGTCAGGTAACCGCCCTCCTCGTAGCCGACGTAGCCCGGCGGCGCGCCGATCAGCCGCGCGACCGAATGCTTCTCCATGAACTCGCTCATGTCGATCCGCACCATCGCCTCGGTGGTGTCGAACAGGAAACCCGCGAGCGCCTTGCACAGCTCGGTCTTGCCGACACCCGTGGGCCCCAGGAACAGGAACGAACCGTAGGGGCGATTGGGATCGCTCAAGCCCGCGCGCGCGCGGCGGATCGCATCGGACACGGCTTTCACCGCCTCGTCCTGACCGATGACGTTCTTGTGCAGCGCATCCTCCATGTGCAAGAGTTTTTCGCGTTCGCCTTCCAGCATCTTGGACACCGGGATGCCGGTCCAGCGCGAGACCACCTGCGCGATTTCCTCCGCGGTGACCTTGTCCTGCAGCAGCGTGAAGCCGGCTTTCTCGGCTTCCTGCGCGGCTTGCAACTGCTTCTCCAGTTCCGGCAGTTTTCCGTACTGGATTTCGCTCATGCGCGCGTAATCCTGCCGCCGCTGCGCGGCTTCCAGCTCCAGGCGCGCGGCTTCGATCTGTTCCTTGACCCTGGTGGTGCCGGACACCGCGGCCTTCTCCGATTTCCAGACTTCGTTCAAGTCGGAGAATTCGCGCTCCAGTTTTTCGATGTCGGCTTCCAGATCGGCGAGGCGCTTTTTCGATTCCTCGTCCTTCTCCTTTTTCAACGCCTCGCGCTGGATCTTCAGCTGGATCAACCGGCGCTCCATGCGATCCAGTTCCTCAGGCTTGGAATCGATCTCCATGCGGATGCGCGAGGCGGCCTCGTCCATCAGGTCGATGGCCTTGTCGGGCAACTGGCGGTCGGTGATGTAGCGGTTGGACAGCGTGGCCGCCGCGACGATCGCGGGATCGGTGATTTCCACGCCGTGGTGCACGGCGTACTTTTCCTTCAGGCCGCGCAGGATCGCGATGGTGTCTTCCACGCTCGGCTCGCCCACGAACACCTTCTGGAAACGTCGCTCCAGCGCGGCGTCCTTCTCGATGTACTTGCGGTATTCGTCCAGCGTGGTGGCGCCGATGCAATGCAGTTCGCCGCGCGCCAGCGCCGGTTTCAGCATGTTGCCGGCGTCCATCGCGCCTTCGGCCTTGCCGGCGCCGACCATCGTGTGCAGTTCGTCTATAAATAAGATGATGCGGCCTTCCTGCTTGGCGAGGTCGTTCAACACGCCCTTCAGCCGTTCCTCGAACTCGCCGCGGAATTTCGCGCCGGCGATCAGCGCCGCCATGTCCAGCGCCAGCACGCGCTTGTCGCGCAAGCCTTCGGGCACTTCGCCGTTGATGATGCGCTGCGCGAGTCCCTCGACGATGGCGGTCTTGCCGACGCCCGGTTCGCCGATCAGCACCGGGTTGTTCTTGGTGCGGCGCGACAGCACCTGGATCACGCGGCGGATTTCCTCGTCGCGTCCGATCACCGGATCGAGCTTGCCGCCCTCGGCGCGCGCGGTGAGGTCGATGGTGAATTTCTCCAGCGCCTGGCGCTGGTCCTCCGCGTTTTCCGATTGCACCTTTTCGCCGCCGCGCAGCTTGTCGATCGCCGCGGAAAGGTTCTGCCTGTCGGCGCCGGCGGCTTTCAGCGCGGCACCGGTTTCGCCCTTGTCCTCCAGGCAGGCCAGCACGAACAACTCGGATGCGATGAACTGGTCGCCGCGTTGCTGCGCCAGCTTGTCGGTGAGGTTCAGCAGGCGATTGAGTTCGTTGCTGACGTTGATGTTGCCTTCCTGGCCGGAAACCCGCGGCAGGCGTTGCAGGATTTCGCCCACGCGTTCGCGCAGCAGCGGCACGTTGACGCCGGCCTGCGCCAGCATCGGCGCGGTCGAGCCGCCCTGCTGGTCGAGCAACGCCGCCAGCACGTGCGCGGGTTCCAGCATGTTGTGGTCGCGCCCGACCGCAAGGGATTGCGCATCGGCGAGCGCCTGCTGGAACCTCGAAGTCAATTTGTCGGTGCGCATGACCGCCTGCCTTGTGGGTTGAGTCCGGAAGATGTGGCCGCGCGCGTTCCGCTTCAAGCGCATCCGGCCTGCATCGCAGGATTCTGCCGCCGGATCGCCGGCCGATGGAAGTCGCCCCGTGGCGGGGTCTGCGGTCCCCGAGCGAAGATTCCGGCTGCGTGCCGCGGCCTTCGGGATTCCGGCGTGCGGGCCGCGTACCCGAACGTTCACACGGTGCCGGACATAATCACCGGCTGACCCATCAACCCGGATCGAGGTGTCGACACTGCCGCACCACCCCGTCGATGCGCTGCCTGCCCCGCCCGCGCCGCGCGCGGATTCGCAATGGGCACTGTTCCTCGACATCGACGGCACCCTGCTCGATTTCGCGCCGCATCCCGAAGCGGCGCGCGTCGATGTGCGCCTGCGCCGCGACCTCGATGTCTTG
The DNA here is from genome assembly GCA_018241145.1 of Pseudomonadota bacterium. Classification (GTDB taxonomy): domain Bacteria; phylum Pseudomonadota; class Gammaproteobacteria; order Xanthomonadales; family Rhodanobacteraceae; genus 66-474. The sequence continues at coordinate 910 of JAFEEJ010000042.1, read as the reverse complement.
CATGCGCGCCTCGATGGCGCGCTGGCGCTGGTGAGCGGGCGCGCACTGGCGCAACTCGACCGCCTGTTCGCATGGCAGGCGCGCGCGGCATCCGGCATCCACGGCGCGCAGGTGCGGCACGCCGGAACCCCCGCGACGCAGGACGAAGCGCCCGGTGATCTCGGCGCGTTGCGTGACTTCGCTTCGGCGCGCGCCGCGGAGTTGCCGGGCGTGTTGCTGGAAGACAAGCAGTCGGCGCTGGTCCTGCACTACCGCAACGCGCCCGCCCAGCGCGGCAACGCCGAGCGCCTTGCGCAGGCGTTGCGGCAGCGCGCCGGCGACAGCCATGTCCTGCAGTACGGCGACCATGCGATCGAGCTGAAGCCTGCCGGCTGCGACAAGGGCCGCGCGCTGGCCGAATTGATGGCGGCGACACCGTTCCGCGGCCGGCAGCCGTGGATGCTGGGCGACGACCTCACCGACGAACACGCCTTCGATGAAGTCAACGCGCGCGGTGGCATCAGCGTGATCGTCGGGCCGCGACGTCCCACGAGGGCGAATTTCGCCCTCGCCGATCCGCCCGCCGTGCGCGACTGGCTGCGTGGGCTGGTCCTGCGCGCCGATTGATTCCACCAGCCACAAGGAGCCGTCGTGGCCAAATCAGGCAAGACCGCTGTCCGCTCGAAACGCAATCGCGATGTGCAGGACACGCGCGCATCGGCGAAACGCACCGCAACGCGCAAGGCGGAGCCGGTCGGGCCGCCCGGTGGCAACCGCCATTCCGGCGCCGCTGCACGCAAGCAGGCTGCCGCGAAAGGATGGCGCGCACCGTCGTGCGATCTCGACCTCGGCGTCATCGGCAATGGCACGGTCAACGCGCTGATCGACGCACGCGGCAGGATCTGCTGGCATTGCGTGCCCGCGTTCGACG
>JAFEEJ010000041.1 GCA_018241145.1 Pseudomonadota bacterium | reverse complement strand
GCTTCGTGCCCATCTCGTACACGTGCATCGGCGTGGTGGTGCGCGCGATGCCGGTGTCGGCCCCCTTCAGCCAGGTCTCGAACCATTGCAGATAGACGCCCACGTCCAGCCCTTGCGCATGCGACCAGTCGCCGACGATGATCTGCCAGCGCGGGTCGGACCGCGCAATGTCCATGGGCGCGTCCACCGGGCGCCCGGCCGCGGCGTTCTGCAGCGCGTGGTAGGCGTGGATGCCGCCGATCTCGTTGATGTCGGACCAGCCCGTCCACAGCAGCACCGGGATGCCGTTGGCGACGATGTTGGCCGCGCGCGAGAGCGGCAGGCGATCCTGCCAGTAGCCGTCGTAGGCCTCCGGACCGCCGGCCATGACGCCCTTGAGGAAATCGGCGAAGTAGCCGGTGACCGAGGGCTGCTCGCCCATCATCGCGCCCGCGCGTGGCGCATAGGCGCTGAGTGCGGCGTTGGGCAGGCCGTTGCTGGTCCAGACCTGCCGATGCTGCATGTCTAGGCCGATGCACGAGGAGACGACCACCTTCAGCGGCGAATCTGCACGCACCGCCGCGGCGGTGGCAAGGCCGGTCGCGGCCGGATAGGAGCAGCCGGCCATCGCCACGCGCCCATCGGCCCCTTCCAGCTTCGCGGCCCAATCGACTACCGCAGCGCCGTCGCGGCCGTCCTGCGACGTGAACTGCTGCATCTGCCCGGTCGATCCGCCGGTGCCGCGCGGGCGCACCACGGCGTAGATGTAGCCGCGCTCGACGAAGTACGGGATGACGCCCACCGGCTGGCCCAGCCGCAGGTAGGGCGTGAACTCGACGATGACCGGAAACGGCCCGGCCGCGCGCGCGCCGCTCACGGTGTCGACCGGATAGGCGACGGTCGCGGCCAGCCGCGTGCCGTCCGCAAGCGTGATGTTGGTGTCGTGCGGCGCGCTGGCCGCGTAACGGGCCGGCGGCGGCTGCCAACGGCCGCCGGGATAGGCAGTCGTTGCGACTTTCGTGGAAGTGGAGGACGTTGTTGTCGGTGTGGAGGATTTGGACATGGCCTGGGCCTGGGCAAGAAACGGGATGAGAAGCATGGCCAGCGCGGCGATCAGGGTTTTCATGTGGCCTTCCGTGGTGTCGTGCAGACTGCGCTCGGCGCGGCGATGGCAATGGCAAGGGATGGAGTCTTCATTCGTTCTCCTGCGCCTTGCTGGCGGGACGGTTGCCCACGACCGAAAGCGCCGTGAGCGCGTTGCGGAATTCGGCCAGTTCGCCGGCCGTGAAACGGACATCGACCGCGCCGAGGTTCTCGCGCAGATGCGGCCATTTGGTGGTGCCGGGGATCGGCACGATGAAGTCGCGCTGCGCCAGCAGCCACGCCAGCGCGATCTGCACCGGCGTCGCGTCCTTGCGCTGTGCCCATTCGCGCGCCAGCGCCACGATCTTCATGTTCGTCTCCAGCGCCTCGGGCGCAAGGAACGGCACACTCGCACGGCGATCCTGGGCGGCAAAGCGGCTGTAGGCGTTGAAGCCGTCGGCCAGCAGCCCGCGCATCGTCGGCCCCCACGGCACGAAACCGATGCCTAGCTCGGCGCAGGTGTCCAGCATGGCGACTTCGGGCAGGCGTTCGAGCAGCGAGTATTCGCTCTGCACGGCCGCCACCGGCGTTACCGCATGCGCACCGCGCAGGGTTTCGGGGTTCACTTCGGACACGCCGAAGGCGCGGACCTTGCCGGCTGAAATCAGGTCGCCCACCGCGCCGGCGATATCGGCGATCGGCACCTTCGGGTCCATCCGGTGCAGGTACAGCAGGTCGATGCGGTCGGTGCGCAATCGCTTCAGCATGCCGTCGACCCGCGTCTTGATATGCGCGGGCTGGCTGTTGCGGCCGGTGACCGACGAGCCTTTGTAGTTGAAGCCGAACTTGGACGCCAGCATCACCTCGTTGCGGATTAATGTCAGCGCCTCGCCGACGATTTCTTCGCTGATGAAGGGGCCGTAGACCTCGGCCGTATCGAAGAAGGTGACGCCCATCGCGTGCGCATCGCGGATCAGGCGGACCATCGCGGCGCGTTCGGGCGCGGGGTTGTAGAAGCCCGGCGCCATCGCCATGCAGCCCAGTCCGATGGGCGAAACTTGAAGAGGGCCGAGTCGGCGATGCGACGCTTGCTTGCTTCCGGTGGTCTTGGCCGGCGTGGCGGACTGCGCCCGTACGATGCCCGACATGCCGAGCAGTGGCGCGGCGGCCATCGCGCCCAAGGTGCCGGCCAGGAATTTGCGACGGTCAAGTGTTGTGTTTGCCTGCTTGTCGGGTCGCTCGTGTTCGTTGCTCATCGGTATTCCTCCGGGCGGGCCGGGTTCAAGGCTTGCGATTGGCGGGCAGTGGCGACATGCCGTGTCCGCCCGCCGAGCTGGTACCCAATCTGGCGCCGATGTCGCTGCCGGCCAGCGATGCCTCGGGTGCGCGTGCGCCCTGGATGTGGATGGCGGCGTAGCCATCGTCGATCTCCTTGAGATCGTCTGCCGAGAGCACGACATCGAGTGCGCCCAGGTCTTCCTGCATGTGGTTCACCCTGGTCGTGCCGGGAATGGGCACGATCCAGGGTTTCCTCGCGAGCAGCCACGCCAATGCAATCTGTGCCGGCGTCGCGTTCTTGCGCCAGCCCACGCGCTGCAGCAGTTCGACCAGCGGCCAGTTGGCGCGGCGCGCCTCGGGCGTGAAGCGCGGGAACGTGTTTCGCAGATCGCCTTGGGCGAATTTGCGTTCCGGCGTGATGGTGCCGGTCAGATACCCCATGCCCAGCGGGCTCCACGGCACGAAGCCGATGCCCAGTGCTTCGCACGTCGGCAGCACTTCGTGTTCGGGATCGCGCGTCCAGATCGAGAACTCGTTCTGCACGGCGGTGACCCGCTGCACCGCATGCGCACGGCGGATGGTCGCGCCGCCCACCTCGGACAAGCCGAAGTGCTTGACCTTGCCCTCGGCGATCAGATCCCTCACCGCGCCGGCCACGTCCTCGATCGGCACCTGGGGATCGACGCGATGCTGGTAGAACAGGTCGATGCGATCCGTGCGCAGGCGTTTGAGCGAAGCCTCGGCCACCTGCTTGATGTGCACGGGACGGCTGTTGAGCCCCTGGATCTGTCCGCCCGGCTGGATGTTGAAACCGAACTTGGTGGCGATGACTACTTCGTCCCGGAACGGCTCCAGTGCCTCGCCGACGATTTCCTCGCTCAGGAAGGGACCGTAGATTTCGGCCGTGTCGAAGAACCGCACGCCCCGTTCCCAGGCAGCCCGCACCACCTTGATCGCATCCTGCCTGTCGATCGATGCGCCGTAGGCCCAGACGAAATTCATGCAGCCCAGTCCGAGCGCGGAAACCTCCAGCGTGCCGAGCTTGCGCTGCGCCAGCCGCGACGAGGTCGCGGTGTTCGACGAATGGGAGGTGCCCGTGGCTGTTCCCTGTCCCGACGCGGCCGGTGTCTGGTCCAGACGGTGGCCCGCCGCGCGCGCAAGCAGCGGCGCGAGGGCGAGCGTCGCTCCACCGATGAGCAGGGCGCGTCGTTGCATCGACGTTGGCTCCTGTGC
>JAFEEJ010000040.1 GCA_018241145.1 Pseudomonadota bacterium | reverse complement strand
TTGCGCCAGCGCGGCGGCGAATGCCGGATCATGCGAGGCATCCACCTGCGCCGACAACGCGCGCGAGCGCTCGTTGAGGAACGGCACTTCGCGCGCCAGCAGCGCTTCGCGCGCATCCAGCCATTCGGTACGCAGGCCATTCGAAGCGAGGAACGCGGCGCCGAGCGAACTGGAAAGCAGTTCGCCGTGCGCCTGTGCCTGCGCCTGCCACGAATGGAGGGATTGGGACGAGGGCTCGGATGGGGCACCCGTTTCGGCAACCAGCGCAGTTAGCGATTCCAGCCAGCGTTCCATCCCCTCGCATCGCGCCAACGCCATCTGCGCCAGCAATTCGCGATGGCGCGTACGCAGGCCCGCCAACGCGTCTTCACGGCCGGATGCCGCGCACGCGCACAACGCCTTCAACGCGTCGGTGACGCCCGACAGCGCGGAAACCACCACCAGCACGCGCGCGCCTTCGGCGCGCCGCGCGGTGGCGAGTTCCAGGATCGTGCGCCAGCGTTCGACGGTCGCCACGCTGGTACCGCCGAACTTCAGCACGATCCATGGCGCGTCGGACGGCAGCGGCGCAGGCTTGGGATCAGTCACGGAATGTCGACGGAAGGTGGCGGCGCAAGACGCGCAGTTTCACGTGCGCCCCGGGGAAACGCAATCCGGCGCAGTCACGCGGTTGGAGCCAATGTCGCGGTGCTGCCCGCGTCCAGCCAGGCCAGGGTCGCGAAGCGGCCGCTGCGTGCGCCGTCGCGGCGGTACGAATGAAACCGGGGGTCGGTGAAGGTGTCGAAATCGCCGCCGGAGATCCGCGCGACTCCGGCGGCATGCAGGCGTTGCCGCGCGAGCGCGTACAGGTCGCAATGCCAGTGCCCGGGGCGCGTCGGCGCGAAGGCGGACGCGGCGTCCGCAGCGTGCACGAGGAACGCGTCGCGCACCTCTTCCCCGACTTCGTAGGACCGCGGGCCGATGGCCGGGCCGAGCCACGCCAGGATTTTTTCCCGCGGAACCGCCAGCGCGTCGAGCGTGTTTTCCAGCACACCCGCGCACAGCCCGCGCCAGCCTGCGTGCGCGGCGGCAATGCCGGAGCCGTCCCCTGCGCAGAACAACACAGGCATGCAATCCGCCGTGAGGATCGCGAGCACCACGCCGGGCACGCACGTGACGGCGGCGTCGGCTTGCGGCTCGCAGGCGACAAGCCGCTCGTGCGATTCCCGATCCCATTCACGATACGGAACCTGTGGCGCGGGCTTGTCGAACCGGACGACCGTTTTGCCATGCACTTGGTGCAACCAGTGCGGCGGCGACGGCAGCTCCATGTAAAACGACAGATCAGCGCGATTCGCCATCGCCGTCGCGAGATCGTCTCCGCAGCGAACGCCAAGATTCAGATGCTGGAACGGCGGTTGCGAATCGCCCGCCGGGCCACGCAGCGTGCCGAAGGCAAGCACATTCGGCGGCGCGGGCCAATCCACGCGCAGCCGGCTGGCGATGAAGCGTCGACGCTCCGCCTCGCGCAACTCGAGGGTAATGCATCCACGCACCGATGGCTTGTCGCTCCGGTCCATGTTCCCTTTCAGGACCCGGCCCGCGCGGCATCTTCCCGCAGCGCGTTCAACAACTTCAGGAAATCTTCCGGCGGCTGTGCATCGAATCGCACCATTTCTCCGCTCGCCGGATGCGCGAATTCCAGATGCCCGGCGTGCAGTGCCTGGCGCCTGAAACCGCGCAAGGCTTCGGCCAGTTGCGGCGAAGCGCCGCGCGGCAGCTTCAAACCGCCGCCGTACAACGGATCGCCGACCAACGGATAACCCGCGTGCGCCATGTGCACGCGGATCTGGTGGGTGCGCCCGCTTTCCAGATCGCATTGCAGCAGCGCGTGTGCGCCGAAGCGTTCGCGCACGCGATAGTGCGTGCGCGCGGGGCGGCCGCCTTCGCGCACCGCGCGGCGCAGGCGATCCGTCGGATGCCGGTCCAGCGGCGCGTCCACCGTGCCGCCGGCCACCGGCACGCCGTTGACGATGGCGGCGTACCGACGATGGATGTCGCGCGCGGACAGCATGGCCACCAGCGCGGCGTGCGTGCGCAGGTTGCGCGCGACCACCAGCAAGCCGGAGGTGTCCTTGTCCAGCCGGTGCACGATGCCGGCGCGCGGCACGTTGGCGAGCTTCGGGTCGAAATGCAGCAACGCGTTCTGCAGCGTGCCGCGCGGGTTGCCCGCGCCCGGATGCACCACCAGGCCCGCGGACTTGTCGAGCACCAGCAGGTCGTCGTCGGCATGCACCACCGCAAGTCCGATCGGTTCCGCCACGGCGCGCACGGCGGTTTCCTCCGCGATGCGCAATTCCACCGCTTCGCCGCCGCGCAGCAACAGGCGCGGCGCGGCGGTCGCGCCATCCAGCGTTGCCGCCCCCGACTTGATCCATGCCGACAGGCGCGAACGCGAGTAATCGGGGAACAAACCCGCCAGTACCTGGTCGAAACGCCGACCGGCCGCGTCGGACGGCACCTGCGCCCGCAGCAGCGACACGCCCGCGTCGTCCTCCCGATCCCGATTCCTATCGACCATTCCGCCCCCGTCCCATGCAGCCAGCCCGCAGCCCCGATCCCCGTTCGCCTTCCGGCGAGCCTGCCGGGCGCGCGGATAGACGGCTGCGGTCATCACCGCGGGAGCGCAAAAGCCGGGCCTGTCCCGAATTTCCGCTATCATCGCCGTTTGTGTTTGCCAAGACCGCCTTCATGCGCCACCCGATCCCGCGTCTCCTGCTGAAACTCGCCTTGTTCGCGCCGCTGCTGCTGGCCTTGTCCGCCTGTTCGCTGTTCCATCGCGGCGGCAACCGCCAGAGTCCCGCCGACACGCTGCCCGTCGACCAGCTCTACAACCTGGCGACCGAGCGCCTGCAGGACGGCAACTACGATGCCGCCGAAAAGCTGTACCAGCGCCTGACCGAACGCTTCCCGTACGGCCCCTACAACGAGCAGGCGCAGATCGACCTGGCGTACGCCTACTACAAGGACGACAAGCCCGAGGACGCGTATTCGTCGATCAACCGCTTCATCAAGACCTATCCGGCGCAGAAGCATATCGACTATGCCTATTATCTGCGCGGCCTGATCAATTTCGACCGCACCGGAAGCATGCTGGAACGCCTGTCGATCACCACCGCCTCGCGCCGCGACCAGGGCTACGCATTGCAATCCTTCGACGACTTCTCGCAGCTGGTGCAGCGGTTCCCGGACTCGCGCTACACGCAGGATGCGCGCCTGCGCATGATCTGGCTGCGCAATGGCCTGTCGCAGTTCGAACTGAACATCGCCGAATACTACCTGCGCCGCAAGGCCTATGTCGCTTCGGCCACCCGCGCCGAATACATCATCGAGCACTACCAGCGCACGCCGCAGGTCGCCGACGCGCTGGCGGTGATGGCCAAGAGCTACACCCTGCTCGGCCGCCCCGAGCTCGCGCAGCAGGCGACGAGCGTGTTGAAGCTCAATTACCCCGACCATCCGTATTTGAAGAATCCCAAGCGCTGGCCGAAGACGCCTTCCCTGTGGAAGGGCCTGGTTCCGCTGGCGAATTGAGCCGGGCGCCGCGGTGACGCCCGATACGCAGGCATCGGCAGACCCTTCCAGCGAACCCTCCCGCGTCGCCCAGCGCCTGGAATTCGCGCGCGCGGCGACGGCCGATCCTTCGATCGTGCTGGAACGCGCGTCCGAAGACGCCAGCTTCCGCAGCTACTGGCGCACGCACGGCGCGGGCGAAAGCCGCATCGTGATGGATGCGCCGCCGCAACACGAAGCCCTCGACGCGTGGCTGGACATCGACGCGCGCCTGCGCGCGGCGGGATTGCATGCGCCACGCGTGTTCGCACGGGAAGATGCGCAGGGCTTCCTGCTGATCGAGGATCTCGGCACGCGCACCTATCTGCCCGAATTGAACGAGGCCAGCGCGGATGCGCTGTATGCCGACGCGCTGGATGCGCTGGCGACCATGCAGGCGCGCGTGGCCGTGGACGGCCTGCCGCCGTACGACGAACCGTTCCTGGCCACCGAACTGGAACTGATGCCGACCTGGTTCCTGCAGCGGCATCTGGGCATCGACATCGAATGCGACGAATGGGACGTGATCGAAGCCGCGTTCCGCCTGCTGGTGAATTCCGCGCTGTCGCAACCGCGCTGCTTCGTGCACCGCGACTACCACAGCCGCAACCTGCTGGCGATCGACGGCGACGATCGCGTGGACGATGCGTCCCGCCGCAGTCCGGGCATCATCGATTTCCAGGGCGCCATGCACGGCCCCATCGCCTACGACGTCGCTTCGCTGCTGCGCGACTGCTACATCGAATGGGACGACGCGCGCGTGGATGCGTGGTCGGGAGCGCACCGCCTGCGCCTGCGCGACGACGGCGTGCTCGACGCACGCGTCGACGCCGACACCTGGCGACGCTGGTTCGACCTGATCGGATTGCAGCGGCACCTCAAGGTACTCGGCATTTTCTGCCGGCTCTGGTATCGCGACGGCAAGCGCGGTTATTTGAACGACCTGCCGCGCGTGTGGCGGTACGTGCGGGGCGCGGCTTCGCGGTATCCCGAGTTCGCCGAATTCGTCGCCCTGATGGAAAGCAAGATCGGCGCGCGCGACGTCACGCAGCCGACATGAAACCCGACAATGGCCGTTTCTTTCCACCGTTCGCGCTGAGCCCTTCGACGAAGCTCAGGACAGGCTACGCGAGCCACGCGAGCGGAGTCGAAGCGCAAGGTCCTTCGACTCCGGCGACATCTTCCGCAAAAGATGTCGCCTACGCTCAGGACGAACGGAATTGGAAGGTTGCATGAAAGCGCTGATCTTCGCGGCAGGCCGTGGCGAGCGGATGCGACCGCTTTCGGATCACACGCCCAAGCCGCTGCTGCGCGCGGGCGGCAAGCGGCTGATCGAGTGGCATCTGGAAAATCTGGCGCGCGCGGGCGTGCGCGAAGTGGTGATCAACACCTCGCATCTGACCGAACAGTTTCCGCAAGTACTGGGCGACGGCACGCGTTACGGCGTGCGCATCGAATACAGCCACGAAGGCACAACGCCGCTGGAAACCGGCGGCGGCATGCTGCACGCATTGCCGCTGCTGGGCGACGCACCTGATTCTGATGAATCATTTCTCGCGGTGAACGGCGACATCTGGACGGATTTCGATTTCGCCACGTTGCCGCGCGAACCCGACGGCATCGCGCAGCTGGTGCTGGCGGACAATCCGCCGCATCGTGCACAAGGAGATTTCGGCATCGATGCAAATGGAAAGCTGCTGCCGTTCGCCGATTCGCCGGGCACGCAACATACGCTGACCTTCGCCGGCATCGGCGTGTACCGGCCGGAGTTTCCGAAGCACTGGCGCGAAGTCGTCGGTGACGCGGACGGCGCTTCGGAGAATCCGCCGCGCTTTTCGATCACGCCGCTGTTGCGCGCGGCGATTGCAGAAGGCCAGATCGGCTGGCAGCCACATCGCGGCGCGTGGTTCGATATCGGCACGCCGCAGCGGTTGGCCGAATTGGACGCGTGGCTAGGCACAACGCCGTAGCCCTGACGAAGCGAAGCAAAAGTAGGTTGGGCTGAGCGCAGCGATGCCCAACTTCGATGGACGACATGTTGGGGTTCGCAAAGAGCCACTCACCCCAACTTACTGCTGCCCTTGGTGTTAAACGACGAAGCACTCGCGCGACAGCTCACCGTCATGCAGTGAAACCTTAAGCCGTCGCAAGCGCCGCATGTACGTGGCAGCGTTCCCGAACCCCGGTGGTTCCCGCGTGCCGTCGCCGGCACGCGGGCCTAAAGGATTACTGCCCGCCCTCGAACTGCAGACTGTAGACCGTTGCGCTGTTGTTGTTATTGCCTTGGGTGGCGATGCCAACCAACTGCGCGCCCTGACCCTTGACCAGAGATGTGGCGGGTTGAAGGCCGTCACTGCCAACGAAGTTGTACACCGTGCGTTTGCTGCCGTCCGGCATCACCACAAACACCAATCCGCAGTTGTGATAGTGCGAACAATACTTGCCATTGCTGAAGAAGGCATAGGCCGCGCCATACAACCCGCTGCCA
>JAFEEJ010000003.1 GCA_018241145.1 Pseudomonadota bacterium | reverse complement strand
GGATTTCGCGTTCGTCAGGATTCTGTGCCAGCAGCGGTTTGAGGATCCCCAGGGCGTATTGCGCCGCCGCCGCCGCACCATTCGCATCTCCTTGCGCCCGCGCTTGCGCCGCCTGCTCGATCAATGCCGAAGCGTAGCTCTGGGGCCACTCCCGATTGGTCGCATCCGCTTTTGCGAGATTTGCGAAAATCTTGAGTGAACGCGCGTTCAGTGCGGCCGCGGCGCGCAGGTCGCCACCGATGCGTTCCACTCGCGCGAGTTCCAATGAGAGTTTTCCAAGGTCACGTTGAAAATCGGCATTGCCCGGGTCGGATTTGACGATCCCTTGCGCCATCCCGATCGCGCGGTCCAGATGCCATGTCACGGGTTCCGCACCGCCGACCCATGGCAAAGCATCGTGGAATTCGGCGATTGCGTCCGCGACGGCGTCACGCCCGTAGTTGTCGTGCGGGTTCTTGTCGAGCGTCGCCGTCGCGGCGGCGAGCGCGGCATGGTATCGCGCGATGGCAGTCGCGAGATCACCACGTTGCAGGGCCTGGTCGGCCAGGTTTTCGTGCGCCTTGATGATGATCTGCCCGTACGCGATGTCCGCCGGATTCGCCGCAATCAGTTTGCGCGCGGCTTGCAGCATCGATTCGTAGTCGCGGCGCGCGGCTTCCGGGTCGCCGCGGGCCTGGAGCACCTGGCCCTCATTGTTGTCCACGTAGGACAACTGCTGCAGCAAGTCGAGGTTGCCCGGTGCCGCCTGCAATGCCGGTTGCAGTGCGACCCTCGCCCTTGCATACGCGTCATTGGCGTCGGCCAGCTTGAGCTGGATCTGGTAGGCCATGCCTATCCAGGTCAGGGTGCGCGACCACGCCACGTGCCGTGCCACATCCCCGGGTGCGGCATTGGCGAGGCGTGAGGAAATCGCAGTTGACGCGCGAAACGCCTCCAGCGCACCCGTAAGGTTGCCTTGCTGCATTCGGTTGCCTCCGATTTTTTCCAGCGTCTCGGCGCGGTGTACCAAGGCAGTGTCGTTGACATCGGTGGGCGGCAGCGAATCGAAATAGGCCATCGCCTTGTCGTCAACGTCCTGCATGATGTCCAGGTGCGATTCGGCGGCCAGTTTGTAGGTCAGGTCCCCGAGCATGAAGTCGATCAGACCCTCCGCCTGCTTCTGCCGGCGTTGCGCGGCCTGTTGCGCAACTTGCGCCTGATGTTGGGCGATCACGGCCCGGTGCCGCGAGACCAGCGCATATGCGGCAAGGACAATGGTCACCGCCATCACCGCGAGTGCAATACTCGTGATCGCCGTCATGCGCCGTACGCGGCGTTGCTGTTCGCGCTGCTTCAGTTGATCGAAACCGACATCGAGCATGCCGGCGATCAGCTTCAGTTTGGCGTTGGGCTTGCCGTCCTTGCCGGGCCGTGCATCGGCGGCGATCGGTTCGTTACGCGCGCCGCGTTGTCCATCCGCATCGTATTGGTAACGCAGCGCGGGGCAGAAACATTCTTCCGCTTCACGACCGGACAGATCACTCGCATCCGGTTCGCCATCCACGATCAGGCAGAAGATGCGCTCGGCACGGCCCATGCGCTTCCAGGCCAGCACTTCCTCGTTCACCCAGCGCGAAGTTGCCGAAGCGGGCGAGCAGATCACGATCAGGTTTGCGGACTGTGCGAGCGCTGCGTTGATCTTGCTGCCGAGTTCGGGCGAACTGGACAGTTCGTCGCGATCGCGGAACACCGGATGCAGACGTCGCGGGATCGTGCCGTGCGTGGTTTCCTTCCCGACCAGGCGCGAGGGCACGCGATACGTTTCCAGCGCCTTGTGCAGCCAGTCGGCCCACGCCTTGTCGCGGTGGCTGTAACTGATGAAGGCGCGATAGGTGAAGTTGTTGGCGGATTCCGACATGAGGATACCCGACAGGATTATTTTCCCTTGTCCGCTTGGGCGGCAGCGCCGTCGTCGGCGACTTGCCTGGTCGCGGCGAGCAGTTGCGCCGCAAACGCGGGATTCGACGGATAGTCGATGTGCTCGCGCTCGAGTACGGTGGCGAACTCCGGATCCCGATAGCCTTCAGTCCAAAGCCGTTTGATCAGTGGATTTGCTTCGTCTCGCCGATCCAGCGCAAGCATCGCTTCGACCTGCAACGCCAGCAGTCGCGGATCATCACGGCCGATCTTCACGGCCTGCATGGTTTGCAGCGCCCGTTCCCGCAACGCCTGCGATGCGCTTCGATCCGTGGTGACCGAAGCCAGCAGCAGGCTCGCTTGCAGGGTTGGCAAAAGGATTTCGCGTTCGTCAGGATTCTGTGCCAGCAGCGGTTTGAGGATCCCCAGGGCGT
>JAFEEJ010000039.1 GCA_018241145.1 Pseudomonadota bacterium | reverse complement strand
GTTCTGCACGATCTCGGCGACATCGGACAAACCGGTGCGCAGCAAATCCTCCCGATTCAGCACGAGCAGCGGATGCCGGGTTTCCTGGTCGATGCCGCGGATATGCGTACCGGTAACGTAGATTGTGCCCAGCGTCTGCGGTTCTTCCTTCTTCGCGGAAACCTGTTGCGACAGATCGTTGGCAGTGATCGGCGGATCGGCCAGCGCATCGGCTCGCGCAGCAGTACCTCCGCACAAGGCCAGCAGAGACACGGAACTGACGATGCATCGCAGCTGCATCATGGCACTGCTCCGTCATTTGATGGTGGCAGGCGATGTTCGCGACTCGACCGGGGAGTCATCCGCACGTTCCAGCGTTGCGGCGTAGAGCAACGGCGCCTCCATCGGCCCGTCGGGCACGTCGAAGCGCAGGCCGCGGATGGGGCCGGTCTTCGCAGGCACGTCCAGCGCCACCGCGTACACGTCCGACCCTGGATCCATGGACACGCCCCCGCGCGCGAAGGCGCTGCTGACACCGGCGAAGGCGACGCGGGCGCTGCGTGCGGCGGCATCCGGGCCGACGTCCGTGGCCACGTCGCGCACGGTGCGGATTTCGAGCCGGGTTTCGTGCCCGTCCGCGCCGATCAGCACGACCTCGGCGAAGGCGCGCGAAGGTTCGTTGCCGTTCATGGGAATATGCATGAAGGCGAGCACGTGCACGCGCCGCGCGATGACGTCGGGCACGGCGACGACTGCGCTGCGGTGCAATTCCGGGCCCAGCGCGGTGGCCGTGCCGCCGCCGATCAACTGCACGCCGCCGTCGATGCGGTAATCGACGCCGAGGAATCGTTGCAACCCGGGCGCCAGCGTCGGCCGGTCGCCGCGCGCGGCCGGTTCCGGCCAGACCACGCCGACCAGCGGCACGTTGATCGCCGCGTGGAGGTCCAGCGGTGCGAAGCGCGGATCGACTTGCGCGCCGGCGACGTCCGCGAACATGCGGGGCGCATCGATTCCCGCTGATAGTTCGGTAGAACCCGCAGCGGGATCGGATTTGCGCAGCTGTATGCGCAGCGCCGTCAGGTCCGCGACGGACGGCGCATCGGCGGGGATCGGATCGAGAATGCGCGCCAGCCGCGTCAGGGTCTCCACGTCCAACTCGCTGCGCGGCAGTTCCCAGAACAGCCAGCGTCCGTTGATCGTGCGCGCCAGCAGGCGTGTGCCCCCGGGCGAGAATGCAAGCGCGATGATGGCATCGTCGCCGGTGATCGGCGCGGTCAGCGGCGCCGACAATCGCCTCCCCTGCCGCGCGTCGATCAGGTACACGGCGTTGCGCGTGGCGAATGCGGCGCGGCTGCCGTCGGCGGTCAACGCGAAGTCGTACATCGTGTCGGGAACCCCTTGCCCGAGGGCGGCTTCGCGTCGGCCGGCGGAATCGACCAGCAACAGCGCCTCGCTTCCCGCGTGATACGCAACCACGCCGCCGTCACCGCGCGCGAACAACGCGGGCGTTGCCGTCTCGCGCTGCCGGCGGTCGTGGGCGGCGAGTTCGCGGCAGGCTTCCAGATCCCAGCGCCGCAGGCTGGATTGCCCGTTCAACGCCACGTCGAACCAGGCGCTGCGGCCATCCGGAGCGAAAGCGAAACTGCGGACACCATCGAGCGCGGGGCGGCAGGAAGCGTGGCCGCTGTCGAGTGCGAGGTAGAACGGTCCGGCCTCGTCATGGGTTGCCGTATTGACCGTCATGATGAGGGCGTGGCCGCCTTGCGGATCGACCTTGAACTGTTCGATCGCGTCCACCTTCGCGTAGGTATCGAGCAACACGCCTTTGGCAAGATCGACCCGGTAGATCCGTTCACGGCGCACGTCGCCCGTGTACTCCGCCGTGGTCAGCACCAGCACCGGCGCCGCCTGCGCGAAGACGACGCGCTCCGGGGTTTGCGGCAATACGACCGGAGCGCCGCGCAATTTCCAGGTACCCGGATCGATCACGCGCACGGTGCGCCCGGCGATCGTCACCAGCGCGCGGCCGTCGGGGGACAATTCGGCGAAGCGCACCGGTTCGGGATGGCGCAGCGGCGGCGAACGCGGCGCACCCGTCGCCGTGTCGATCATGCGCACCGTGTTGCCGTCCGTGGCGACGACTTGCGTGCCGTCGAAGGTCAGGCGCTGCGACGGCAACGGCGCGGCGCGTGCCGCCAGCAGCGGCGAGTCGGGGAGACGCCAGATCTCGATCAGACCGCCATTGTTCGCCGTGACCATCCGGTGTGCGGAAGCGGAAACATCGAAGGCGTTTCCGAGCGGACTCGGGCTTGGCAATCGCGTGGCGCCCGGCACGGCTTCGTTGTTGAGTACCGAGCGCGGCGCCAGCGTCACGTAAGCGAGTTCGGCGTCGCTGTCGTGCACGCCGCCGCCGAACAGCATGTCGCCGTTGTATCGGATTTGCGCGATGGAGATTCCGCCACGCAGGAGATCCAGTGGCGCACTGCGCGCCGCGCCCGTGGCCACGTCCCAGGTCCAGAACTGGCCGTTCTCGTCGATGGCGGCCAGCGTGCGATCGTCGGCGCCGAATTCGACGCTCTGCACGCGTGCCGCCGGCGCCGTGGTGAATTGCCGTGCCTGCCCGTTCGCGGCGTCCACCAACCGGACCGCGCCGTCCACGCTGCCCAATGCGATCAGCCGGCCGTCGTGGCTGAACTGCCACGCGCGTACCAGGCTCGTTTGCGGCAACGACAATTGCCAGCGCGGTTTCAGGCTAGGCACGTCGTACAACGCGATGCGCGCGGAGTCGCGCGTGCCGAGCCATGCCGTTCCACCCGGCGCCGGCAGCCAGAGATCGGCTGCCAGTGTCGTGGCGCGGGTATGCAGCGGCCCGACCGGTTTCCAGCCAGCGACTTCGTAGAATTGCCCCGAGTCGGGCCAGCGCCACGACTTGTTCGAACGGTAGCGAACCAGCGCCAGCCGCGCGGAATCGTCGTAGACGATATCGGTTTGCCGCATGGGCAATCCCTGCGGCCACAGCGCGCGCCCATCGCGCGCATCGAATGCGATCATGTCCGACCGGCGCGGCGCCGGTATCACGGCCTGTTCGATCACCGAGACCAGCAGGAAACGGCCATCGGCCGTGTAGCGCAGGCCTCCGTTCGGCACGCCGCGATCACCGCCGGCCATCAGGAACGTCCGGTTGTCGGTCGAGGTGACCCAGGTTTGGCGCAAGCCGGCCAGATCGTACTGGCGCACACGCCGCGTTCCACCGAGGTGCCGCTCGATCGTCGCGATCGCGAAATGGTGCGCGTCGGGCGAGATCGCAACCGAGGTGGCCAGCTCGCCATCGGGCAGTTGGAGAAAACCGACAAGCTGGGGCGCGTTGGCGAGGATCGTGCCGATGCGTTCGCGCTCGATCATCGCCCTGTCGGTGCGGCCGGCTGCCTCCATTTCGGTGAGGCTGGCGATCAGCGGCCGCAGGCTGTGGAAACCGTCGCCCTGCGCGAGCGCCTGCTGCGCGGTCTGCGCGCGCACCGCCCACAGGTTTTCGCGCGCCGCATCCGCGCTCGCATCGGCGCGCCGCAATTGCGTGGTGGTGGCGATCAGTCCGATGACCAATACCAGGATCGCACAGGCCAGGCTCACGGCGACCTTCGGTTCGCGCCGTGACCAGCGCGAGAAACGTTGCGCGGCATTCAAC
This sequence comes from Pseudomonadota bacterium, assembly GCA_018241145.1. GTDB lineage: Bacteria > Pseudomonadota > Gammaproteobacteria > Xanthomonadales > Rhodanobacteraceae > 66-474. Next base: position 2,204 of record JAFEEJ010000039.1, on the reverse strand, counting down.
GGCCGCGCCTGCACGGGCCGGCCTTCCACGTATCGCGCCAAGTCCTCGGCCAACGCCCGCGCGGTGGGATAACGCCCGGCCGGATCGCGGCGCAAACAGCACGTCACGATCGCTTCCAGATCCAGCGGCAGCGCCGGTTGCAGGCGGCGCGGCGCACGCACCTTGCCTTCCCGCACCAGCTTCACGGTTTCCTCCGCGGTGCCGGCGCGGAACGGCGGCTGCCCGGTCAGCAGTTCGTAGAGGATCGCACCGAGGCCCCAGATGTCGGTCGCCGCGGTTAACATGTAGGCGCGCACCTGCGCCTGCTCGGGGGCCATGTACGCGGGCGTGCCGGAGACCTCGTCGTTTTCGATCGCAAGCGTGTTTTCCAGCCGGCGTGCCAGACCGAAATCCGAAACGTACGGCGTGCCGGCTTCGTCCAGCAGCACGTTGCCGGGCTTCAGGTCCAGGTGCAGCACGCCGAGGCTGTGCGCGTAATCCATCGCTTCGGCAACCGTGCGCATCAGCGCCGCCGCGGCCTTCGGCGTGAAGCGTTCACCCTGCCTGAGTTTCGACGACAGGCTCATCCCGCGCACCAGCCGCATGCTGTAGAACTGCAAGCCCTCCAGGTTGCCGACCTCGTACACGGCGACGATGTTGGGATGCTGCATGCGCGCGGCGTTTTGCGCCTCGCGCTCGAAACGCGCGATGAAGTCTTTCGATGCCCACGGACCCGCCGACAGCAATTTCAATGCGACTTCGCGATCCAGCGAAACCTGGCGTGCGCGGTACACCACGCCCATGCCGCCTTCGTCCAGATGCTCCAGCAACTCGTAATCGCCGAACTGGCGCTGCGCCGGATCGCTCAGGTCCAGTTCCAGCGATTCCGCCGGCAGCAGCGCGAGATGCCGGGTCACGGTGAGCTCGCCGACGTGGCTGAAACTTCCGAACGCCAGTTGCGCCAGCCCGCGCGCGCGTTCCAGCACCTCGCCGGATTGCGGTTCGCCGTTCGAAACTGCAAGCGATGGCAAGGAATCCGTGCTCATCGCTCACCGCTTTCCTTCCAGCGCGGCGATCAACGCCTGCTGCTCGGCTGCCATTTCCTCGGGTGACGAAACGATGTCGGCCAGTTCTTCGCGCACGAGTTCGCGATAACGCTGGCGCAGCCGTTTCAACGCCATCACCAGCGCCAGTGGCCGGATGCCCAGCCTGCGCCCGAACTCGTCGTATTGCCCCGGCAGCGGATCGCGCGCGAGGAAAGGTTCCAGCGCCTCGCACATGTCCAGATGCCCCGTCTGCGCCGCCTCGGCGCGCAGGCGTTTCATGCCGCGCGACAACACTTCCAGCGCAAAGCCGCGCTGGAATGCCTGCTCGGCCGACTCCTCCGGCTCGTGCTCCCGGCGGCTGCGGGCTTCCATCTCGGCCAGCGGCGGCGCACCGGCAAGATCATCACCCTTGACGAGATCGCGCCACTCGCCGGCCAGGAATGCATTCAGGCGTGCGAGCAGCCACGGGCGGAATTTCCCGCGCGGCGCCGAATGACCTGCGCGCAGGTCGTCGGCCACCTGCTGCAGGAAAGCCTGCGCGATGTCCTGCGCGATTTCCTGGGCATGTCCGCAGCGGCGCGCATAGGCATACACCGGGTACCAGTAACGCACCGCGAGCTCGGTAACCGCATCGCGCGCCTCGGCAGGACGCGTGTCCTGCAACCGGCGCACCATCGACCAGCGGGTATGGGTGAAATCCTGGGTCTCTGCGGCCGGATTCATGCAGGCGATTTCCCCGGGTGCGTCGGATTCCATTCGGCGAACGGCGTGCGCGATTACATGCGTCCTTTCACGGCAACGTTTCCAGCGAACCGCGCAACAGCCGCAGCTCTTCTTCCAGTTCGGCCTGCCCGGCGGTGGTTTCGGTCAGTTCCGCGCGCACCAGCTCACGCAGGCGATGCCGCAAGCGGTGCACCGCAACCGCCAGCGTGTTGCGCCGCAGGTTCAAATCCGCCGCCGCGCGCGCGTAGTCGCTTTCGTCGGGCGGCTCGATCAGGAATTCGCGCAACCGCTCGAACAGGACGAGCTTGCCGGCGTGTTCGGCTTCCTCGCGCAGGCGCGCGAACGCGACATCCAGCACCGCGTGCGCCCAGGCGCGTTCGAACGCATGCTCGGGCGTGTCGCCGCGCGCGCCATCCACCGGAAGGTTCTCATCCAGCGCTTCGAAGCGGAAACCTC
>JAFEEJ010000038.1 GCA_018241145.1 Pseudomonadota bacterium | reverse complement strand
TGCGATCGCCGATCGGGCCGCCGATCAGCGTGCCGGCCGCGACCGCGGCGAGGAACACGAACAGGTGGATCGTCGCGCTCTGTGCGCTCAGCCCGAACCGGTGGATCAGGTAGAACTCGTAGTAGCTGCTGATGCTGGCGAGATAGAAATACTTGGAGAAGATCAGCAGCAACAGCACGCCGAGCGTGCGTCGCACCAGCGGTTTCGGATACGGCGCGACGATCGGCGGCGCCTTGCGCTTTTTGCGTTCGTTGAGGTGGTGGTGATACCAGCGGCTGACCTGCAGCAGGATCACGATCGCCAGCAGCGCCGCAAGCGTCGCCCAGTGCACGCTGCCGCGTCCGTAGCGCAGCACCACCCAGCCCGCGAGCAACGGACCGAGCGCGGAACCGGTGTTGCCGCCGATCTGGAACAACGATTGCGCGAAACCGAAACGGCCGCCCGAAGCCAGGCGCGCGACGCGCGAGGATTCCGGATGGAATACCGACGAACCCACGCCGATCAGCGCCACGGCGCACAGCAGGACGGCATAAGTCGGCGCGATCGCCAGCAGCCACAGGCCCGACAGCGTGAAGCACATGCCGACGGGCAGCGAGTACGGCATCGGCCGCTTGTCGGTGACCATGCCGACCACCGGTTGCAGCAGCGACGCGGTGCACTGGAACGTCAGCGTGATCGCGCCGATCTGGAAGAAGCTGAGCTGGAAGTCGCCCTTCAGCAGCGGATAGATCGCCACGATCAGCGACTGCATCATGTCGTTGAGCAGGTGCGAGAAGCTGATCGCCCCGAGCACGCCGTATCGCGTGGAGTCTTCGTGGTGCGCGTGGGCGAGACCGGCAGGAGAGGTTTCGCTCACTTCATCGCTTCCGCGGCCGCGACGACATCACCCTCGCCCGGCAGGACCAGCAACGCGGCGCCGGCCAGCGGCGTGTAGGTATCCGCGCCGACAACACGTTGCAACGGCTTGTCGCCGAATCCCGCTTCCACGATCGCGGTGATCACGCCCTCGCCCACGCCCGCGCTGTGGCGCCCTTCGTCCAGCACGAGGATGCGCTTGGCGGATTTCGCCTGCGCGGCGATGAATTTTTCATTCAACGGCGCCAGCCAGCGCAGGTCGACCACGCGGGTTTTCCATCGCAGCGTTTCGCCGATCGTGCGCGCGGCGCGCAGCGCCATCGGCACGCCGTTGCCGAAGGTGAAGACCACCAGGTCCTTCGCGTCCTCGTCGTAGACGCGGCCTTCGCCCAACGTCATCGCTTCGTCCGGCGCCGGATAGGCGAACTGCCACGCGCCGTCGCCGGCTTCGTGCAGATCCTTGGTCATGTACAGCGCGATCGGTTCCAGGAACGCGCACACGCGTCCGTCCACCTTGCACAGCGCGGCCAGCGTGCGGAGCATCGTCGCAGCATCGTCGCCGCGCGACGGACAACCCACGACCAGCCCGGGAATGTCGCGCAGCGCGGTGATCGAATTGTCGTTGTGGAAATGGCCGCCGAAACCCTTCTGGTAACCGAGCGACGCGATGCGCAGCAGGATCGGATTGCGGTACTGGTCGTTGGAAAAGAACTGCAACGACGCCGCCTCGCCGCGGATCTGGTCGCAGGCATTGTGGAAATACGCGAGGTAATGGATCTCCGGAATCGGCAGCATCCCCATGTTGGCGTAGCCCTGCGCGAGGCCGAGGATAATCGTTTCGTCCAGCAGCGTGTTGAATACCCGCGCACCCTTGAACGCCTTGTGCAGGCCCTTGGTGACGGTATAGACGCCGCCCTTCTGCGCCACGTCCTCGCCGAACAGCAGCGATTCGGGATACTTCGCCAGCAGGTCGTGCAAGGCATGGTTGATCTGGATCGCCAGATGCCGCGGCGGCGATTTTTCCGGAAGTTTTTCTTCGCTGCCGAAAACGGCGACGCGCCTGTCGCCGAAATCGGCGCGCTGCGCCTCGGCCTTCACCGCATCGGGCGTGTACGGCGCCAGCGGCGCCATGACTTCTTCGAGCGATTGCAGGCGCGGGCGGCGGTCGGCCTCTTCGGCCGCGGCGAAACAGCGTTTGCGGATCGCCTCGTATTGTTCCAGCAGCGATTCGCGCGTGTACGAACCCGACTGCAGCGCGATCGCGGCCGAGCGCAGCAGCGGATCGGTGGCTTCCAGCGCGACCAGTTCCTCGATCGAGCGCCATTCGATCTCGAAATCGGTGCCGGCATGGCCCATCACGCGCATCGTGCGCAGGTGCAGGAAGGTCGGCCGGCGGGTATTGCGGCAATGTTCGACCGCGCGCGCGACCTGCCCGCAACCTTCCGCGAGATCGAGGCCGTCGGCGAAAAAGTAATCGAGATCCTTGCGGTCGGCGAAGTTGTTGGCGATCCAGCCCGATGGCGTCTTCACCGAAATGCCGATGCCGTTGTCCTCGCACACGAACAGCACCGGCGCGGGCAGCTTCTGGTACGCCGTCCAGCCGGCCGCGTTGAACGCGGTCTGCGCGGTGGCATGGTTGGACGACGCATCGCCGAACGAACAGATCGCGATCGAATCGTCCGGCACGGGCAGGCGATGCCCGATGCGACGCGCCTGTTCGATCGCGATCGCGGTGCCGAAGGCCTTCGGGAGATGCGAAGCGATGGTGGAAGTCTGCGGCAGCACCCACAGCGGCTTGCTGCCCCATACCTTGTGGCGACCGCCGGAAGCCGGATCTTCCTTCGACGCCGCGAACGACAGCGCCGAATCCATCACCGGATCCATGCCCGGCAGCTTGCGGAAGCGCTCGGCCATGAACGCGCCGGAACGGTAATGCAGGAACGCAGGATCGGTGTGGCGCGTCAGCCGCGCCACCATCGCATTGCCTTCGTGCCCGGATGATCCGATGGTGTAGAACACCTTGTTCTGCACGCGCAGCACGCGCGCCATCAGGTCGAGGTGCCGCGAAATCAATTGCGATTCGAAAAGTTCACGGAAATCGCGCGCGCTGCACGCGCTGCCCGGCAACACCGGCTCGTCGTCGCGCGGTGTCGCGGCGACTTCGCCCTGCCACGCCTGCACGAATTCGATGAAGTTGCGATCGACGATTTCGGCGCGATTGAAGCCCTTGTGGCGGGCGGCAATGGGGGCGCGTGGGTTCATGGATCGTGGCCTTCCCCTGCCGGATCATCGGGCCCGCCGGGGTTGCGCAACAGCGCATCGATCCGCTCGCCGCGATCGACCGAATCGTCGTATTTGAAACGCAGTTCCGGCACGCGCCGCATGCGCATCGCGTGCGCCAGTTCGTGGCGCAGGTCCCTCGCGGCCGACTTCAGGGCCTTCACCACCTCGGCGGAGCGTTCCGGTTGCAAGGCGGTCACCCACACCGTGGCCACGTCCAGGTCACGCGTCACTTCGACGTCCGACACGCTAGCCTGCGGCAAGGCGTGATCGCGCACCAGCGCGTGCACCAGCACGCCGAGCTCGCGGCGCAACTCGGCGTTGATTCGGTCGGTACGATGGAAGGAATGGGAGGGCATGGTGGCGAGAGTTCGGCGAGACGCAGGTTTCATCGTCATTCCGGGGCCGCGTGCAGCGCGGAACCCGGAATCTGCTTTCAAATGCACGCAAATCAAAATGGATTCCGGGTTCTGCGCAGGATTTCATCCGTCACAGCCCCGGAATGGCGACACGTTTTTTTCGCGCTTCTCATGCCCCTCGATCTTTACAACGTCCTCGCCACTTCCACGCGCTCGAAGCACTCGATCTTGTCGCCCGGCCTGACGTCGTTGTACTGCTTGACGCCGATGCCGCATTCGGTGCCGTTGCGCACTTCGTCCACGTTTTCCTTGAAGTGGCGCAACGATTCCAGTTCGCCCTCGAAGACCACCACGTTGTCGCGCAGCACGCGGATCGGCTTGTGCCGCTTGACGACGCCTTCGACCACCATGCAGCCGGCGATGGCGCCGAACTTGGAACTGCGGAACACGTCGCGGACTTCGGCCAGCCCAAGGATGTCCTCGCGCACTTCCACGCCGAGCAGGCCGCTCGCGACCTGCTTCACCTGGTCGATCACGTCGTAGATGATCGAGAAGTAGCGCAGATCCAGCCCGTTCGCTTCTATCACCTTGCGCGCGGAAGCATCCGCACGCACGTTGAAGCCGATGATCAGCGCCTTCGACGCGGCGGCCAGCGTCGCGTCGGATTCGGTGATGCCGCCCACGCCCGAGGCGATCACGTTGACCTTGATCAGGTCGTTGCTGATCTCCGTCAACGACTGGCGCAACGCCTCCGCCGAACCCTGCACGTCGGCCTTGATGACGAGGTTCAGCGTCTGCTGGCCTTCGCCCTTGCCCATCTGCGCCATCACGTCTTCGAGGCTGTTGGTGCGCGTGACCAGTCGCTGGTCGCGGCGCTTGGCTTCGCGTTCGGACACGACATCCTTCGCCAGCCGCTCGTCGGCGACGACCACGAATTCATCGCCGGCCTCCGGCACGCCGGAAAGCCCGAGCATCTGCACCGGGATCGACGGACCCGCGCCGTCCACCTGCTTGCCGTTCTCGTCGAACAACGCGCGCACGCGGCCGTATTCCACGCCGCACACCACGTAGTCGCCGCGTTTCAATCGACCGGCCTGCACCAGCACGGTGGCGACCGGGCCGCGGCCCTTGTCGAGGCTGGATTCGATCACCACGCCGGACGCGCGGCCTTCGCCGACCGCGGCCAGCTCCATCACTTCGGCCTGCAGGCTGATCGCTTCCAGCAACGCGTCCACGCCCTGCCCGGTCTTGGCCGACACCGGCACGAACTGCGTATCGCCGCCGAGATCCTCCGGCACCACTTCGTGCTGCATCAGCCCGTTGCGCACGTTGTCAGGATTGGCATCGGGCTTGTCCATCTTGTTGACCGCGACGATCAGCGGCACGTGCGCCGCGCGCGCGTGCTGCACGGCTTCGACCGTCTGCGGCATCACGCCGTCGTCGGCGGCGACCACCAGCACCACGATGTCGGTCGATTGCGCGCCGCGCGCGCGCATCGAGGTGAACGCCGCGTGGCCGGGCGTGTCGAGGAAGGTGATCACGCCCTTGGGCGTTTCCACGTGGTACGCGCCGATGTGCTGGGTGATGCCGCCGGCTTCGCCCGCCGCGACCTTGGTGCGGCGGATGGTGTCGAGCAGCGAGGTCTTGCCGTGGTCGACGTGGCCCATGATGGTGACCACCGGCGGACGCGGCGTCTTCTCGCCCTGCACTTCGACCTTGGCCAGCGTCGTCTCGGCGGTTTTTTCCTCGGCCTTGACCGCGGTGTGACCGAGTTCCTCGACCACCAGCACGGCGGTGTCGTGATCGATGACCTGATTGATCGTCGCCATCACGCCCATCTTGAACAGGGCCTTGACGACGTCGGCGCCCTTGACCGCCATCTTCTGTGCCAGATCGGACACGAGGATGGATTCGCCGACCGGAACCTCGCGCACCATCGGCGCGACCGGTTTGGAAAACGCATGCGCCGCCGCGCCGCCGCGCGCGGGTTCGACCTGCTTGCGCGGTTTCTTCTTGACCGCGCCGCGACGCGCGTGGCCCTCGTCGGACAGATGCAGTTCCACGCCGAAATAGCCCGGACCGCCATCGCCTTCGCCGTCGTCGCGCATGCGGTGCGAGCCGTGTTTCGGCTTGTGCTTGTGCGGCTGCGCCTCGGCTTCGCGACCGCGGCGGTCCTCGGCGGGCTTGGACGGATGCGTCTTGTGC
>JAFEEJ010000037.1 GCA_018241145.1 Pseudomonadota bacterium | reverse complement strand
ATGTCGATGCCGTTTTTCGAGGCGCCGACCACTTCGCCGGGCTTTGCCGGATCGCGCGGCGGATCCAGCGCACGTGCCGCCCACACCCTCGCCCGCTCGCCGGCGATTTCCGCCTCGGCCACCGGCCATGGATCGAAGGCGCGCACCTGGCGTTCCAGCTCGATCGCCGGTTGCGCGAAGTCGAGTTTCGCCTCGGCCTTGTCCAGTTTGTGCGCGTACGTCACGCCTTCGTTCGCTTGCGGGGTTTCCGGCAGTTCCTCGCCGCGCGCCGCACGCAGCAATCCCTCATGCAACATCCGCGCGCCCATTTCCGCCAGGCGGTCGTGCAGTGTTCCGGCGGTGTCGTCGGCATGAATGGGCGTGACACGACGAAGCAATACCGGGCCGGTATCGAGTCCGGCTTCCATCCGCATCAGGCACGCGCCGGTTACGGCATCGCCCGCGAGGATGGCCCGCGGGATCGGCGCCGCACCGCGCCAGCGCGGCAGCAACGAGGCGTGCACGTTCCAGCAGGCGATGCGCGGAATCGCGAGCACCGCCTTCGGCAGGATCAGGCCATAGGCGATCACCACCAGCAGGTCGGGCGAATGGTCGCGCAGGCGCTGTTGCGCCTCGCGCGATTTCAGCGATCCGGGTTGTTCGACCGGAATGCCCGCGGCCAGCGCCGCCTGCTTGACCGGACTGGCCTGCAGCGCGCGGCCGCGGCCGGCCGGCCGGTCGGGCTGGGTATAGACGGAAACGACTTTCGCGCCGGCGTCGATGCATGCCCGCAATCCCGGCACGGCAAACGCCGGCGTTCCGGCGAACACCACGCGCAGTTCGGGTTCGATCATTGATGCCTGAGCCTCTCAAAGCGTGGCGAGCGAAGGCAGGTTGCGCGACGCCGGAGCGCAGGAACCGGAGTGTATAGGTCAATACATGAGGATTTTGAGCACGCCGGCGTGCAAGCTGCCGAGCGCAGCCGCTTTGAGAGGTTCAGGCGACGGCTTGCGGTTCGGCCTGTCGCCGCGCCTTCTCCAGCCTGCGCCGGACGATCTCGCGCTTCAGCGGCGAGAGGTAATCCACGAACAGCTTGCCGATCAGGTGATCCATTTCGTGCTGGATGCACACAGCCAGCAGGCCTTCGGCATCCTGTTCGAAAAATTGTCCGTCGACGCCCTGCGCGCGCACGCGGATCGTTCCGGCCCGCTCGACATCCGCGAAGATGCCGGGCACCGAGAGACAACCTTCCTGATAGACCTGATGGCCTTCGGCATGCACGATCCGGGGATTGACCAGCACGTGCGGCTCGTTGCGCGTTTCCGACACGTCCAGTACCAGCAACTGCCGGTGCACGTTCACCTGGGTCGCCGCCAGGCCGATGCCGGGCGCGGCATACATGGTTTCCAGCATGTCCGCCGCGAGCCGTTCGAGATCCGCGTCGAACGCGGTGACCGGAACCGCCTTGGTGCGCAACCGCGGATCGGGAAATTCGAGGATTTCGAGCTTGGCCATGCAGGAATCATATTGGGTCGCAGGCGGCTTATCCAAGCCGACCCCCGCCGCAGACGTGACCCAGGGCGCGATTTGTAAAAATTCCGCTTGCCGCAATACCCATTTCGGCTACACTCGGGCTCAAATCGCTGGGGGTTCGGGGGATTGCCGCCTATGTTTAAGAAAGCGCTTGCGCTGGTCGCCGGCCTGCTGGTGACCTTGGCCGCGTACGCCGCCGGCGCCCAGCTGCGTGCGGACCATCCTTCCACCTACGTGGTCAAGAAGGGCGACACGCTCTGGGGCATTTCGGCGCGTTTCCTCAAGAAGCCCTGGCTGTGGCCCGAGATCTGGGACGTCAACCAGCAGGTGCGCAATCCGCACCTGATCTATCCGGGCGACGTGCTCGAACTGGGCGTGGACAACCGCCTGCACGTGGCCCAGCGCCCGCAGGAAGAGGCCAATCCCATCCCGACCATACCGCTGGACCGCATCGCGCCGTTCCTGCACGACCTGCGCGTGATGGGTTCCGACGAACTGGCGCAGACACCCTACGTGGTGGCGGTGGAGGAAGACCAGCCGCGCGCGGTGGAAGGGCAATTCGTCTACGTGCGCGGGTTGAATGCCGCCCCGGGCCAGCGTTTCGCGGTGGCGCGCCCGAGCCACGTCTATCGCGTCTCGCAGGGCCAGCGCCCGCATCCGTACGAGGTCGGCCACCTGCTCGACGGCAACGTCGAAGTGGTGCACGGCCCGTGGGACGAGAACTCCCGCAACGACGACATGTGGGGCAACGGCAAGGAAGTCGGCACGGAGGTCGAAATCATCGGCGTGGTGAAGGTGCTCAAGCAGGGCGATCCCGCCACGGTGCTGCTGACCAACGCCAAGATGGAAATCCGCAAGGGCGACCGCCTGCTGCCGGTGGATGACCAGCCGTACGATCCCACGTTCTATCCGCATCCGGCGCGCTCGGTTCCCCCATACGGCCGCGTGATCGCCTTCGACAACGGCATGGACAGCGGCTCCGTCGAAGGCCCGATGTCGGTGGTGGCGCTCTCGGCCGGCAGCGCGGACGGCGTGGACAACGGCACCACCTTCTCGGTCTTCCAGCCCGGCGACGAAATCACCGACGACGTCGCCGGCGACAGCCGCAAGCGTTCGTTCGGGCCGCACGTGCAGTTGCCCGAGGAATTCATCGGCCACGTGATGGTGTTCCGTACCTTCGAGCACGTCAGCTACGGTCTGGTGATGGACGGCATCCGTCCCGTGCAGATGGGCGACGACGTGCAGGTTCCCGAATAAATGGAAATCTGCGGCAAGTAACCTTCCTCGGTGCTTGGCGCCCACCCGGCCGTCCTTGGCCGGGCGCTCATCCGAACATGCGATGCGCTTCAACGCATCGCGCAAACGTTCGGATTCGCCCTACGCGACGGCGCGGTCCTGGACCGCGCCGTTTGCATTTGCGGCGTCCTACACTGCCCGCGTGCAAGACCTCGACGAAATCCGCGCCTGGCTGGTGCTGCTGCGCGCACCCGGCACCGGGCCTGCGGCGCTGCGAGGACTGGTCGGGCGCGCCGGCTCCGCACGGATCGTGCGCGAGGATGCACGACGGTTGCGCCGCGATTCCGGATTGGACGCGGACGCATGGGCGTGGATCGAGTCGCCCGATCCGGCGCGCATCGAAGCCGATCTTGCGTGGCTCGATGCATCCACGCGCCGACTGTTGTGCTTCACCGATGCCGATTTTCCGCCGCAATTCGCGAACATCCCGCAACCGCCGGCGGCGTTGTTCGTGGCGGGGGATTGCGCGCTGCTGCTGCGGGCCCAGATTGCGATGGTGGGCGCACGCGCGGCTTCCGCACAGGGCCTGGCCAATGCGCGCGCCTTCGCGCGCGCATTGACGCTGGCGGGGCTGGTCGTCACCAGCGGGCTGGCCGACGGCATCGACGGCGCCGCGCACGCGGGCGCGCTGGACGCTGGCGGCGCGACGATCGCGGTGACCGGCACAGGCCCGGACCTGGTCTACCCGCGCAAACACCGCGAGCTGGCTGACCGCATCGCCGCACGGGGTGCGGTGGTCAGCGAGTTCCCGCCGGGCACGCCGGCACTGCCTGCGCATTTTCCGCAGCGCAACCGCTTGATCGCCGCGCTCTCCCTGGGCACGCTGGTGGTCGAAGCCGGCTTGCAGTCGGGCTCGCTGATCACCGCACGTCTGGCGGGCGAAATGGGGCGCGAGGTCTTCGCCCTGCCCGGTTCGATCCACAATCCGCTGGCGCGCGGCTGCCACCGCCTGATCCGCGACGGCGCACACTTGACCGAAACGGCGGACGAGGTGATCGAGGCCCTGGCGCCGGCAGCCCGCGCGCTGGGCGAGGAGTTGCGTGAGCGCCTGGACGCCGCGGCGGACCCGTCGCGAGAGTCGCCACGGCCGGCGCACGGTGACGATGCCGACTATCTCCGCCTGCTGTCGGTCCTCGACGAGGCACCCCTGTCCATGGACGAACTGGCCGCCCGCACGGGCTTGAAACCGGCGGAATTGTCCTCGATGTTGCTTCTGCTGGAACTGGAGGGCCGGGTGGCTCCCGCGGTAAGTGGCGGTTGGCAAAGGCTTTCCCGACCCTCTTGACGATCCCGCTTGACAGCGGGCGCCGGCGCGTGCCTCCACTATAAAAAGGCGGCGGCGCCCTGACCGTCCCGATTGCGATGCCGCGAATGCCCAAGAACCTGCTCATCGTCGAGTCACCCGCCAAGGCCAAGACGATCAACAAATACCTCGGCACTGATTTCCAGGTGCTGGCTTCCTACGGCCATGTGCGTGACCTGGTGCCCAAGGAAGGCGCGGTCGATCCGGAAGCCGGTTTCGCCATGGACTACGCGCTGATCGAAAAGAACGAGAAGCACGTGGACGCGATCGCGAAGGCTGCGAAATCCGCCGACAACATCTATCTCGCCACCGACCTCGACCGCGAGGGCGAGGCGATTTCCTGGCACATCAGCGAAATCCTGCGGGAACGCGGCCTGCTGGACCACAAGCACGTGCACAGGGTGGTGTTCAGCGAAATCACTCCGCGCGCGATCACGGATGCCGTCGCGCATCCGCGCAAGCTGTCGCACGACCTCGTGGACGCGCAACAGGCGCGCCGCGCGCTGGACTACCTCGTCGGCTTCAATCTCTCGCCGGTGTTGTGGCGCAAGGTGCAGCGCGGGCTTTCGGCCGGGCGCGTGCAGTCGCCGGCGTTGCGCATGATCGTCGAACGCGAGGAGGAGATCGAAGCCTTCAGGCCGCGCGAATACTGGACGGTGGAAGCGCAGCTCGCGCATGCGGACGGCACCT
>JAFEEJ010000036.1 GCA_018241145.1 Pseudomonadota bacterium | reverse complement strand
GTCATCAGTCTCTGCAACCAGCTCATGGGAAAGGATGGGTGGCCAAAGACGGCAAGGATACCAGCCGCCCAACCCGCGCGGTTACGCCGATTCAGAAGCCCGGCCGGACGCTGACTTCCGGCGGCAGCCCCCAGCGTGCGGGATAACGCGGCCCGAGGAAGGTCAGCCCCTGCGCGGGCGCGGTCGCGCCGGCCAGCGCGCGATCGCGGCCGTGCAGCAATTGCGCGATCCACTCGCGCGGCCGTTCGCCGCGGCCGACTTCCAGCAGCGAGCCGACGATGTTGCGCACCATGTGGTGCAGGAAGGCGTTGGCTTCGATCTCGATGACCACGTGTTCGCCTTCGCGGCGCACCGCGAGCGCGCGCACTTCACGGCGCGCGTGCGCGGCCTGGCATGCGAGCGCGCGGAATGCCGAGAAATCGTGTTCGCCGACCAGCGCCTGCGCGGCGGCGTGCATCGCTTCGTCATCGAGCGGAATACGTTCCCACGCCACCTGCCGCGCTTCCAGCGCGGGCCGCACGGCGCGGTTCGACAACACGTAGCGATAACGGCGCGCAACCGCGGAAAACCGCGCGTGGAATTCCGGTTCGACGTGGCGCGCCCACAACACCGCGACCTGCCGCGGCAGGCGCGTGGTCGCGCCGAGCACCCACGCGCGCGCGTCGCGTTGCGCCTCGCTGTCGAAATGCACGACCTGGCAGCGCGCGTGCACGCCGGCGTCGGTGCGTCCCGCGCAGGTCGTCGCCACCGGGTGGTCGGCCACGAACGCGAGCGCGGCTTCCACTTCGGCCTGCAAGCTGGGGCCGTGCGTCAGGCGTTGCCAGCCGAAGAAACCGGTGCCGTCGTATTCGATGCCGAGCACGATGCGCATGGTTCAACGCCGGCACGGGACGATCCGCGCGTCTCCGCGCGGCGATGTTCGCCTGCGCTCGCCGCGGCTCAAGCCATGTCGTCCAGCAACCGCCGCGCCTCGTCCTTCTGCGTCTGCGAACCTTCGTTGAGCACTTCTTCCAGCATCGCGCGTGCGCCGGCCGGATCGCCCATGTCGAGATAGGCACGCGCGAGATCCAGCTTGGTGTCGACGGGATCGTCGCTGAACTCTTCGTCCGCCTGCCCGGATGCGGCGACTTCCGCCGCGCCCGCGCTGGCGGCGGCTGCCGCGTCGGCGTCGGCATCATGTTCCTGCACGAGATCGTCCGAATCCGGAACCGGTGGCGCCTGAATCGACGGCTCCTGAATCGACACCTCCGGAACCGGCAGATCCGGTGCCGGCATGCCGGGTTCCGCCACCGGTTCCCCGGGCGGCGGTTCGTCGAAGGTGAAATCGTAATCCTGCGCGGCGGGCGCGGCAGTCTCCGCCGTCGCTGTCGTCGTGGCCGCGTGCGCGGATTCTTCCGCATCGGCTGGCGCTTCGTGTTGCGGCTCCGGCGGCATCGGCGAATCGCCGAAATGATCGGCGAGCGAAGGCGCACCGGATTCTTCCGGCAGCTCCGGCAACGGTTTCGGGCGCCGCCGCAACAAGCCGACCAGGATCAGCGCCAGCAGCACGATGCCGGCGGCGATCCATGCGAGCGGCCGCTGGTACCAGGGAAGCACTTCCATCGCGGTGCTCCCGGTCGCCGACGATGCGGCGTGCGGTTTCGTCGCGGCAGGTCGGGCAGCGGGCGCGGTCTTCGCCGCAACCTGCGGCGCGACCGCGGCGGCGGTCGTGGCTGCCATCGGTGCCGCAACGGAACCGGCCGCGGGCGATTTCGCCGCGGTGGTCGAAGCCGGCGCAGGCGTGGCAGCGGCATGCGTGGCGGTCGTGCCCGCCGCTGCGGGAACGGCTGCGGAATCCGACGCGGCCACGCCGGACGCGGCCTGCAATTTCGCCAGCTTGGCCTGCAATTCCGCGATTTGCGCGTCCTTCATGGCGAGCAGCTTCTGGCTCTTGCCGCCGATGTCTTCCAGATCCTTCAGCCGCGATTGCAGTTCGCTGCTTTCCTGTTTCAGGCTGGCGAGGGATTCCTTCGCGGTCGCGAGTTGCTGTTTCAGTCCGGCGACTTCGTCCGAGCCCGTGCCACCCTTCTCGCCGGCGCGCGTGGCCGCCGAACCGCCGCCCTGGGTCGGCGGCACCAGCGCGAGCTTGTCTTCCCCGCCCGAAGCATTCGATGGGGCTGCGCCCTGAGCGGCCGCGGCGGCGCTCGCGACGACCGTGGCCTTGCGCGCGGCCACACCGCGCCAGTCTTCGATTTGCCGGTGCACCTGCGCACGCGCCTTCGATCCGGCAGGCGCCGCAGCGATTTCATCGCGCGAGGGAATGCGCAGGATCGCGCCGCTTTTCAGGTTGTTGATGTTGTCGTGATAGAACGCATCCGGATTGTTGCTCTGCAGGGCCAGCATCATCTGGTCGACGCTGGTCTCGTCGTCGGGCCGGTTTTCGCTGGCGATGTGGTACAGCGTGTCGCCGGACTGCACCGTGTATTCGTCCGACCGCGAGGCCGGACGCGCAGGCGCCGTGGGCTGGGACCGGACGGGTTGCGGCGGTGCCGACGGCGCGCCCGGTTGGGATCGCTCAGGCGCGGGAGCAGCGGCCGATGCGGAGGGTGTCGCCGGTGCGGACGTCGGCGCGGGGGTTGCCTGTTGTTGCTGCGCCGTCACCGTCGCGGCGATTTCCTGTTCCGTGGGTGGCGCGCCGATCACCGGATCCAGCAACACGGTGTATTCGCGCAACTGCTTGCCGGAAGCGTTGTCCACCTCCACCAGGAAATCCAGATAGGGATCGGCGATGGGTTGCTGGCTGGTGATCAACACCAGTTTGTGCCCGGTGGTATCGGTGACGATGCTGAAACGCAACGGGTCGAGGCCCGTGCGCGGAATGCCCGCCTTGTCGAAATCCGCCTGCGACGCGAGGCCGGCGCGCAGGTTGTTGGCTTCGGAAAGGTTGTCGAGCTGGATGGGGATTTCCGCGACCAGCGGCTCGTCCAGCGCGGATTTGACCCGGATCTCGCCGAGCTGCAGCGCGAACGCGGGTGCGCTGCCCAGCGCGAGGGCCATGGCCAGCGAAAGTTTGGTACTCGACTTCATTTCGATCATCCCCATCACTTGATGTATCGGTCGAAAGACGTGCCGTATCGTCCCGATCCGGAACCGTTGCCAACCCCGAATCCGGCGACGTATGGACGTCGGCGGCAAGGGTAGACCAGTCCGCCAGCCCTGAACAGGGCCGGGTCAACCCCCTGCCGGCGCGGGGCCCTCAAGGATGGCCCGCGGAATGCGCCGCGGCCGGCTCCCCGGCCGGCTTCCCGGACGCCTGCCCGGCAGGTGCCGCCTGCGCCGCGGCCAGCTTGCGCTGCAATTCGGCGATCTCGCGATCGCGTTGCGCCTGTTGCCCCTTTTCCGCCGCGCTGCGCTGCTCTTGCGCCGCCACCCTGGCCTTCAGCTGGGCCGTTTGCGCGCGCTGGTCATCGACCTGCGTACGCACCTCGCCCAGTTGCCGCGTCAACGCCGACGGCGTCGCCGATGACGCGCCCCCTGAGGGCGGCGCGGCCCGGAGCGTGCCGGCGAGCAAAGTGCCCAGCACGATCACGATCATTCTCGGCATGGTGAACCCCCGTGGCGTCCGCGACGCTGTTATAGCGCGTTCCCGCACCGGCCGTCACGACCGTCCGGAAAGATGGTCGCGCACCAGCAATTCGGCGATCTGCACCGCATTCAGCGCGGCGCCCTTGCGGATGTTGTCGGACACGACCCACAAGTCCAGGCCGCGCGGATGCGAGATGTCCTCGCGGATGCGGCCGACGAAGACTTCGTCCTTTCCGGACGCGTGCCCCGCGGGCGTGGGATAACCGCCCGGCCTGCGCTCGTCCACCACCACCACGCCGGGCGCCCTCGCCAGCAACGCAGTCGCTTCCTTCGCGGAGAGTTTGGCGCGGGTTTCCACGTGCACGGCTTCCGAATGGCCGTAGAACACCGGCACGCGCACGCAGGTCGGGTTCACCGCGATCGAATCGTCTTCCAGGATCTTGCGCGTCTCCCACACCATCTTCATTTCTTCCTTCGTGTAGCCGTTGTCCTGGAAGTCGTCGATGTGCGGGATCAGGTTGAAGGCGATGCGCGCCGGGAATTTTTTCGGTTCGGCTTCCTGGAAATTCAGCATTGCCGCGGTCTGTCGGCCCAGCTCCTCCATGCCCGAGCGTCCCGCGCCCGAGACCGACTGGTACGTGGCCACGTTGATGCGCTCGATCTGCGCGGCGCGATGGATCGGCGCCAGCGCGACCAGCATCTGCATGGTCGAGCAATTGGGGTTGGCGATGATGTTGCGTTGCCGGTATTGCGCGATCGCGTGCGGGTTGACCTCGCTCACCACCAGCGGGATGTCGGGTTCGCAGCGGAATTCGGAGGTGTTGTCGATCACCACCGCGCCGGCCGCCGCGGCGCGCGGCGCATGTTCGCGGCTGACCTTGCCGCCGGCGGAAAAGAACGCGAGGTCGATGCCGGAGAAATCGTGATCGGCCAGATTCTGCACCGTCAGCGACTTGCCGTCGAACTCCACCGTGCCGCCGGCGGAGCGCTCGCTCGCGAGCGGCACCAGTTCGCCGACGGGAAATTCACGCTCGGCCAGGATCGAAAGCAGCGCCTCGCCGACCGCACCGGTCGCGCCGACGATGGCGAGGTTGTAATTCGATTTCCTGCTCATGCCTGCGCGCTTCCCGGGATCAACGGCTTCATCTCGCCCACGTCGCCGCATTGCGCGCGATGGCGCAGCGCCTGATCCATCAGCACCAGCGCGACCATGGCTTCGGCAATCGGCACGGCACGGATGCCGACGCAGGGATCGTGGCGGCCCTTGCTGCGTACTTCGACTTCCTCGCCGGCCCGATTCACGCTGCGACCGGTTTTGAGGATACTCGAGGCCGGTTTCAACGCGATCGAGGCGAGCACGTCCTGCCCGCTGGAAATCCCGCCCAATATGCCGCCCGCGTGATTGGACGCAAAGCCGTCCAGACGCATTTCGTCGCGATGCCCGCTGCCGCGCTGCGCGACGCTGGCAAAGCCCGCGCCGATTTCCACGCCCTTGACGGCGTTGATCGACATCAGCGCCGAGGCCAGTTCCGCATCCAGCTTGCCGTACACCGGTTCGCCCCAGCCGGGCGGCACACCGCCCGCGACCACGTTGACCCGCGCGCCGATCGAATCGCCGTCCTTGCGGATCGCGTCGATGTATTGCTCGAGTTGCGGCACCTGCGCGGCCACCGGCCAGAAGAACGGATTGGATTCCACCACGTCGAAATCGATCGCCGTGTCCGGCGGCAGATCGGGCACGACGTCGCCGACCTGCGCCAGCCAGCCGCGCACGCTCACCGCGAACCTTTCCGCCAGCCATTTCTTCGCAAGGACCGCGGCGGCCACGCGCATGGTGGTTTCGCGCGCGGAAGCGCGGCCACCGCCGCGCGGATCGCGGATGCCGTATTTCTGCCAGTAGGTATAGTCGGCGTGGCCGGGACGGAAGGTGTCGGCGAGTTCGTCGTAATCCTTCGGCCGCGCATCGACATTGCGGACCAGCAACGCGATCGGCGTGCCGGTGGTCCTGCCTTCGTACACGCCGGAGAGGATTTCCACTTCGTCGGTTTCGCGCCGCTGCGACGTGAAGCGCGTCTTTCCCGTCGCGCGGCGCGCAAGGTCGTGCGCGAAATCCCGCGGCGCGATTTCAAGCCCCGGCGGGCAGCCGTCGATCACGCAACCGATCGCCGGCCCGTGCGATTCGCCGAAGGTCGTGACCGCGAACAACTGGCCGAAGGTATTGGAAGCCATGCGGCGGCTCAGCGGCGCGCGGCCGCGCGGATCGCGTCCGCGTGTTCCAGCAATTCGCGGCGCTCGATCGCGAACACGCCCATCGGCCCCACCTTGAATTCCACCCACACGAACGCGACCTGCGACAGCAGCACGTTCAAGGCCCGCTCGGAGTCGCCCACTTCCACCACCAGCAATCCGTCTTCGCTCAAGTGCCCCGGCGCGTCGCGCAGGATGCGCAGCGCGATGTCCAGCCCGTCCTCGCCCGCGATCAATCCTGACCGCGGTTCGTGGCCGTATTCGGGCGGCAGCGCGGCGAATTCCTGCGTGGTGACGTAGGGCGGATTGGAAACGATCAGGTCGTAGCGTTCGCCCTGCAGGCCGGCGAACAGGTCGGACTGCAACGCGCGCACGCGGTCGCCGAGCTGATGCAGCGCGATGTTCTCGCGCGCGAGACCCAGCGCGTTGTCGTCGATGTCGACGAGATCCACGCGCCACGCCGGGTTGTACGCGGCCATCGCGATGCCGATGCAGCCGGAACCGGTGCACAGGTCCAGTGCGCGATGGACCTCGCGTTCTTCCAGCCAGGGCGAGAATCCGGATTCGATCAATTCGGCGATCGGCGAGCGCGGCACCAGCGCGCGCGCGTCGGACTTGAAGCGCATGCCCGCGAACCAGGCCTCGCCCACCAGGTAGGCCACCGGCTCGCGCGTGTCGATGCGCCGCTCGACCAGCCCCAGCACGCGCGCCTTTTCCTCCGCCGTCAGCCGCGCCGCGCCATAGGCGGGCGGCAGGTCCGGCGGCAGGTGCAATGCGGACAGCACCAGGTGCGTGGCCTCGTCGATCGCGTTGTCGTGGCTGTGGCCGAAGGTCAATCCCGCCGCGTTGAAACGGCTGGCCGCGTAGCGGATGCAATCGACGATGGTGGCGAGTTCGGCGGTCATGTCTGCAAGCGATTCCCAAACCTGCTGCGCCCGGCCTGATCCGAGACGATATGCTACGCGCCGGCGGTGCCCCCTCAACTCGCTGGCGCGAGTTTCGACCTCCTGTACCGGCGTGTACACTCCGGTGCCTGCGCTCCGGCGACGCGCAACCCGACTTCGCTCGCGACGGTTTGCGATCCGCTTGAATTGAATGTTGGAAACGGGCAGCGAGTATAGCGGCACCGGCTAATCCCGAAATCCCTGGCTATCGCGCATGTCTCCGACCGTCGCGCTGCAATACCTGCTGCCGCAGAAGACCCTGAGCCGGATCGTCCGCGCGGCCACGCGCTGGACCTGGCGGCCGTGGAAGAACTTCCTGATCGCGCGCGTGGTCAGGCGTTATCGCGTGGACATGAGCGAGGCCGCGCAGCGCGACCCCTTCGCCTACCCGCACTTCAACGCGTTCTTCACCCGCGCGTTGAAACCGGGCGCACGCCATTCCAGCGGCAGCGATTCCATCGCGCTGTGTCCGGCGGACGGCCGCATCAGCCAAGCCGGTCGCATCGAGGACGGCCGCATCCTGCAGGCCAAGGGCCGCGATTTCAGCGCGACCGAGTTGCTGGCCGATGAAGAGGCGGCGGCGTTCTATCGCGACGGGCACTTCATCACCGTCTACCTCTCGCCGCGCGATTACCACCGCGTGCACATGCCCCTCGATGGCGAACTGATCGAAACCGTGCACGTGCCGGGACGCCTGTTCAGTGTCGCGCCCGGGCCGGTCGCGCAGATCCCGCGATTGTTCGCGCGCAACGAACGGCTGATCTGCCACTTCCTGGGGCCGCAGGGACCATTCGCGATGGCGCTGGTCGGCGCCCTGCTGGTCTCGGGCATCCGCACGGTCTGGAGCGGGCGCGAGGGGCCGCCCTACGCCGCCCACGTGGTGCGCAGCGACTGGCGCGGCCGTGGCGTGCGGCTGGCCCGTTTCGCCGAAATGGGGCGCTTCGAGATGGGTTCCACCGTGGTCCTGCTGTTGCCTCCGGGCAGCCTGCTGTTGCCGGGCCTGCTGCCGGAGATGCCGGTGCGGGTCGGCCAGCGCCTGGCCCTGTTCCCCGCGGACTTTTGATCCGGCCTTCCGCGGACCGCCGCGCGCGAAACTGTGACGCGGGTGGCAACCCGTCGCGTGCGTATGGTCGAAACTTCCCCTCCTTCGCGCGCATCAAGAGGTTGGACGGGAAAGATCATGCGCCTTCTGATGAGGATGCTGGCCCTGAGCCGGGCTACGCGGATGCGCCGCCAGTTTCGCGACATCGAACAGCGCGCGCTGGCGCTGCCGCCGCCGACGAGCGCGCTGCTGGCGGAACTGATCGCAAAAGAATGCGCGGCGGCGCAACGGCTGGAGGCCCCGCACCTGTACGGCTCGCCGCCGGACCTCAAGCCCGGCAGCTCGGGCACCGGCATGGATCTCGGCCACGACCGCGCCCGTTCCGACAACGCGCAGGTGCGCCTGCGCGGCATCGCGTTGTGGGTCGCCGTCGTCTATCACGAAACGCGCGAGGCCAGCTTTCCCGAGTTCGCCGACCTGCACCGCGACGTGCTGCGCGTGATGCGGCTGATCAAGGAAAACGCCGCCCAGCCGTCCGGCAACGGCGAGCGCTGGATGAAATCCGGCGGCGAAGCGGCGGCGTGAACCGTCGGCCATCGCAACCGGGGCCACGCTCGCAAACGATCGAACTCGCCGCAGCCGGTACCTGAAACCCGTGCCGCAGGGATGGTTTGGCCATCAGAAACGGTGCGATGGCGCGATTCGCTGCGCGCTCTTGCCCTACGCAGCTCAAAGCCGTCGTCCGCGCCCGAAAAGCAGCGAGGCGATGAACAGAATGATGAAAATGACAAAAAGAATCTTGGCAATGCTTGCCGCAAGGCCGGCAACACCGAAGAACCCGAAGAAACCAGCAACGAGTGCGATGATCAGAAAGACGACGGCGTAGTAAAGCATGGGGATCTCCTGATATTGCGTCGTTGGAAAAGTCTCCGGACAAGCGTTCCTTGCTCGTCCGGAGAGGATCGCCGATATCAAGGCGAATGCGGCGGAATGCCGGCCCGATACGGAGAAGATGGGGTGCGCCGACCCGGCTCCTTCCCTGAAGCCCTCGGAGACGCAATCAGAACGCCTCCTTTTTTCGGGTCACGTAGAAAGGCTCAACTACGCACACCACATAATTTGTGGACATTGATGCGTCTTTTCTCAAAGGTCTCTGTTGAATTCCGCGATCTGCTTGCGGGCTTCGTCACGGGCAACGCCGTAATGTTCCTGCAGCTTGCCAGCCAGATATTCGGTGTTGCCGTCGGCAACCTTCAAGTCGTCATCCGTCAATTTGCCCCACTGCGCTTTCAATTTGCCTCGGAGTTGCTTCCATTGGCCTTGTATCTTGTCTTCGTTCATGCAGGTCCTCCCGCAAACAGGATTTGTGCTCATTCAAGATTTCGATTGGGCCGACAAGCCGGCCGGGCATGCTGACGGGTTTACCTCACTTCACCTTCAACCCGGAGGCGTCCACGTCCTTGACACCCTTGATGCTTTTCGCCGCCGCGACGGCCTTGTCGACGGCCAACTCGGTAGACAGCACGCCGATCAGGGTGACCACGCCATCCACGGTCTTGACCGTGATATCCGAGCTTTCGACGCCCTTGGTGGTGGCGAGTTCGCCTTTTACCTTGGTGGTGATCCATGCATCGCTTACGGCTTGGCCGGTGCTGGACGAATGATCGCCGGTTGGTTCGGATTGTTGTGCCGCGAGAGCGCTGCCTGTGGACATGCCGAACCCGAGTGTTGCGGCGAGGGCGATGGCGGGAACAATGCGCGAATATTTCATCGTGATCTCCTGTTATGTCGAAACACCGACCAGTAATGACGGTGCTGATCGACCGCAACAACGACGAAATGACCGCCACGTGAAAATTTCCATGATCGATGACAGCAGGTTCAGGTTGTCTGCAAACGTGTCACGGAAACCGTGGATGGTTGCTTCAAGGGTGCGAGCATCTCCGCGACCAATTCGTCTGGAACGAATTTGGACAACGAAGTTGGTCCCGGGCACAGCAAGGGGTGAGCGTCATGGATGATGCCAATCCCACCACCAACATCCCCAGCCAGTGATCGCATTTCTTCGTTCGCGCCAGGGTCCGCGTTTATACTTCGCGCCCCGCGTTTCGTTGAAGCGTGGAGTGCGGCAAGTGCGCGGCCGCGGGTCCGAATCTCAATTCCTGCCGCATCCCTTCAACGCGAGGTTCTGCCCCGGTCTCAATGAATAGTGCGGCCCGCGCAGGTGGTTGGCCTTGGCCAGCGAATCGACATCGTCGCAACCGAATTTGCGCGCGATCGAGGACAGCGTGTCGCCGCGCTTCACCGAGTAATGGCGCACCCGCGGCGGCGGATCGGGGGCCTGCGCGAGCTGCGGGGGTGGAACGGGCAGCACCGCCGAGTGCAGGTCGGTCGCGAGCGCGACCCACGGCCCGCTGACGCAGGATTTCGCGTAGTCGTCCTGCAGCGACTGCGGCAGTTCGATGCGCGCGCCCATCGGCTCGGGCGTCTGCGGATCGAGTTGCGGATTGAGGTTGCGCAGCGTGCGGAACCAGCCGTAACGCTGGCCGCCGGCCTGCCCCAGGCACACCGCAAGTTCGGTCAACGACGCGGGGCGCTGCAGGATGATGTGCCCCGGCGCGCCGTCGATTTCCGGAAAGTGCAGGTTGTAGCGCTCCGGGTGCATGAACAGCCACGCCGCGGCCAGCACCATCGGCACGTAGTCGCGCGTTTCCGGCGACAGCGTGAAATAGATTTGCGGATCCCAGAAGCTGGCGTTGGGTTGCGAGGTGGACAGCCGCCCGACGCGGCCCTCGCCGCCGTTGTACGCGGCCAGCACCAGTTCCAGGTTGTCGTTGAACTGCGCAAGCTGCTCATCCAGATAGGCCGCGTTGGCGCGCGCGGACAAGGTGGGATCGAAACGCTGGTCGAACCCGTCGATGGTGGTGAGGCCGAAACGCGCGCCGGTGGCCGGCATGAATTGCATCGGGCCGGCGGCGCCCGAGCGCGACACCGCGTGCACCTTGCCGCCCGATTCCTTCGCCAGGATTCCGAACAGGATCGCCTCGGGCAGGTCGGCCTTCTGGTATTCCGGCCACATCTCGAAACGCAGGTATTCGTAATCGACGTACGCCTGCATCAGGTTCGGGCGCATGCGGGTCAGCCAGGTTTCCAGCGCGGCTTTCACCGGGCCGTTCATCGCGATGAGGTCGGAGAGCTTGCGCCCGCGCAGGAGGCTCACGCTGCGCTGCGCCTGCGGCATCGCGCTCAACACCGGCGAGGCGCTTTCGCCGGATGTCACCGTATCGGGCTGGTCGGAGAGTTCGTCGCCCTCGTCGCCGCCCAGGAAACTGCCGTCCTTCAGCCGCAGCGCGCGGTCGTAGCTGCTGATGAAACGCTGGATGTCGCAGCCGGCGAGGTTGACGCATTGCGCGGCGGTGTTGCGCATGGTGTCGAGTGCCGTGCTGATCGCGTGTTCGGCCTGCGCGTTGTCGTTCTGCCGCGCCAGCGACAGCGCCTGGTCGTAATCGCGGCCGGCCTGGTCGAGTTTCGCGTACAGCGCATCCAGCGCGGCATTGCCCGCGCCGTTGCGCGCAGGCGCCCCGGAGCATCCGGCCAGCATGGCCAGCAGCACGGCCACGGCTCCCCATGGCATCCGCAGCGGAATTCTTGAACACGACATCGGATCGGCACCGGCAGGACGAACGCCTGCACCCTACCCCGCGTGCGCGATCGACTCAAGCATCCGTCACGTACAATGCCGGTCGGGTCTCGCGAGGGGAGCACCTGTGGACAACATCCTGATCGGAAGGAACGACCGCGTCGCCGTCGAACTCGATCTGCATTTCGGCAACCGGCACGGCATGGTCGCGGGCGCGACCGGCACCGGCAAGACGGTTTCGCTGATGGTGCTGGCGGAAGGCTTTTCGAAACTCGGCGTGCCGGTGTTCATGGCGGACGTGAAGGGCGACATCGCCGGCCTGTCGCAGGCCGCGGCCTCGCCGCCGGGCGACAAGCTGAAGGCGCGCCTTGCGACGCTCGGCATCGACAAGTCGTGGCAACCCGCGGCCAACCCGGTGGTGTTCTGGGACCTGTACGGCAAGCTCGGACATCCCGTGCGCACCACCGTCAGCGAGATGGGCCCGACCCTGCTGGCGCGCGTGCTGGAATTGAACGACGTGCAGGAAGGCGTGCTGGAGATCGCGTTCAAGCTGGCCGACGACAACGGCTGGCTGCTGCTGGATTTCGCCGACCTGCGCGCGCTGCTGGGTTACGTCGGCGAGCACGCGAAGGACATTTCCACGCACTACGGGCTGGTCAGCCAATCCAGCCTCGGCGCGGTGCAACGCTCCCTGTTGCAGCTGGAACAACAGGGCGCGACGCAGTTCTTCGGCGAACCTTCGCTGGAATTGAAGGACCTCATGCGCCAGGACATGTCCGGGCGCGGCATCATCAACGTGCTGGCCGCGGACCAGCTGATCCTGAAGCCGAAGCTGTATTCGACCTTCCTGCTGTGGCTGCTGTCGGAGCTGTTCGAAGCGCTGCCGGAAATCGGCGATCCCGACAAACCGAAACTGGTGTTCTTCTTCGACGAGGCGCACCTGCTGTTCGACGACTGCCCGCCGGCATTGCAGCAGCGCGTCGAACAAGTGGTGCGGCTGATCCGCTCGAAAGGCGTGGGCGTGTACTTCTGTTCGCAGAATCCCGACGACGTGCCCGACGTGATCCTGGGCCAGATGGGCAACCGCATCCAGCACGCGTTGCGCGCATTCACGCCGCGCGACCAGAAAGCCGTGAAGGCCGCGGCGGAGACCTTCGCGCCCAATCCGGAAATCAACGTGGCGCAGGTGATCGGCCAGCTCGAGGTCGGCGAAGCGCTGGCTTCCACCCTGCGCGACAAGGGCGCGCCCACGCCGGTCGAACGCGTGCTGGTGAGCGCGCCGACCTGCCGCCTCGGCGCGATCAGCGAAGAGGAGCGCGCCACCGTGATGTCGCGTTCGCCGGTCGGCGGCAAATACGACACCGCGGTCAACCGCGAATCCGCGGCGGAAATGCTGGCCGCGCGCGCGCAGCAGAAAGCCGCCGACGAACCCGCGCAGACCGCGCGGCAGACCGCCGCGCAGCAACCGCAGGGATCGGGCTGGGGCGACACGCTGCGCGACGCGGTGTTCGGCACCAAACGCCGCCAGGGCATGATCGAAACCATGGCCAAGCAGACCGTGCGCACCATGGGCAGCCAGCTCGGCCGGCAGATCCTGCGCGGCACCCTGGGCGGGATTTTCGGCGGGCGGCGTTGAGAACGATGAACCCTGTAGCGCTCGACGGCTGAAACCGATGTCGCGCTGGCGTCCACCCCCGCCCCGCTCCACCGCGATCATCACGCGTGCGGGTTTCGAAAAACTGAAAGCCGAACTGGATCACCTCTGGCGCACGCTGCGGCCGGAAGTGGTGCGCGCGCTGGCCGCGGCGGCTGCCGAAGGCGATCGCTCAGAGAATGCCGAATACACCTACCGCAAGAAACAGCTCGGCGAGATCGACCGCCGCGTGCGGTATCTGTCGAAACGCATTCCCTCGTTGAAGGTCGCGGAAGGCGCACCGGCCGATCGTGGCGCGATCTTCTTCGGCGCAACCTTCGAGATCGAAAATGTCGACAACGGAACCATCCATGTCTACCGCATCGTCGGCCCGGACGAAACCGATGCGAAAAAGGGTTGGATCAGCGTGGATTCCCCGCTCGCGCGCGCCGCGCTGAAGAAACGCATCGAAGAGGAATTCGAAGCGGATTTGCCGGGTGGACGCGCGCGTTTCCTCGTCATCGCGGTTCGATACGAAACCTGAGTGATCGAACGCGCGAGGCTCAAGCAACCGTCAGCGGTCCGGGATAGACCCGTCCTGCGCGCAACGGCTGGTGGCACGGCGCCGTCCGATGGAAATCCTCGGTTTCGCCATCCGGATGCCAGCCGGGGATGCCGGACAGCGGCAAGGGCCGCAGTTCCAGCGGATCGCGCAACAGTTGGCCCGTACGAATCGCCCGCGCACAGATTTCG
>JAFEEJ010000035.1 GCA_018241145.1 Pseudomonadota bacterium | reverse complement strand
CGGGAGAGGGCGCACCGAAGGCGCGGGGGAGGGTTCGGGTTTCGACGCGGCGCCTGACAAGGGTCGTACCCTCGCCCCTGCCCCTCTCCCGGCGGGAGAGGGGTTGCGCAAGTCAGGAAGTTTTTCCAAAACCAGCACGATCGCTGCAACCTTCCCGGCGGGCGACGGGTCGGCTTTCGCCATCGACGAAGCGGCCGCGCAGCGCATCGCGCTTGCGGTGACGGCCGCATGGCTGCTGCTGCCGATCAACCTGATGGGCGTGCTGTACGTGGTGCAGCGGATGGAAAGCCTGTGCCAGGTATTCGTGCTGGCCGGATTGTGGGCCTACCTGCGCGGGCGCCATCGCATGCTGGCCGCGGCGAGCGTGCGCGGCGAGCGCGCGGGTTTCGCGCTGGCCACCGCGGGGCTGATCCTCGGCACCGGCGTGGGACTGCTGTCCAAGGAATCCGCGGTGCTGCTGCCGGTGTACGCCTTCCTCGCGGAATGGACGGTGCTGGGGTTCCGCACGCGGCAGGGTCGCATCGACCGCCGCATCGTCGCGCTGTTCGTCGTCGTGCTGCTGCTGCCGACGGTGCTCGGCCTGCTGTGGCTGGTGCCGCGTTCGATCGCGCCCGCGGCGTGGGAGGGCCGCGACTTCACGCTGTCGCAGCGGTTGCTGAGCGAAGCGCGCATCCTGGTGGACTACCTGCACTGGATCGTGCTGCCCGACCCGTCCACGCTCAGCGTCTATCACGACCAGATCCGCATCTCGACCGGGCTGCTGGCGCCGTGGACGACGCTCGCCTCGATCCTGTTGCTCGCCGCGCTGCTCGCGCTGGCGGTGGCGCTGCGCCGGCGTCTGCCGCTGGTGGCGCTGGGCATCCTCTGGTTCTTCGCGGGACAGTTGCTCACCGCGACGATCGTGCCGCTGGAACTGGTGTACGAACACCGCAACTACTTCGCCTCGATCGGCGTGCTGCTGGCGCTGTTCTCGCTGCTGCTCGGGCTGCGGCGGCGCATCGCGCTGCCGATCGTGCGCGGCGCGCTGGTGCTGATCCTGCTGTTCTGGTACGGCAGCGTCACCTTCCTGCGCGCGCAGGACTGGTCCAACCCGTTGCGGCTGGCGCTGGCCGAAGCCAACCGCCACCCGGATTCGGCGCGCGCGAATTACGAAGCCGGCCGGCTGCTGATCATCGCTTCGGACTACGCGCCGGGCGACACCCTCGACGCCGCGCGGGTGTACCTGCGCCGCGCTGCCGCGATCCCCGGCGCATCGACCTTGCCCGAGCAGGCGCTGATCATGGTCACCGACCACCGCGTGCACGGCGACGACGCCGCGTACTGGCAAAGCATGGCGATCAAGCTGCGCGGCCAGCCGACGCGGCAGGAAGACATTTCCGCGCTGATCTCGCTGACGCAATGCCGCAGCAAGGGCGATTGCCATTTCGATGCGCCGCCGCTGCAGCGCGCCTACCTCGCCGCGCTCTCGCGGCCCGCGCCCAACGCGCGCCTGGTGGCCGGGTATTCCGATTTCGCGCGCGACCTGCTGCACGACCGGCAAACCGCGATCCGCTACATGCGCATGGCCGTCGCCAAGGCCCCGGGCGAAACCGCCTACCGCGTGCAACTGGCCTACCTGCTGGCGCAGGATGGACAAACCGCCGAAGCGGAAAAGCAGATCCGCATCCTGCGCGGCATGAACGAGCTCGGCCGGCTGGACGCGCAGATCGCGGCGCTGGACGGCGTGCTGGCGCAACCCGTACGGGATCGATGATGGAAATGCCCGTCGATCGAACCGCGCCTCGCGGGAACCCGTCGGGTACGGAAGCGCCGACATCCCGCTATCGCCTCGGCTATCGCGGCGACATCGAGGGACTGCGCGCCGTCGCCATCCTGCTGGTGGTGGCTGCGCACGCCAAGGTTCGCTGGCTGGCCGGCGGTTTCGTCGGCGTGGATGTCTTCTATGTCCTTTCCGGTTACCTGATCACCGGCTTGCTGGTGCAGGAAATCCGCACCACCGGTTCGCTGCGATTCGCCGATTTCTACGCGCGCCGGCTGCGCCGCCTGCTGCCGGCGATGCTGTTGATGATCGGCATATCCGGCGTGCTGGGCTGGCTGCTGCTGGCGCCCGGCGAACAGGCCGCGCAGGCTTCCGCCGCGGCCGCCGCGTCGCTGTGGCTGAGCAATTTCCATTTCGCCTTCCAGCGCATGGACTACTTTGCGCCGGGCAGCGAGACCAACCTGTTCCTGCACACCTGGTCGCTGGGCGTCGAGGAACAGTTCTACCTCGTCTGGCCGCTGCTGCTGGTGCTGGCGATGGGCGCGTGGCGGGCAGCGAGGCGGACGCCGGATGCCCGCAGGCTTGCATGGTCCATGCTGCTGGTGCTGGTTGCCGGTTTCGCGCTGGCGTGGTACTGGACCTACGCCGAACCGCAGCTCGCGTTCTACATGATGCCCGCGCGCGCGTGGCAGTTTGCGCTCGGCGCGCTGGTGTTCCTGGGTTTCGGCGCGCCGGCATTCGATTCCGGCATGCCGTTCTCGCGAAAACAAAATTGGTTGCGCGCGGCGGCCTGGCTCGGGCTGGCGATGATCGTCGCCGCCGCGTTGCTGCTGGACAATCGCGTGCCGTACCCGGGGTGGTGGGCATGGCTGCCTTCGGCCGGCGCGGCGCTGGTGATCGCCGCCGGCGGCCATGGCGCGATCGGCGGCGTGGATCGGCTGCTGTCGCTGCGGCCGATGCAGGCGATCGGGCGCGTTTCGTACGCGTGGTACCTGTGGCACTGGCCGGTGTTGTTGCTGGGCGCGGCGGTGATCGACATCGCCGATCCCTGGAACCGCCTCGGGCTGGTGCTGCTCTCGCTGGCGATCGCCGCGCTTTCCTTCCACTTCTTCGAATCGCCCCTGCGCCGGCAGCGCCGCCTCGTCGCGCGGCCGCGCATGGCGGTGTTCGCATCGCTGGCGCTGATGCTGCTGGCCGGTTCGGTCGCCTTGCGCTGGCAGACCGTCGCCATGCTGCGAATGCAGGGCAGCGAACAACTGCCCTATCAATTGGCGCGCGTGGATGCCCCGGTCATCTACGGCATGGGCTGCGACGATTGGTATCACTCCGCGGACGTGCACGCGTGCGCTTTCGGCAACGCCAAGGCGGAACACACCGCGGTGGCGATGGGCGACAGCGTCGGCCTGCAATGGTTTCCGGCTTATGCGCGGGTTTTCGATCGTCCCGGCTGGCGCTTGCTGGTGATCACCAAATCCTCCTGCCCGATGGTGGATGTGCCGATCTTCTACGCGCGCATCGGCCGCGAATACACCGAATGCGCGCAGTGGCGCAACCGCGCCTTGCAGGACCTTGCCACGCTCAAGCCGGACCTGGTGATCCTCGGTTCCACCTTCACCGCCGACTACACGCAGGACCAGTGGCAACAAGGCACGCGCCGCGTATTGCAACGCCTGAGCGCGAGCGCGGGCCGCGTGTACGTCATGCGTTCCACGCCGACCCTGCCCTTCGACGGCCCTTCCTGCCTCGCGCCGCGCAGCAAGCTTTACGAATGGTTGACCGGGCCTGCACGCTGCACGGCCGCACTGGCCGATGCGACGCGCTTCAACGACGTGTATCGCTGGCTGCAAGCCGCCGCGGCGCCGTTCCCCAACGTGCGCATGGTGGACATGACGCCGGAGATCTGCCCGCAGGGCATCTGCCGCGCGAGCCTCGACGGAAAGATCGTGTTCCGCGACTTCCAGCACCTCACCGCCAGCTTCGCCGAATCCCTGGGCCCGGCACTGGCCGGCAAACTCGGCATGGCGATGCCTGCCGCCGACGCCAGCGGCGACTCTGCAAAAACGGTGCAGCCATGAGCGGCGACGGGAACAAGGCGCCATGCGCCGCGTGATCCAGACGCTGCGGAGGTATTGCTGTACGCTTTGCGCGACGCAACCGCCGTTAACGAGCCTCCCCGCAGTGCCACTAAAGTCCATCCGCAGTAAAAGCGATTTGGCCATCAACGGCGCGCCGCCGGCGTTCGCCGAACCCTTGCATGTGGGACGGCCCAATATCGGCAACCGGGGTCTTTTCCTGCAGAAAGTCGGAGAGATCCTCGACAACCATTGGCTGACCAACAACGGGCCGATGGTGCAGGAGTTTGAACGACGCATCGCCGAGTATCTGGGCGTCAGGCATTGCGTGGCGATGTGCAACGGCACGCTTGCGCTG
>JAFEEJ010000034.1 GCA_018241145.1 Pseudomonadota bacterium | reverse complement strand
TGGTCATCGCCTTCCTGTACGGCTGGAGCCTGCTGGTCGCCAACCATTCCGGCGCCATCGCGGCGGTTTCCATCGCCTTCGTGCAATACGCCGGCGCGGCGCTCGGTTTCAACGTCACCAATCCCGCGCCGTGGGCGGTCGGTGCCATCGTCTTTCTCGCCGGCATCAACTGGTTCGGCATCCGCGCAGGTTCGCTGACGCAGAACATCCTGACGGTGTTGAAGCTGCTCGCGATCTCCGCGCTGATCGTCGCCGGCCTGCTGGCGCGCGGCGCCCCGCCCGCGCCCACGCCGGCGCCGCCGATCAGCCCGTTCGCACTGGGCGGTGCATTGATGCCGGTGCTGTTCTCGTATGGCGGCTGGTATTACGTCAACGACATCGCCGGCGAGATCCGCGAGCCGCAACGCAACCTGCCGCGCGCCCTGTTGTACGGCATGTTGCTGGTCGCCGCTTGCTACATCCTTGCGAACGTCGCCTACCTCGCGGTGCTGGGCCACGCCGGACTCGCCGCCAGCAAGGCGCCGGCCGCGGACGTGATGCGGCATGTGCTGGGCGAACCCGGCGCGCGCGCGATCGCGGTCGGCATCGCCATTTCCACGCTGGGCTTCTGCAACATCTCGCTGATGGGCGCATCGCGCGTGTTCCAGGTGATGGGCGCGGACGGCGTGTTCTTCCGCGTCGCCGGAAGGCTGCATCCGCGCTGGCGTTCACCCAACATCGCGCTGATGCTGCTGGCGGGCTGGTCCTGCGTGCTGGTGCTGGTCGGCAACAACTTCACCTGGCTGGTGAACTTCTCCACGGTGGTCGACTGGCTGGGCATGGCCGCGGTGATCGCGACCCTGTTCTGGTATCGCTCGCGCAGCGCCGAACCCGCGCCGTTCCGCACGCCGTGGTATCCGTTCCTGCCGCTGGTCTTTCTCGCCGCGGTGCTCTGGATCGTGGTGGTGACGATCTGGCAACACCCCTCCGATGCCGGCAAGGGCGCGCTGCTGACCGCGGCCGGACTGCCGATCTATTTCATCTGGCGCTACGTGCTCGCGAAGCGCGTATAAGCTTGCCAGTGCGCCGCCGCGCGCCTAGACTCGCGTGCGCAGGTGTTCGGCCGCTCGCTCAGGCAGGCGATCGAATGAAACGGGAAGCCGGTTGAAGGCCGGCGCTGCCCCCGCAACGGTAAGCGAGTCATCCATCGGGTCATGCAGCCACTGCGCGATGCGCGCGGGAAGGCGATCCGGTCGGGAGAAGGGCTTTTTGCGATCATCCACGGTCGTGAAAAACCGGAAGCGGTCATCGTGACCGCACTTCTCCGCTCGCGAGCCCGGAGACCGGCCTGCAAACGATGCGCACAAGCGCATCATCGACAGGCGCTGCGGCGGGCGGCGGCCGGGAACGGCCGCTTTGCCGTGCCCTGCCCTTCGTTCTCCGCTGCGCCGCCCCGCGGGTGTGCGAACGGAGAAGACAATGAAGGCGGTAAAGTCGCGATCATCCCTGATCGCAATCTCGTATTTTCTTTTGCTCGGTGCGACGACCGCGGGTTTCCGCGCGCAGGCGCAGGAAAATCCCGACGTCATCACCGAACCCGCCGTGCAGGTCACGGCCACGCGCCAGGCGCAAACCGTCGATGCCTCGCTCGCCGACGTCACGGTGATCACGCGCGCCGACATCGACGCCAGCGGAGCGGCCGATCTCTACGACCTGCTGCGCACGCAGGCCGGCGTGGACGTGACCCGCAGCGGCGGCCCCGGCGAGCAGACCGCATTGTTCCTGCGCGGCACCAATTCCAACCACGTGCTGGTGCTGGTCGATGGCGTGCGCATCGCCTCCACCGGCACCGGCGGCGTGGATTTCTCGTTGCTGCCGCTGGATGCGATCGAGCGCATCGAGATCGTGCGCGGCCCGCGCGCGGCGTATTGGGGTTCGGACGCCATCGGCGGCGTGATCCAGGTGTTCACGCGCAAACTCGACGGCCCGCGCGCAGCGGTGCAGTACGGCAGTTACGACGATGCCTCGGGCAGCGCCGGCATCGGCGACTGGAACGATCGCGGCGGCTTCAGCGTGCAGGCCGGCATCCGCCACGTGACGGGATTCTCTTCGCAGAATCCGCAAGGCTTCAGCTACGATCCGGACGACGACGGCCTGCGCAACCGCAACCTCGCCGCGCGCGGCGAAGTCAGGCTCGGCACGCAAACCCTGTCGGCGAATGCGCTGTACAGCGATTCGGTCAATGAATTCGACCAGGGCACTTCGCACACGATCGAGCAGGACCTGGGCGCTTCGCTGGCGGGCGATGCAAATTCGAACTGGTTCCAGCGCCTGAGCGTCGGCAGCGCGCGCGACGACCTCGACACGCCGGATTACTTTTCGCTGTTCCGTTCGCGCAGGCAAAGCCTGAGCTGGCTGAACCTCTTCACGCTGGACGACCACCAGTCGCTCACCGCGGGCGTGGATCAGGTGCACGAAAGCGGCGAGAACGTCGACACCTTCGGCAACGCGGACCTCTACGACGAGAGCCGCGACAACACCGGCGTGTTCGCGGGCTGGAGCGGACACCTGCCCGCCTTCGACTGGGAACTGGCCGCGCGCCACGACCACAACAGCGTGTTCGGCGGCGCCTCCACGGGCTCGGGCGCGATCGGATGGCGCGTCGCGCCCGCGCTGCGGCTCACCGCGAGTTTCGGACAAGGCTTCCGCGCGCCCAGCCTCAACGAACTGTTCTCGCCGGGGTACGGAGGATGGTTCGCCGGCAATCCGGACCTGCGCCCGGAACACTCGCGCAGCAGCGAACTCGGCGCGGAATGGACGATCGCCGATGGTTTCACCACCAGACTTTCCGCCTACCACACCGATATCGACGACCTGATCGATTTCACCGGGCCGCTGTTCGAAGCCGAAAACACCGAGCGGGCGCGCATCGACGGGGCGGAACTGGAGGCGCATTGGCAACGCGGCGCCTGGCGCGTCGACGGCAACGCGACCTGGCAGGATGCGCGCGATCCGGCCACGGGTGCACGCCTGCTGCGCCGCGCACCGCGCAAGGGCGACCTGGCATTGACGCGGGTTTTCAGCGAACGGCTGGATGCGGGCATCGAGCTGTACGCCGAGGGCCGACGGCAGGACATCGATGGCCCGCTGGGCGGGTACGCCCTGGTCAATGCGCGCCTGAACTGGTCGTTCTCGCCCGCATGGCAGCTGCACCTGCGTGCCGAAAACCTGGCCGATCGGACCTACTACCTGGTCAGCGGCTACAACACCCCGGGGCGTTCAGGATGGGTCGAGTTGGCATGGTCCCCGCATGGGAATTGAGCATCATCACGCTACCGGCGGCGGTCGGGCGGGCATAGAATCGCCCGGCGCCCTTCGCCGGAAGAGTTTGGGGTCCAGGGGAACCGATGCCAGCCGAACGCCTGCCACAGACGCTCGCCGAACGCGCCGATCTGCCGGCGCGGGCGCGCACCCTGCTCGAAGAACAACTGGCCGAATACAGCGCGGGCATCGAACCGCAGTTGCGCGCCAGCCTGACGGAGCTGGAGCAGGAATTGTTCAAGCTCGCCGAGCAGGCGCGCAGCGACGCCGAGCAGCAGACCGCATTCGAGAGCCTGCGGGAGGTCAAGCGCACGCGCGCGGACGCCGCGCCGAGGTTGCTGCTGCTGATGGAGGGCAGGCTTGCCGGATTGGGCCTGCCGCAGGTGCGCGCGGCCGAAACGCGCTTCGACCTTGCGCTGATCGAGCACGACGAACTGGAAGAAGCGATCACGCTGGACGACATCGCGACGCACACCGAAATGCGCGCCAGCCAGGCCCTGTTCGAACTCGGCCACCGTTATGCCGTGCTGGCCGCGTCGCCACTGCTGGAAACCGAAGCGTTGCCGCTGGGTCCGCATGCCCTGGTGCAAGGCCTGCACGAGGTTGCCGGCGGCATGGGGCTGCCGCGCGAACACCGCACGACGTTCTATCGACTGTTCGATCGCCGCCTGCTGGGCGCCGCCGAGGTCCTGTACGGCGGATTGAACAAGCACCTCGCCCTGCGCGGGATCCTGCCGAACCTGCGCAGCTACCTGCCCCGGCGCAATCCCGAATCGCAACCACGCAAGCGCGGCGCGGAAACGTCAGCCACACCCACCGAGCCGCTGCCGCCGCCGCCCGCGCAGACCGCCGCCGACGCGGTCATGGGCAATCTGCGCGAACTGCTGGAAAAACGCCGCAGCAGCATGGGCGAAGCGGCGAACGAACCCACCGGTGGCTATGTTGCCTCGGGCGAGGAATTGCAGACCGTGCTGGCCGGCCTGCAAACCCGCGCGCCGGAACCGGTGCAGATGGGCGGACGCACCGTACAACGCACCGTGCAGCACCTGCAACAGGACATGCTGGCCGAGCTGCGCCGCTTCTCGCCGGACGGCCGCACGCCGCAGTTTTCCGCCGAACACCGCGACACGCTGGATCTGATCGCGCTGCTGTTCGACCGCCTGATGGACGAAACCCGCAGCGGCGGTTCGGCGCAGCGCCTGCTCTCGCGCCTGCAGGTGCCGTTGCTGCGCGCCGCGCTGGCCGACCGAAGCTTCTTCACCCAGCGCGCGCATCCGGCGCGACGGCTGCTCAACACCGTGGCGGAAACCGCCAACACCTGGATGGACACCGGCGAAGGCGAGTCGGATACCGTGCTGGGCGACAAGCTGCACCGCACGGTGGACCGGGTGCTGGGCGAATTCAGCGGCGATCTCTCGCTGTTCGAAAAACTGGTCGACGAACTGGAAGCGCACGTCCACACGCTGAAGCGCCGCGCGGAAATGTCCGAACGCCGCCAGCTGGAAGCCGCGCAGGGCCGCGACCGGCTGGAGCAGGCGCGCGCGAGCGCCGCATCCGCCATCCAGGAACGCCTGGCCGGGCGCACGGTGCCGCCGTTGACGCGTGCCTTGCTGGAACAGGCGTGGTGCGATGCGCTGGCGCTGGCGAACCTGCGCCACGGCGAAGACAGCGAGGCTTTCCATCGCCGGCTCGCCGCCGCCGACGAACTGCTGCGCGAACCGGAACAGCGCGACAACGAAAGGCTGCGCGTCGAATTGCAGAACGGGCTGGAACAGATCGGACTGCAAGGCGCGGAAGCCTCGCAACTCGCGCATCGCGTGCTGGATCTGCCGCACGCGGCCGGCACGCCGGGCGAAACCGCCAGCCAGACCGAACTGGCGATGCGCCTGAAGGCACGCCAGAAGCTGGGCGACGACGAAGCCGCAAAACAGGAAAACGAACCGGCCTTGCTGACGCCGCTCAACGCCGAGGAACAGCGGGCGCTGGCGCATCTGAAAACGGTTCCGTTCGGCACCTGGTTCGAGTTCACCATCAACCAGCAGGGACAACGCGTGCCGCGCAAGCTGGCGTGGTACACACCCGCCACCAACCGCTGCCTGTTTGTGAGCGCGCGCGGCACGGCGGGGCCGGAGCGCAAGCTGGAACAGGTCGCGCGCCTGATGGCGCTGGGCCAGGTGCGCCTGCAACCGCAACGCGAGGAATCGTTGATCGACCGCGCGTGGAACTCGCTGGTCGCCGGGCTGAGGCAATTCGGCATGGCGCCGCGCGCCGCGGCAGCCGCGACGTAGGTTGATTGATTGATCGACTGATCGATGGTTGGGCCGCCGAACCGTGCTCCAGCCGGATGACTCCCAAGCAAGAAGACGGATCCAGGACTCGCCGACAAGTTTGCGAACGAAAACCGCCATGGACACTTCCGAACAACGCCGCGCCACGCGCAAGCACGCCCCCACGCCCATCGAGGTGAACGACTCCCTTACCGGAGAAGGCATCGGCCGCATCGGCAACCTGTCGCGCGACGGCATGATGCTGATCGGCCGCCGCAAGCTCAACGACAACGCGCTCTACCAGTTCCGTTTCCTGCTGCCGGGCCTCGACGGCAAACCGCACGTGCTGGAAGCCGGCGTGCACGAACAATGGAGCGAACCGGCCGCGGTGCCGGGCCAGCACTGGGCGGGGCTGCGCATCATCGCGTTGTCGGAAGCCGACACCGCGGTATTGAACGCGTGGCTGGACAAGCCGGAGGCTTGAACCGCGTTTCCCGGTCTTCCGGATGCCAACCACCTGCGTTTCCGGCAAACCGCCTGCCGTTTTTGCGTTGTTCGCCACTTCGCGGCACCATGCGGTTTTCCGCGAACCGGATCCCGTCATGACCGCTGCGCCGCAGGACAATCTCGCCGGGCTCTATCCCGCGCATGTCGCCGAGCTGCAACGGCGCGCCGCCGCCGCGCTGCAATGGGCGCAGCGCGATCATCTGGTGATCGCGGCGGGGCGGCCGATCCTGCGTTTCCTCGACGATTCGCTTTACCCGTTCCGCGCCAATCCGCATTTCCTGCACTGGCTGCCGCTGACCGATGCGCCGGGAAGCTGGATCGTGTTCACCCCGGGTGCGAAACCGAAACTGGTGTTCCTGCAGCCGCGCGATTACTGGCACGTGGTGCCGCCCGCGCCCGCGGGCTACTGGGTGGAGCATTTCGAGATCGTCACGATCCGCGAAGCCGGCGAAGCGCGCGCGCACCTGCCGAAGGATGCTTCCCGCTGCGCGATCGTCGGCGGCGCGGATGCGGCTCTGGACGGCTACGCGCCGGACCATCCGCAGGCGTTGATGGATTCCCTGCACTGGCAGCGCTCGTTCA
>JAFEEJ010000033.1 GCA_018241145.1 Pseudomonadota bacterium | reverse complement strand
TGCGAAACGTAATTCACCACGTCCAGCCGCGTCACTTCCTGCTGGTGAAGGAAAAACACCGCGTGCGCATCCTTCTCGCCGAAGATCGCCACCAGCACGTTCGCGCCGGTGACTTCCTTGCGGCCGGAAGACTGCACGTGATAGACCGCGCGCTGCAGCACGCGCTGGAAACCGAGCGTGGGCTGGGTGTCGCGTTCGTCGCCCGTCGGCAGCACCGGCACTGTCTCGGCGATGATCGAGCGCAGGTCCTTGCCGAGCTTGTCCACGTCGGCGCCGCAGCCGCGCAGCACCGCCGCGGCGGTCGGGTTTTCCAGCAGGGCCAGCAGCAGATGTTCCACCGTCATGAATTCATGACGCTGCTCGCGCGCTTCCTTGTAGCACTGGCCGATGGTGAACTCGAGATCTTTGCTGAACATCTTGGTCTCGCCTCGAAACGGTTCCCGGGTCATTGTCCCGGCTGACTGCCAATATGGGGCTGGCTAGAGTTTTTCCATAGTGCACAACAACGGGTGCTGGTGCGAGCGCGAGAATTCGTTCACCTGGGTGACCTTGCTTTCCGCCACCTCGCGCGTGAAGACCCCGCAGATCCCGCGCCCGCGGGTATGCACGTGCAACATGATCTGCGTGGCCTTTTCACGATTCATGTTGAAAAAGGTTTCCAGCACCGCCACCACGAACTCCATCGGCGTGTAATCGTCGTTGACCAGCACCACCTGGTACAGCGGCGGCCGCGCGGTTTCCGGCTTGGCGGTTTCCACTGCCACGCCATGTTCGGGTTCGCGGTCGGGGTCGTGTTTCCGGGTTGGGGCCATTTTTCAGCGGTGTCGGTCGTCGGTCGGAGTATACGCTGCGGCCGCAACCGCACGTCGCGATCCATCCCTGCCGGGTGATGGCACAATGACGCGTTTTCAATGGCTGCCCGCAATGTCATCCGAGGATTCCCGCAACGCCGTCTGGCGCCCGCACGTCACCGTAGCCTGCATCGTGCAAGAACGCGACCAGTTCCTGATGGTCGAGGAGAACGTACGCGGACGCATCCTGTTCAACCAGCCGGCCGGCCACCTGGAACCCGGCGAGAGCCTGCCGGACGCGGCGTGCCGCGAGACGCTGGAGGAAACCGGCTGGGAAGTGGAGTTGCAGGCCTTCATCGGCGCGCGCCAGTACCTCAGCCGCGAACACGGCGAGCAGGTCCTGCGTTTCACCTTCGCCGCCCGCCCCCTGCGGCATCGCGCCGATCGCGTGCTGGACGAAGGCATCCTTGGTGCGCACTGGATGGACTACGCGCAAATCGCAGGCAGCGCCGCGCGCCTGCGCAGCCCGCTGGTGCTCGCGTGCCTGGACGACTGGCTGGCGGGTTCGCGCTGGCCGCTGTCGCTGGTGGACGGCGCACCGTCGATGCCCGGGGCAGGTTGAGCCGTGCGCGTGGTGACCGGTCTTTCCGGCGGCGTGGATTCCGCGGTCGCCGCGCTGTTGCTGCAGCGCGCCGGACACGACGTATCCGGCATGTTCATGCAGAACTGGGAAGGCGATCCGTCGGACGCCGTCGCCGGATGCCGCGCCGACGAGGACCGCAAGGACGCGCTGGCGATTTGTGCCACGCTCGGCATTGCCTTCCATGCGCGCAATTTCGCGCGCGAATACCGCGAACACGTGTTCGCGCACTTTCTCGACGAATACCGCGCCGGCCGCACGCCCAATCCGGACGTGCTGTGCAACCGCGAAATCAAGTTCGGCACCTTCCTCGACGCCGCGCGCGCACTGGGCGCGGACAAGATCGCCACCGGCCATTACGCGCGCGTGGCGCACGGGAACGGGCGTTTCCGGCTGCTGCGCGCGCTCGACGGCGACAAGGACCAGACCTACTTCCTGCATGCGCTGGATCAGCAGCAGCTCGGTGCGGCGCTGTTTCCGCTGGGCGAATGGCGCAAGCCGCAGGTTCGTGCGCTGGCGCGGGAAGCGGGTTTCGCCGTGCACGACAAGAAGGATTCCACCGGCATCTGCTTCATCGGCGAACGCGACTTCCGCGAATTCCTTTCGCATTACCTGCCCGCGCAACCGGGCCCGCTGCGCACGCCTGAAGGCGAAACGCTCGGCGAACACCAGGGCGCGATG
Source organism: Pseudomonadota bacterium (assembly GCA_018241145.1). GTDB lineage: Bacteria > Pseudomonadota > Gammaproteobacteria > Xanthomonadales > Rhodanobacteraceae > 66-474. The sequence goes on along the minus strand of JAFEEJ010000033.1, from coordinate 5,435 downwards.
TTCTACACGCCCGGCCAACGCGCGGGACTCGCCATCGGCGGCCGTGCCGGCGCGGGGCGCGAACCGTGGTATGTCGTCGGCAAGAACGCGGCGACCAATACGGTCTATGCGGCGCAGGGCGCGGAAAGCCCGTGGCTGATGTCGCACCGCCTGCGCGCGGACAACGTGCACTGGATCGCCGGAGACACGCCGCGCCTGCCATTCTCCTGCCGGGCGATGACGCGCTACCGCCAGCCAGTGCAGGACTGCGAAATCAGGGAAGACGCCGACGGCGCGATCGAAGTGCGGTTCGCGCTGGCGCAACGCGCGGTGGCGGCGGGACAATCGGTCGTGTTCTATGAAAAAGACGAATGCCTCGGCGGCGGCGTGATCCGCGATACCGACGCGCCGCGCGGAGACTGGCCGTGAAAGAATCGCGGGTGATCGCGCTGGCCGCGCTGTTCCAGTCCGCCACGCAGGTGCGGTCGCTGGCCACCGAGGGCGATTGCGACCCGGGCGCGCTGGAAACCTGCATGGCCAGCGTGTTCCGCCTCGAGAGCGAGAGCGCCGCGGCGATCTATGGCGGAGTCGGCAACCTGCGTGACGGCCTGCGCGCACTGATCGAACAGATCGACGGCGGCAGGCGCGACCCTGCCCTGTTGCGCATCGTGTTCGCGATCCTGCGGCTGGAACGTTCGCTGGCGCGCAATCCCGGTACGCTCGCCACGCTGGAAAATGGCCTGCACGGGATGCAGCGGCAACTCCTGCATTTCGGCCCGACCCATCCGAACGTGCTTGCGCGCCTGGCCGACCTGTATGCGGAAAACCTTTCGGTATTGCGCCCGCGCGTGGTGGTGGTCGGCAATCCGCTCTACCTGCACCAACCCGCGCAGGTGCAGCGCATCCGTGCCTTGCTGCTGTCGGCGGTGCGCGCCGCGGTGCTGTGGCGACAACTCGGCGGCCGCCGCTGGCACCTGCTGCTGCGCCCCCGCCGCGAAGCCATGCTGGCGCGCGGCATGCTCACGCGCACCACGCTGGACGGCGTCTGATCCGGCGATGCCATCGGGAGCGAGGGTGAATGCCCCTCTTTATTTCCCCTACCGATTCGACCAAAGACAATCAGCGTGGCCCAATCGATTTCATGAATCAGGCGCAATCCGGATTATTGATTGAAAGGCCAATCATCGGCATCAATTCCCGCCGCGGAACATCCGCTCGCGGACTTCTTCTTCGTGGTGGTAATGCGTGTACGGTTTCAGCAGGTCGTAGCGCGTGACGATGCCGAGCAGGGCGCGCGTCGTCGGATCCACGACCGGGATGCGCTCCAGCTTTTCCACCGCCGCGCGGATGGCGACGCTCTGGCAGCTTTCGTCCGGGAACGCGACCACCGGCTCCCGGTGCATCGCCTCGCGCAGGGGCAGGTCGCCGGGCGGATCTTCCCCGCGCAGGCGCTGCAGGTCCTGGCGGGTGATCACGTTGATCAGCGCGCCGTCTTCGTCCAGCACCGGATAGGCCCGGTATTTCTGGTCCGCGCCGAAATAGCGCTCGGCGCATTCGCGCACCGTGGTGCTGCCGGGAATCGTCATCATCTGCGTGCTCATGACGTCCTTCACCGGCGTCAGTTCCAGCCGGTTGACGGAATATTCGCGGAAGATCGAAAAGCCGCGCCGCGCGACCTTTTCCGTGAGGATCGACCGCTTCATCAGGAACACGCTGACGCCGTAGGCCGCGATGCACGCGACCAGCAGCGCGGGCAACGCGCTGGCGTTGCGCGTCAGTTCCAGCGCGAACAGGATCGCGGTGAACGGCATGCGCATCATCCCGGCGAGGATCGCGCACATGCCCAGCAGCGGCCACAGCAGCGGATCGGGACCGGGAAACACCATCGCTTCCAGCGCGCCCAGCCCCGCGCCCAGCGACAGCAACGGCGCCAGCACGCCGCCGGAGGTGCCCGAACCGAGGTACAGGATCCACATCAGCGACTTCACCAGCATGAAGACCAGCACCGCCATGCCGATCAGGCGGCCGGTCAGCAGCTGGTCGATCACGTCGTAACCCACGCCCAGCGCCTGCGGTTCGATCAACCCGCCGATGCTGACCGCGATGGCGCCGAGCGCGGGCCACCACATCCAGTGGATCGGCAATTTGTGGAAATGGTCCTCGACGAAATACACCGCCGAGGTGATCAACGTGGCGAACACTCCCGCAAGCAACCCGCAGACCACGGCCAGCGCCATCTCGGCGAGGCCGATGTGGAATTGCACCGCAAGCGGAAACAGCGGCCCCGGCCCCAGCAGCATCGGACGCAGCGCGGCGGCGACGAAACAGGCGATCGCGACCGGGATCGTGCTGCGCGGGCGCAGTTCGAACAGCAGCAATTCGACCGCCACCAGGGTCGCGGCGATCGGCGTGCCGAAGGTCGCCGCCATGCCCGCGCAGGCGCCGGCCACCAGCAACGTGCGCCGCTCCATTGAAGTCAGGTAGAACATCTGGCCGAACAGCGAGCCGACCGCGCCGCCGGTCATGATGATCGGGCCTTCCGCGCCGAACGGCCCGCCCGTGCCGATCGCGATGGCCGCGGAAATCGGTTTGAGGATCGCGACCTTGACCATCATCTTGCTGCGCCGGAACAGGATCGCTTCCAGCGCTTCGGGGATGCCATGGCCGCGGATCCGGTCGGTGCCGTAGCGCGCCATCAGGCCGATGATGAGGCCGCCGACGACCGGCGCGACCACGATCGACCATTTCGATGTCGTCGCGGCCGGCGAAACGAACGAGAAGGCGATGCGGTGCAGGAACGCCAGGTTGGTGACGAACCCGATCATGCGATAGAGCAGCCACGCGACGATCGCGCCGGCGACGCCGATGAACACCGCCATCGCCGACATCTTCAGGATGCTCACGCTCGGGCGGAAATCGCTCTGGCTCAGCGTGTCGCTTTTCCATCGCTCGTAGCGGCGGCGCAGGAAAAGCGGCAGGGCGATCATGCACGCAATGTAGCGAGGGCAACGCGGAAACGCCAATCGCGGCTTGAGCGGGATCGAACGCGGCGTACGACGATTCGCGATTCGCGACGCGGGCGGGTTTGCGCGATAATTGGTGGCTGGCATACGGACATTTCGCGCATCGCCATCGCCCCGTCGAGCCGATCCGCGACCAAGGAGAACCCGCATGAAAGACACTTACGGCGTCCGCGACACCCTTGCCGTCGGCGGCGAGCGCTACCGGATCGCCAGCCTCGCCGTGCTGGGCAGGCAATTCGACCTCGCCCGCCTGCCCTATTCGATCAAGGTGCTGCTGGAGAACCTGCTGCGCCATGAAGACGGTTCCGAGGTCACCGCCAGACAGATCGAGGCGCTCGCCAGGTGGGACGCGAAGGCCGAATCGGACATCGAAATCTCCTTCCTGCCCGCGCGCGTGGTCCTGCAGGATTTCACCGGCGTGCCCTGCGTGGTGGACCTTGCCGCGATGCGCGACGCGATGGTGCGGCTGGGAGGCGATCCGAAGAAGATCAATCCGCTTTCGCCGGCCGAGCTGGTGATCGACCACTCGGTGCAGGTCGACGTGTACGGCGAAGCCGACGCGCTGGAAGAAAACGCGAAAATCGAATTCGAACGCAACAAGGAACGCTACGCGTTCCTGCGCTGGGGCCAGAAGGCGCTCGACAATTTCAAGGTGGTGCCGCCGCGCACCGGCATCGTGCACCAGGTCAACCTCGAATACCTGTCGCGCGTGGTGATGACGGACGCACGCGAGGGCGACACCTGGGCCTATCCCGACACCGTGATCGGCACCGACTCGCACACCACGATGGTCAACGGCCTGGGCGTGCTCGGCTGGGGCGTGGGCGGCATCGAGGCGGAAGCGGCGATGCTCGGCCAGCCTTCCTCGATGCTGATCCCGCAGGTCGTCGGCTTCAAGCTCTCCGGCAGGCTGCCGGAGGGTTCCACCGCGACCGACCTGGTGCTGACCGTGACGCAGATGCTGCGCAAGCTGGGCGTTGTCGGCAAGTTCGTGGAGTTCTTCGGCGACGGCCTGCAACACCTGCCGCTGGCCGATCGCGCCACCATCGGCAACATGGCGCCCGAATACGGCGCGACCTGCGGCATCTTCCCGATCGACGAGGAAGTGCTGAATTACCTCAGGCTCACCGGCCGCAGCGCCGCGCAGATCGCGCTGATCGAGGCCTATGCGAAACACCAGGGCCTGTGGCACGAGCCGGGGCAGAAGCCGTCCGACTACAGCACCGTGCTGGAACTGGACCTCGCCGACGTCAAGCCCTCGATGGCCGGGCCGAAACGTCCGCAGGACCGCGTGTTGCTGTCGGACATGCAGGAAAACTACCGCGAGAACGTCGCGACGTTCACCGCGAACCGCAAGCAGAAGAACGGCGGCGTCCAGCGCTTCCTCAACGAAGGCGGCAGCACCGCGGTCGGCCACGAAGCCAGCGCGCACGCGATCGAAACCCACGTCACGCACAATGGCGAACGGTTCCGCATGCGCGACGGCATGGTGGTGATCGCGGCGATCACTTCCTGCACCAACACCTCGAACCCGGCGGTGATGCTCGGCGCGGGCCTGCTGGCGCGCAATGCCGCAGCCAGGGGCCTGAAGGCGAAACCGTGGGTGAAGACCTCGCTGGCGCCGGGTTCGCAGGTGGTCACGGATTACCTGAAGAAGGCCGGGCTGCTGGACGACCTGGAAAAACTCGGCTTCTATCTGGTCGGCTACGGCTGCACCACCTGCATCGGCAATTCCGGCCCGCTGGCCGAACCGATCAGCAAGGCCATCAACGACAACGACCTCGCCGCGGCAGCCGTGCTTTCGGGCAACCGCAATTTCGAGGGGCGCATCCACCCCGACGTCAAGATGAACTACCTCGCCTCGCCGCCGCTGGTGGTGGCCTACGCGATCGCGGGCACCATCGACATCGACCTGGCGAAGGATCCGATCGGAAAGGACGGCAGCGGTAAAGACGTCTATCTGAAGGACATCTGGCCAAGCAACCGGGACATCGGCGACCTGATCGCGAAATCGGTGGATGCGGACATGTTCCGCAGCAGCTATGCCGACGTGTTCAAGGGCGACGCGCGCTGGAACACCGTGCAGTCGCCGGACGGCGACCAGTACGACTGGGACGACGCCTCGACCTACATCAAGAACCCCCCGTACTTCGAAGGCATGGCGAAACAGCCGGAGAAGACCGCCGACATCGACGCGGCGCGCTGCCTCGCGCTGTTCGGCGACTCGATCACCACCGACCACATTTCGCCGGCCGGTTCGATCAAGAAGGATTCACCGGCCGGAAAATACCTGATCGCGCGCGGCGTGCAGCCGAAGGATTTCAATTCCTACGGGTCGCGCCGCGGCAACGACGACGTGATGGTGCGCGGCACGTTTGCCAACATCCGCATCAAGAACCAGATGCTCGGCGGCGAGGAAGGCGGCAATACCTT
>JAFEEJ010000032.1 GCA_018241145.1 Pseudomonadota bacterium | reverse complement strand
GTCCGCGCAGCCGGTGAAGTCGTGGAGCGTCGTCACGCTGCCATCCGCGGCCAGCTTGTACACCATGCCATAGCCGAAGGCGCCGCCATTGACGAGGGTGCCGACATAGCCGCCGTCGCCCGACGGGATTATGGAGGGACTGTCTCCGTCGTCGCCAACCCCGCTGCCGGGATCATCGAAGGCATAGAGCACGTTGAACGTGGGTCGCGCCAGTGGCGCGGCAGCCTGCGCGTATGCCGCAGTCAACGAACCGGAAACCAGCGCGACGACACCTGCCAGCCAGCTGGCCAGCATGAGGATTCGACGAATCATGGACATGGTGCATTCCCCTTTCTTTGCGTTGAATGACGAAGCAAGCGGGCGCGCAAGACGGTTCATCGCTGTGCAGCGAAACGGCTTGCGCTCGTACGAAAAACGACAGGTAGATCACAGGATGCTACTCGCGTTGCGATGGGCAGCGAGTTAAGAGCGCGTGTTCACTGCGACGATACTTCTCAGCCCATCATCCCGGCGTACACGATTTTCCGCCGGCACGTCGTTTGTGAGAAGATGCGCGGGATTTTCCGGCGTGCTGCACGGATCGGAAGCATTCCACATGGCGCGTGCGAACAAACTGGTCGCTGTGTCGGCGCTGCTGCCGCTGCTGGCGGGTTGCGACAAGGGCATCCTGGCGCCGCGCGGCCCGGTCGGCGCGGCGGAGAAACTCATCCTGATCGATTCGCTGGTGATCATGTTCGCGATCGTGATCCCGGTGATCATCATGGTCTTCGCGTTCGCATGGTGGTACCGCGCCTCGAACACCAGGGCCACGTACCGGCCCAACTGGGCGTTCTCCGGCCATCTCGAACTGATCGTCTGGGCGATTCCCGCGCTGGTGATCATCTTCCTCGGCGGCATCGCCTGGTTCGGCTCGCAGCAACTGGACCCGTTCCAGCGCCTGCCCGGCAAGGGCAAGGCGGTGGAAATCCAGGTCGTGTCGCTCGACTGGAAATGGCTGTTCATCTATCCGGAGGAACACGTCGCCACCGTCAACACGCTGGTGATCCCGGTCGGCACGCCGGTGCATTTCGACCTGACCTCGTCCAGCGTGATGAACAGCTTCTTCGTGCCGCAACTCGGCAGCCAGATCTACACCATGGCCGGCATGACTTCGCAACTCAACCTGCAGGCCGACCACCCGGGCGAATACGAAGGGCTCTCGGCGCAATTCAGCGGCGCCGGTTTCGCCGGCATGCGTTTCAAGGCGCACGCCGTTTCCGCCGACGACTACGCGAAGTGGCTGGCGCAGACGCGCGCGAACGGCCCGGTGCTGGACAAGCAGTCCTACCTGCAATTGCAGGAGCCGAGCAGCCATGTCGCGCCGATGACGTATCGCGACGTCGCACCGGGCCTGTTCCGCGACATCGTCAACCAGGCTTATGGTCCGCCGCCGGGGCCGCGCGGCGGCGTCGGAGGCCATGACCTGCCTCCCGCGGAAAAGGGGTCGTGATGTTCGGCAAACTGACCTGGGCGGCGATCCCGTTCGACCAGCCCATCCCGCTCGTCACCTCGATCGTGGTGCTCGCGATCATCGTCGGCGTGCTCGCGTGGATCACCGCGAAGAAATACTGGTCCTACCTGTGGCACGAGTGGATCACCTCGGTCGACCACAAGCGCATCGGCGTGATGTACTGCCTGCTGGCGCTGGTGATGCTGCTGCGCGGCTTCGCCGACGCGTTGATGATGCGCGCGCAGCAGGCGATGGCGTTCCACGCGCCCGGTTACCTGCCGCCGGAGCACTTCGACCAGATCTTCTCGGCGCACGGCACGATCATGATCTTCTTCGTGGCGATGCCGTTCGTGATCGGGCTGATGAATTTCGTCGTGCCGCTGCAACTGGGCGTGCGCGACGTCGCGTTCCCGACCTTCAATTCGGTGAGTTTCTGGCTCACGGCGGCGGGCGTGCTGCTGGTCAATCTCTCGTTGTTCATCGGCGAGTTCTCGCAGGCCGGCTGGCTGGCGTATCCGCCGTTGTCGGAGTTGCGTTTTTCGCCGGGCGTAGGCGTCGATTACTACCTGTGGTCGTTGCAGATATCGGGCATCGGGACCTTGCTGACCGGCATCAATTTCGTCACCACGATCCTGAAGGTGCGCGCGCCCGGCATGACGCTGACGCGCATGCCGATCTTCTGCTGGACGGCGCTGGCCGCGAACCTGCTGATCGTCGCTTCGTTCCCGATCCTCACCGCCACGCTCGGCATGCTGCTGCTGGACCGTTACCTCGACTTCCACTTCTTCACGATCACCGCGGGCGGCAACCCGATGATGTACCTCAACCTCATATGGATATGGGGCCATCCGGAGGTGTACATCCTGGTGCTGCCGGCGTTCGGCATCTATTCGGAAGTGGTTTCGACGTTTTCCGGCAAGCCGCTGTTCGGTTACCGCTCGATGATCGTCGCGACCATGGCGATCTGCATCCTGTCGTTCCTGGTGTGGCTGCACCATTTCTTCACGATGGGCGCGGGAGCGGACGTCAACGGCTTCTTCGGCATCATGACGATGATCATCGCGGTGCCTACAGGCGTGAAGGTCTTCAACTGGCTGTTCACCATGTGGGGCGGCCGCGTTCGCTTCCAGACGCCGATGCTGTGGTCGGTCGCGTTCATGGTGACCTTCGTGCTCGGCGGCATGACCGGGGTGCTGCTGGCGGTGCCGCCGGCGGATTTCGTGCTGCACAACTCGCTGTTCCTGATCGCGCATTTCCACAACGTGATCATCGGCGGCG
>JAFEEJ010000031.1 GCA_018241145.1 Pseudomonadota bacterium | reverse complement strand
CTCGGCGCGCAACTCGCGACCATGCACAACCTGCACTTTTATCTCGGGTTGATGCGTGGGTTGCGCACGGCGATCGATGCAGGTGCGCTGGAAGAATGCGTGGCGGCGTTTTACGCCGATCTTAAAGAGAACGGTTGAATGGTGCAGGCTGTTGTTGAGAGGCGCGGGCATGGATGGCCCGCTTCCACACGCAGGGATGCGTATCAGACCTGCTGGTCGTCGGCGAGCGAACGGGTTTCGGTCGCGCGCCGGGCGTGCAGCCGGTCGAGCCCCATGCCGTGCGCGCAGAAGCGGCGCAGCGCGAACAGCGGGCGCGGATCGCCGAGGTTGCGTTGCGACCAGTCCGCGTGGCGCGCCAGCAACGTGGCGGCGAGCGTGCGCGCGCACACCATCGCCACGCCGCGCGCGGACGCCTCGTTCAGGGGATGCGGCTCGCGCAGCCGCGTTTCCGCCGCCGTCAATGCGATTTGCGTGAGCTGCGCGACATCGGAGTAGTCCGCGCCCTGCGTCTGCGCCAGCAAGGCCCGCTGCGCGTTGCGCAGCGGCGCGGTGCCGTGCGCGGCGAGTGCATTCAGCGCATCCAGCGCCTGCACGTTGCCCGCGCCCTCCCAGATGGAAAACACCTGCGCGTCGCGCAGCAGTTGCGGAATGCCGCTGTCTTCGAGATAGCCCATGCCGCCGAAGGCTTCGACGGTGTCCGAGGCGATCCGCACCGCGAGCGCGCCCGTCCACAGTTTCACCAGCGGCGTGAGCAGGCGGAACAGGTGCTGCTGTTGTTCGTCGGCCTGGCGGACCTGCACGCGGCCCAGCAGTTCGGCGGCGTGGAACACCAGGTGGAAGGCGGCCTCGAATTCGGCCTGCAGCGAAGCCAGCATGTCCGCGTACAGCGGTTGTTCCAGCAGCGGACGGCCGAACGCCATGCGGCGTTGCGCGTAGTCACGCGCCAGCGCGATGCATCGCCGCATGGTGGCGAGCGCGCCCATCGAATTCCACAGGCGCGTGACCTGCAGCACCGGCACGACCGCGCGCACGCCGTGGGCGGGTTCGCCGACCAGGGTCGCATTGGCGTCGTGCAGATGGATTTCCGCGGTCGGCAGTTCGCGCGTGCCCAACTTGTCCTTCAGGCGGTCGATGCGGATGCCGTTCCAGTCGCCGCGCTCGTCGCGGGTTTCCAGATAGAACAGGGCGAGGCCATCGGCGCCCGCGGGATTGCCGAGCGGCCGCGCCAGCGCGAGCGCCGCGTCGGCGTTGATCGCGGAGGTGAACCACTTGCGCCCGGACAGCCGCCAGCCCTGCTGGTCGCGCCGCGCGACGGTTTCGCTGTTGCCGACATCGGAACCGCCGGCGGTTTCGGTCATCCATTGCCCGGACGTCCAGAACTGCGCCGGATCGCGCGACAGGAAATGCGGCAGCGCGCGTTCGACCAGCGCGCGATTGCCCGAGGTTTTCAACGCGGTGGCCGCGCCGTCGGTCATTGCCAGCGGGCAGGTGTAGAACTCGCTGGCGACGTGGTACAGGTACACCAGTGCGAACTGGCGCACGCGCGCATTCGCGCCCAGCACGGTGTCGTGGCCGGTGGCGATCAGTCCGTGCCGCGCGGCGATGCCCGGGCCCTCGCGCCACGCATGGGTCAGCTCGATGCGGTCCACCCGGTTGCCCCACGCGTCCCACCGGGTCAGCGCGGGTTCGCGGCGCCGGCTCAGGCCGTGCCGCCGCCACGCCATCGCCGCGTGCTCGCCCAGCGCATCCAGCGTGCCCTCGGCGGTCAGCAGCTGCGCCGCCGGCAGCACGCGGCGCAAATACGAACGCAGCACGCGGTCTTCGCGGTACTGGTTGCCGAGCTGGGGCGGGGATTGCACGAAGGTCATGGCGATACGGGGCGGCCGTCGGCGCCGAGCGTACCCGGCGCGGGCCGTGCGCGCACGTTTCCGGGTGTTGACAGGCCCTAGGCGCGGGGGCTCGCGGCGCGCCTGCCCGGCTTGCGCATCAGCGATCCGATCAATACCAGCGCCAGCACGATTTCGACCAGCGCCAGCCCGCGCTCGCGCGGCGAAGCCCAGGCTTCGGCCACGCCGTGGCAGAAGTAGAACAGCGACACCATGCCGGCCGCGATCAGCGCGCGCGCCGGGGTGCGCCGGTACGCCAGCGGCCACGCCAGCGGCAGCAGCGCGATCGACAGCGCCACCGCGACCGGCATGCGTTCGGGCGGCAGCAACCATGCATGCCAGACGACCTGCAGCAGCGCCAGCGCGATCCACGCGCCGAAGCCGATCCACTGCATGAGTCGCGGGTTCAAGGCGCAGCCGCCAGCCGCCGCACCAGATCCGCCACGCGACGGCCCAGCACGCGCGCCAGTTCGCGCTCGTGGTCGCTGATGTCGTTTTCGCCTTCGAGCCCGGCGACGTGGCTCAGGCCGTAGGGCGTGCCGCCGCTGCGCGTGTGGTTCAACGCAGGCTCGGTGTAGGGAATGCCGACCGCGATCATGCCGTGGTGCAGCAGCGGCAGCAGCATCGACACCAGCGTGGTTTCCTGGCCGCCGTGCATCGTCGCGGTGGAAGTGAACACCGCGCACGGCTTGCCGACCAGCGTGCCGGACGCCCATTCGGCGATGGTCGAATCCAGGAAATGCTTCAGCGGCGCGGCCATGTTGCCGAAACGCGTGGGACTGCCCAGGATCAGCCCGGCGCATTCGGCGAGATCGCGCAATTCCGCGTACGGCGGGCCGTCTTCCGGCACCGGCGGCTGCGCGGCCTGCGTGACCGGGGCCACCGGCGTCACCTGCCGCAGGCGCGCGTGCACGCCGGCGATCTCCTCGACGCCGCGCGCGATCAGGCGCGCAAGCCGCGCGGTGTGGCCGCCGCGGCTGTAGTACAGCACCAGGATTTCCTGCGTCATCGGACAAGTGTAGCGGCGGCCCTTCACTTCAGCCGAACACGCGCTTGGGATACCCTCGCAACGTGGCCCGCCTGACCATCCTGCACCAGCGCATCGACCGCGACCGCCTGCACGCGTTCGGATGGTTCCTGTGGCAGCGGTTCGTGTCCGACAAATGCTTCGAAACCGCGGGCGCGCTGTCGTACACCACCCTGTTCGCGCTGGTGCCGCTGCTGACCGCGGTGCTGGCGATCCTCGCCGCGTTTCCGGTGTTCGCCGAATGGCGAATGGCCGCATCCGATTTCGTGTTCCGCAATTTCGTGCCGGCGGCGGGCGCCACGGTGCAGAACTACCTGCTGCAGTTCGCCGCCAACGCCAGCAAGCTGACCGCGGTGGGCATCGTGTTCCTGCTGGCGAGCGCGTTGATGATGATGTCCAGCATCGAGGACCGCTTCAACCGGATCTGGCGGGTGCAGACCGCGCGCGGCGGCGGATCGCGCCTGCTGTTGTACTGGGCCGCGTTGACCATCGGCCCGCTGCTGATCGTGGCCGGGTTGGCGCTGTTGTCCCGCGTGGTGCCGCTGACGCCGCAGGCGAACGCGACACCTTCGCTGCCGGCGCGCGAGGCGTTCGCGTTTCTGCCGTTCGCGCTGACCTGGCTGGTGCTGCTGGCGATGTACATGCTGATCCCCAACCGCACGGTCGCCTTCCGGCATGCCGGCATCGCCGCGCTGGTCGCGGCGATCCTGTTCCAGGTCGCTCGCGTGCTGTTCGCGTGGTACGTGCAGCGCGTGCCGTCCTACCAGCAGATCTACGGTGCGCTGGCGGCCGCGCCGATCTTCCTGATCTGGATCTATTTCTCGTGGGTGATCGTGTTGCTCGGCGCGTCGCTGGCCGCGGCGATGGCGGCCTTCGAATACCGCCCCGCCAGCGAACGACTGCCCGCCGGCTGCGAATTCATCGGACTGCTGCGCGTGCTGCGGCATTTCGTTTACGCGCAGCGCGAAGGCCGGGGGCTGCACAGCGAGGAACTGTGCCGGCGCGAACGTTTCCTCGGCGACGACCTGCTGCAGCGGTATCTCGGCGACCTGCATCGCGCCGGCCTGCTGGCGCGCGCCGAGTCCGGCGGATGGGTGCTCATCCGCGATCTCGCCACCGTCAATCTCGCCGATCTCTATCGCGCCGGGCGTTACCGTTTGCCGCTGGACCGGGAATCCGCCGCGCGCGCGCTGGACGGCTTGGGTGAAGACGCGCGTGATGCGGTCGTCGCCGCGATCGAGGCGCTGCGGGCGCGGCTCGATGCGCCGCTGTCCGGATTGTTTCCCGCGCGTTCCCGCGCGAGCGCGAGCGGGGCGGAGTCCTGATGCCCTGCGTGCGTTTCTTCGTGCGTGGACGGGTGCAGGGCGTGTGCTTCCGCGCCTCCACGCGCGACGAGGCCTTGCGGCTCGGCATCAGCGGCCACGCGAGGAACCTCGCCGACGGCAGCGTGGAAGTGCTCGCCTGCGGTCCGGATGCGGCGCTGGAAGAACTGCATCGCTGGTTGCACCATGGACCACCGTCCGCGCGGGTGGAACGCGTCGCGTGCGAAGCGTGGCCGGATCAGGTGATCCAGGGATTCACAACGCGCTGACGCGTGTCTTCCTGTCGCCCCCGAAAAACGCGGCGGTGATCCGCGCTTCCGCACCGCGTGCTGCGTGATCGAAACATGCCGCCTTCGATCGAATCGGAAGCGGACGGTTTCCCGCCCGCTTCCGTGATGACCATGCAT
>JAFEEJ010000030.1 GCA_018241145.1 Pseudomonadota bacterium | reverse complement strand
AGCGGAAAACCGTCATGCTCGAGTTCAGGTCCAGCCATGCCAGCCCCGAAACCGCCGATGTGCCGTGCGCCGTGGTCGGCCTGTTCGATGCGCAGCCTTCCGGCGCGGCGGCCGCGATCGATCGTGCCGGCGGCGGCGTGTTGGCGCGCCTGCGCGAGGGCAGCGACTTCACCGGCAAGCCCGGGTCCACGCTGGTGTTGCATGGCGTGCCCGGCGTGCGCGCGCCGCGCGTGTTGCTGGTGGGCCTGGGAAACAAGGCCGATTTCGATGCGCTCGCATACCAGCGCGCCTGCCAGGAAGCCGGCAAGGCACTGAAGAATCTTCCGGTCGAAAGCGCGCTGGTGTGCCTGCCCGAATGCGAGGTGCGCGGCCGCGATGCGGCCTGGCGCGTGCGCGCCTGCGCGCTGGCGATCGACCAGGCCTGTTACCGCTATACCGCGACCATCAAACCCAACGGCCAGCGCACGCAGCTGAAACGCATCGATCTGGCCGGCGCGGGCGAGGCGGCGGAAGCCCTGGCGCAGGCGCGGGCGATCGGCCGCGGCGTGGAATTCGCGCGCGAACTCGGCTGCCTTCCGCCGAACGTCTGCAATCCCGCGTACCTTGCGGAACGCGCGAAGCAACTCGCCGGCGAACATCCCGGCGTGCAACTGGAAGTGCTGGAACGCGACGAATTGCAGCGGCTCGGCATGGGCGCGTTGCTCGCGGTCGGGCAGGGTTCGTCGGTGCCGCCGCGCCTGATCGTGCTGCAGCATCGCGGCGGCGGCGACGCCAAACCCTTCGCGCTGGTCGGCAAGGGCGTCACCTTCGATACCGGCGGCATGAACCTGAAGCCCACCGGCTCGATGGAAGAAATGAAATACGACATGTGCGGGGCCGCCGGCGTGCTGGGCGCGTTCGTGGCCGCGGTCGAGATGAAACTGCCGATCAACCTCGTCTGCGTGGTGCCGACGGTCGAGAACATGCCCGACGGCGGCGGTTATCGCCCCAGCGACGTGCTGAACACGTACTCGGGGATGACGGTCGAGGTATTGAACACCGATGCCGAAGGCCGGTTGATCCTGTGCGACGCGCTGGCGTACGCGCGCAAGCGTTTCGAGCCGCAGGCGATGGTGGATGCCGCCACGCTGACCGGCGCGTGCGTGATCGCGCTGGGCAAGCACGCGACGGGCTTGTTCAGTGCCGACGACGCGCTCGCGGAGGAATTGCTCGCGGCCGGCAATGCGTCGCTGGATCGCGCGTGGCGGTTGCCGTTGTGGGACGACTACCGCAATCAACTGGAATCCGCGTTCGCCGACATCGCCAATATCGGCGGCAAGAGCGCCGGCGCGATCACGGCCGCGTTGTTCCTCTCGCGTTTCACGGAAGGTACGCGCTGGGCGCACCTCGACGTCGCCGGCACGGCCTGGGACGAAGGCCGCAAGGGCTACGCCACCGGCCGGCCGGTGCCGCAGCTGGCGCAGTGGCTGATGGACAAGGCCGGGAGGCGGGAGGGGTAAGGCGCGAGGCGACAGGAACTTTCCCGCTTTTCGCCTCCCACCTTCCGCCTCACTCCTCCCGCTTCACTGCCGCGTTCAACGCTTCCCGCAGTTTTTCCGGCAATACCGGCTTGCGCAGCAAGCCGTCCATGCCCGCCTCGCGGATGCGCTGCTCCTCGTCGCCGCGGCTGGAAGCGGTGACGGCGAGGATCGGGGCCTGCACGCCGCGCTCGCGCAGCATCTTCGCCAATGAGTGGCCCTGCAGGCCGGGCAGGTCGAGGTCGAACAGCAACGCGTCGAAGCGATGGCCGGGCTGTTCGATTTCCGCCAGCGCCGCGAGCGCGTTGGGTGCGTGCGTCACGACGTGTCCGTGCGCGCGCAGCAGGCCGAGCAGCACTTCCGCCGCCATCGGATCGTCTTCCACCACCAGCAGGTTCAGCGGGCCCCGCGACGGGGCCGCGCGATCCGCCGCGGGCGTCGGCGCGTTCGCCGGCATGTCGGCCGGCGCGCACGGCGGCAACGGCAGCCGCACGCGGAACGTGCAACCGGCACCGGGCTGCGAGCGCACTTCGATCCGGCCGTCCATCAGCGCCACCAGCTCCCGGCAGATGTTCAGCCCCAGGCCCGTGCCGCGTTCGCGCCGCCCGCGTTCGGCCTGTTCGAATCGTTCGAACATCCGCGTGCATTCTTCTTCCGACATGCCCGGGCCGGTGTCGATCACCGAAAACACCACGTCGTCGCCGGCTGCTTCCACGCGCAGGCGCACGCCGCCCCGCTGCGTGAACTTCAGCGCGTTGTGGGCAAGGTTCAACAGCACCTGCTGCACGCGCAGCGCATCGCCCGACACGCACGCCGGCGTTCCGCCTTCGACCTCCACCTGCAACGACAAGCCCTTCTGCCGCGCCAGCCCCTGTTCCAGCAACGCGATTTCCCGCAACACCTCGGCGGGATCGAACGGAGCCGGGTTCAACGGCAGTTTGCCCGCCTCGATGCGGGCGAGGTCGAGCGCGTCGTCGACCTGGCGCAGCAACAAGGCGCCGGAACGGCGGATGCCGTCCGCATACCCGCGCTGGCTTTCGTCCAGAGGCGTGCCAAGCAGCAATTCCGCCATGCCCAGCACGCCGGTCATCGGCGTGCGGATTTCGTGCGCCATGCCGGCGAGGAAATGCGTCTTCGCCGCGTTCGCCTGTTCGGCGAGCAACTGGCGTTGTGCCGCCAGCGCGAAGCGATGACGTTGTTCCAGGCGCCGGCGCATCGCGCGGAAGACCAGGAACAGCGCCAGCAGCGTCGTCAACGCGTAGGCCACCCAGGCCCATGGCGTGGCCCAGGGCGGGGCGTCCACGTGCAGACGCACGATGGTGGTCGAGGGAGTCCACGCGCCGTTGCCGCTGGCCGCGCTGATCCGCAACTGGTAGTCGCCGGCGCGCAACGAGGAAAACTCGCGCGTATCGCGCGTGCCCGTAACCACCCAGTCGGGATCGAAGCCGGCCAGCAGGAAGCGATAGCGGTTGTGTTTGGGATCGACGAACGACAGTGCGCGCGCGGTCGCGGTGAGTTCGCGGTCGTTCCAGCCCAGCGATACCGGCTGCGCGGGATCGAGCTGCAGCACGCGGCCATCGCGGCGCACGCTCAGGCTGGCCAGCACGACCTGGATGCGCGCGTGCGTGTCGCGGAGCGAGTCCGGGTCGATCGCCATCACGCCATCGAAACTGCCGGCGTAAAGCTCGCCGTTGGCGTCCTGCTGCAGGGCGCGCGGCATGAATTCCGGATTGCCCAGCCCGTCTTCGTCCGCATACGTGCGCGTGGAATGGTCGGCAGGCGAATACACCACCAGACCGCGCGGCGTGGTCGCCCACACGCGTCCGTCGCGGCCGACTTCCAGGCCTGCGACTTCGGCGGCCGGCCAACCCTCGCTGCTGTCGACGGTGTCGCGGCGCCGCGCCTTGCCGTCGGACAAGGCGTAGTGCTGCAGGCGATCGCTGCGCGCCAGCCAGAGGGAACCGTCCGCGCCGAAGGCGAAGGCATCGACCGCACCGCGCCCCACGCCGGACACGAAGCGAAAGCCCTGCGCGCCGGGGACAAGTTCCGCCAATCCTGCCTGACCCGCGGCCCAGATCGCGCCGTCGGCGGATTGGCGCAGTTGCTTCACTTCCAGTGCCGCCGATTGCGTCGAGGGCGGTGGTACCGGGGTCAAGCCGAACGTCACCGGGTCCACGCGGGTGACGCCGGTGCCGACGCCGGCGAAATACAACGAGCCATCCGCTGCTGTCAGCAGCGTCCAGACACCGTGGCGCAGCGCGGGGATGCCGGCGCCGATGTCGCGCGCGCGCCCGTGATCCAGCATTCGCAAGCCGCGGTGATGGCCGATCCACAAGCGCCCTTGCGCATCCTGCGCGATCGCGCTGATCGAGGATTCGCCAAGGTTCGCCACCTCGGCCAAGTGCTGGACCGTTCCGGTGCGCGGGTCCAGCCGGTCGAGCGTGCCACGGGCGCCGCCCGCCAGCAGCGTGCCGTCCGGCGCCAGCGCCAGCGCGCGCACCTGATCCAGCGCCAGCGACGCCGGCACGTCCGGCTGGTGTCGCCAGGCATCGAAGGCGCGCCAGTGCGGCGGCAGGTACGCAGCGCCGCCGTCCAGCAAGGCGATCCAGGTGCCGCCTTCGTGGTCGCGCAGGAAATCCACCGGCAACGTGCCGGGCAGGCCGCCGTCCACCCCGGCATGCGGTGCGTAATGGCGGGTGGCGCCATCCGGCGCGAAGAGGTCGATGCCGCTCTGGCGAGCGATCCAGAGATCCCCTCCATCGCGCAGGCTGGCGTAGGCGGACGATGCCGCACCGAGGCGCCGTGCCGCGTGTTGCGCATCGATGTGGAACACGCCGGCGTCGGTGGCCGCGTCCACGCCATCGGCGAAGGCGTTCAATTGCCACACCGAAACCGGCTTGTCGACATCCGGCAACGCGATCGATGCGAACGTGCCGTGCGCGTCCCGGTATTGCACGCCTGCCTCGGTGCCGATCCACAAACCGCCATGGGTATCGGCGGCCAATGCGGTGACATTGTCGGAGTTCAGGCCGTGCGCATCGTTGTCGCGATGGTGCAGGTGTTCGAAACCGTGGCCATCCGCGCGCAAGCGGTTCAAGCCGTCGCCGTAGACGCCCACCCATATCGCGCCGTCGCCGGTCTGCGCCAGCGCCATCACGTCGTTGCCCGACAGGCTGGTGGCGTCGCGCGAATCATGCCGCCAATGCGCGAAGCCGTTGTCTTGCGGCTGGTACAAATTCAGCCCGTTGCCTTCACCCCCGGCCCACACCCGGCCGCGCGCATCCACCAGCAGCGCGGACACGTCGTTCGCGGCCAGCGAGTCGCCGCGCGCGGGGTCGTGCCGGAAAATCTGGAACGCCTGCGAATCGAAACGCGCGAGTCCGTCGCGCGTGCCGATCCACACGTAGCCCTTGCGATCCTGGACCACGGTGTAGACCGCGTCCGAAGGCAGCCCGTCGGTCACCCCGTAGCGGCGAAAGCTGGCGGCGAACGGCGGCGCGGCTTGCACTGGCGCCGCCGCAGCCAGCGCGGCGGCCAACAACAACGCGGGCGTCATGGCGGGTTCCCCAACCCTTCTCGTGAACCATCCTACCGTCAACGCGCATCCAGTTCATCCCTGCCACCGCGCGCTGCGGCACAATCGCGGCGTGTCCGCCGGAATCCATCGCATGCCCAAGTGCCTCCTGGCCGCACTGTTCGCGCTGCTCTCGCTGGCTCCCTCCGTGGTGCAGGCGCGCGTGCTCAGCTACCGCATCGATCCCGTGCACACGCAGGTGCTTTTCAGCGTGGACCACGACGGCTACTCGCACCCGGTCGGACGCATGAAGGTCAAGGCCGGCTGGCTGCGTTTCGACGAGGACGACTGGAGCGGCGCCCGGGTCGTCGTCGACGTGGATGCGTCATCGGTCGACCTGGGCGACGCGGAATGGGACGAAGCCGTGACCGGCAAGCGCTTTCTCGACGCGAAGGAATTCCCGCTGGCGCACTTCGAAAGCACGTCGGTGGAAAAGGCCGATGCGCAACACGGCACGCTGCACGGCAATCTCACGCTGCGCGGCGTCACGCACGAAGTCGCGATTCCCTTCACGTTCAACCGCGCCGGCGCGACGATCTTTTCCGGCATGCAGACGCTCGCCGGATTCTCCGGGCAGGTCGCGATCGATCGCACGCAATTCGGCATGGACGCGTTTCCCAGGGCGGTCGGCACGCAGGTCGAGTTGCGCCTCGAAGTCGAGGCGATCCTGGACCAGGACGCCGAAAGGAATTACGAAGCGACGCGCAAGACGGATCCGGACCATGCTGCGCAACACTGACGCGCGTTGGGGCGCGATCGCGCAGGCGTTCCATTGGGGCATCGCCGTGCTCATCGTCGTGCAGGGCGCAATCGGCTTGAGCATGGTCGAACTCGGCACCACGCCGACCAAGGTGAAGGTATTCGCGCTGCACAAATCGATCGGCCTGACCGTGCTGGCGCTGGTGCTGCTGCGGCTGGCATGGCGGCTGGGCCAGCGCACGCCGCGCGAACCGCCCGGCCCGCGCTGGCAAAGGGTGGCGGCGCGCATTTCGCACGTGCTGCTGTATCTGCTGTTGCTGGCCCTGCCGCTGTCCGGCTGGCTGTTCAATTCCGCGGCGAATTTTCCGCTGTCGTGGTTCGGACTGGTGCGCGTGCCGAGCCTGACGCACGGTTACGAGCCGGCGTTGAAGGCGCTTGCCCACGGGGCGCACGAATTCCTGTTCTGGCTGCTCGCGGTGCTCGTGGCCGTGCATGCCGCCGCCGCGTTGTGGCACCACTTCCGGCAGCGCGATGATGTACTGCGACGCATGTTGCCGGGCGCGAAGGAGGTGCGATGAAAACCATCATGGCGGCGGTCGTCGCGTTGACGGCGTTGCTGGCCGCAGCGCCCGTGCATGCGTGGACGAGCGATCCCGCGCGCAGCACCCTGTCGTTCACCGCCACGTACCAGGGCGAATCGTTCCAGGGCCGTTTCCGGCGTTTCGAGGCGAAAACGCTCGACTACGATCCGGCCCATCTCGACGCAGCCCGCTTCGACGTGGTCGTCGACATCGCCAGCATCGATACCGCCAACAGCGAGCGCGACCAGGCGTTGCCGGGCAAGGATTTCTTCGACACCGCGCGATTCCCGCAAGCGCACTTCGTCAGCACGCGTTTCCGCAAGGGCGCGGACGGTCGCGTGCTGGCCGACGGCACGCTGACCTTGCGCGGCGTCGGCAAGCCGGTGACGCTGGGCGTGACGTTCGATCCCGCGCGCAAGACGCTGGATGTCGCGACCACGCTGCATCGCCTCGATTTCGGCATCGGCGGCGGCGACTGGGCCGACACCTCGATGATCGGCGACGAGGTGGCCGTGCATGGGCATCTGGCGCTGCGGCCGTGATTACGCCCCCGCGATGAAGGCGCGCAGTCTTTCGAGATCGAACGGCCAATCCAGTTCGCGCCCGGAATGCTCGTCGCGCAACACCGGTACGCGCTCGCCGTAGCGCGTTTCCAGTCCGGCATGATCGTCGAGCCACACGCTCTCGAATTCCGGCGCGCGCACGGCAGCCAGCAGCGCGACGGCCTCGTCGCACAGCTTGCAATCGTCGCGCTGGTAGAGGGTCAGGAGCATGGGATCAAGAGGCGTATACTCACGGAGGTCCGGTAGTTTGCAAACCCCTGAACAAGCGTCGCGAGCGAAGGCCTGATGTTGTCTAAAATCAGGCGCGGCGCCGGAGCGCGGGAACCGGAGTGTACACGTCAAGTACATGCGGATTCCCTGGCCCTGAAGCGGTACATCCGTGTGCCGGGCCTTGTCCGGGCACCGCCGACGCGCAGCATGATGATCGAGTCAGGCCGAGCGCAGCAGCTTGTCTTGTACAGAGAGTTTCCCCATGGCCGTAAGCGTTTTCGACTTGTTCAAGATCGGCATCGGGCCGTCGTCCTCCCACACGGTCGGGCCGATGCGCGCGGCGGCGCGCTTCGTCGAAAAATGGCTGGTGGAAGCCGGCGACCTCGACCGCTGCGCGCGCGTTACGTGCGAGCTGTACGGCTCGCTGGCGATGACCGGCCGCGGCCACGGCACCGACAAGGCGGTGATCTGCGGTCTGGAAAACGAATGGCCGGATCGCATCGATCCCGATTCGATTCCTCAGCGCCTGGAACGCATCCGCAAGGAGAAGCGCATCCGGCTGCACGGCACGCACGAAATCGGGTTCGAGGAAAAGACCGACCTGGTCTTCAACAAGCGCCAGAAACTGCCGTATCACGTCAACGGCATGCGTTTCACCGCGTACGACGCGCAAGGCGAAGCGCTGGCCACGCGCGACTACTATTCGGTCGGCGGCGGCTTCGTGGTCAACCAGGACGAGGCTTCGCAGGATCGCATCGTCGCCGACACCACGCCGCTTGCCTTCCCGTTCTCGACCGGCGATCAGTTGCTGCAGATCTGCGAGCGCGAGAAAAAGACGATCGCGCAGGTCATGTTCGCCAACGAGCGCGCATGGCGCACGGATCCCGAAATTCGTGCGGGCCTGTTGAACCTCTGGAATGCGATGCAGCAGTGCGTTGCGCGCGGATTGCGTTCGCCGGGCGAGCTTCCCGGCGGGCTGCACGTCAAGCGGCGCGCGCCGGCGATGGTGGAGGACCTGCGCAACCGCCCCGAAGCTTCGCTGAAGGATCCGCTCACGATCCTCGACTGGGTGAACCTGTACGCGCTGGCGGTCAACGAGGAAAACGCCGCCGGCGGGCGCGTGGTCACCGCGCCGACCAACGGTGCGGCCGGCATCATTCCCGCGGTGCTGCATTACTACGACCGCTTCTGCCCGAAATCCAGCGAAGAGGGCGTGATCGATTTCCTGCTTACGGCGGGCGCGATCGGCCTGCTCTACAAGGAAAACGCGTCGATCAGCGGCGCCGAAGTCGGCTGCCAGGGCGAAGTCGGCGTGGCCTGTTCGATGGCCGCCGGCGGGCTGACCGCCGCGCTCGGCGGATCGATCTACCAGGTCGAAAACGCCGCCGAAATCGGCATGGAACACAACCTCGGGTTGACCTGCGACCCGATCGGCGGGCTGGTGCAGATCCCCTGCATCGAGCGCAACGCGATGGGCTCGGTCAAGGCCATCAACGCCCAGCGCATGGCGATGCGCAGCGACGGCAAGCACCGCGTGTCGCTCGACAAGGTCATCAAGACCATGCGT
>JAFEEJ010000002.1 GCA_018241145.1 Pseudomonadota bacterium | reverse complement strand
GGTGCTGTACTTGCCGCTCGCCGTCGCCTGCTGGCCTACCGCCGTCGATTGATAGTTCGACGCCACCGAGTTGGTGCCGAACGCATTCGAGTACGGCCCGCTCGCATTCGCCCCATAGCCGAACGCGTTGTCCGAAGTGTTGCTCGCACTCGCGTGGATGCCCACCGCCGTGCTGTACCGCCCGCTCGCCGCCGCATACGCCCCAAGCGCCGTCGTATCCAGATTGCTCGCGCTAGCTCCCACCCCCAGCGCCGTACCGTACGCCCCGGTCACGCTGCTGCCCGCACCGATCGCCGTGCCTTGCGTGGGGACGGTCGCATACCCGCCGGCGTATCCCGTCTGCGCCGTCGCCGCCACATAGGCCCCCTTCCCGATCGCAATCCCGTTGTCGCTGTAGCTGTGCGCGCCGTTGCCGGCCGCGATCGAGCTGTCGCCCGTTGCAATCGAGCTCGCGCCGAGCGCGGTCGAATAATCACCCGTCGCGGTGGCGAATTCGCCCAGCGCGCTGGAACGAAAGCCGCTGGCGTAAGACTGCTGTCCGACCGCCACGGCGCCGTGGCCCGTCGCGGTAGCCAGCGTGCCGAACGCATTGGAGAAATAACCCGACGCCGTCGCGCCATAACCGAAGGCGTTGTCGGACGTGTGCGCGGCGGTGCTGTGCGAACCGATCGCGGTCGAGAAACTCCCCAGTGCCTGCGCGCTGTAACCGAAGGCCGATGCGTAGCTGCCGGAGGCTACGGCCTTGGTCCCGATCGCCGTCGCGTAGGCACCGCTGGCGATTGAGCCATGGCCACACGCCAGCGCACCCTGGCCGGAGGCCGAGCCGCCCGGGCAGAAGGCCTGCCCCGCCAAGGCCAGGGGAACGGTTCCCATGGCCAGCAGCACGGCCAATGCGAGTCGCGCCCAGCGCGGAATCGCGCGTTCGGCCCCGGTGCTTCCACCCGCGCTCTTGCAGGTCGCCAGCTCGGACGCCACGACGACTTGATGCAGGGATTTGTTCCATACCAGGCTGTAGATCTTCTTGTTCATGACGGGCTCTCAGGGTGAGTTTGAATGAACAAAATCTTCCGGACGCGTGATCACGTTCGCGGCGAACCGCGCACGCACACGCCTCCGGACCGCTTCCGGTCGGACAGAAACAGAAGAACGAGTAGCGGCTTCGCGCAGCCGCGCGGGGGACGGATAAGTCGGTCCATCGGATGCCGGGCGCTCCCTCCGCATCAGGGGTGCCCTGTCGGGCCTCCCCGCCACGACGATGCGATCCTTCATCAACGATCGCATGCCCCCAGTGTGGACAATTTCCCCGCCACACATGGAACCGCAGTGGGTGAGACTAGCAAGAGGGAAAGCGCGCCACAATCTTGCATTGCAACATCCTTCCGTACGTATGCGTGCGGTTTGCAACCGTGTTGCGGGCGTTCGAAAAGACCTGCGGTTTATGTCAATCCGAAGAATGCCCGCGACGCCGCGGCGGCGTGGGCCGCGGTGACTGCGACGGGCTCGTTGCGATCGCGCGCGACTTCCGCGCAGATGTGCGCCAGGTACATCGGCTCGTTGCGACGGTGCGCAGGTTGCGGCCGCACGGTGCGCGGCAGCAGGTAGGGCGCGTCGGTTTCCAGCAGCAGGCGATTCGCGGGGATCTCGCGCACCAGTTGGCGCAGGTGCGTCCCGCGGCGCTCGTCGCAGATCCATCCGGTGATGCCGATGTGGCAATCGAGGTCCAGATAGTCGCGCAAGGCTTCGCGCGTGTCGGTGAAGCAGTGGACGACCGCGGCAGGCACCTTGTCGCGCGCGGTTTTCAGCAGCGCCAGAAAATCCGCGTGCGCATCGCGCTGGTGCAGGAACAGCGGCTTGCCGGTTTCCGTCGCGATCGCCAACTGCTTTTCGAATGCCGCGAGTTGCGCTTCGCGGGGCGAATAATTGCGGTGGTAATCCAGTCCGGTTTCCCCGACGGCCTTGACTTCCGGTTCGCGTTGCAGCGCGCGCAACCGTGCATCGGTTTCCGCGTCGTAATCGGACGCGTGGTGAGGATGCACGCCTGCGGTGGCGTACAGCACGCCAGGGTGCGCGCGCGCAAGTTCCAGCGCGTGTTCGCTACCCGCGCACGACGCGCCGGTGACGACGATCTGCACGATGCCGTGAGCCTTCGCGCGCGCCAGCACGCCATCGAAATCGTGACGGAAGGATTCGTGCGTGAGATTGGCGCCGATGTCGAGGAGGTGCATGGCAGATGCAGTGAGCGGTGAGCGGTGAGCGGTGAGCGGTGAGCGGTGAGCGGTGAGCGGTGAGCGGTGAGCG
>JAFEEJ010000029.1 GCA_018241145.1 Pseudomonadota bacterium | reverse complement strand
GGCGCGGAAGTGCGCGCGCCGATGGCGATCACCGTGATGGGCGGCTTGGCGGTGTCCACGCTGCTGACGCTGGTGGTGATTCCGGTGGTGTACGACCTGCTGGATCGCCGCGATGACGCCTGGTACGTCGCACGCGGCGAACGCCGGCGAGCGAGGATCGCGACGCAGGCAGGTGACGATTCCAACGTGGGCCCGGAACCCGCATGAGCACCGATGGAAGCGCAGCCATGAAATGGGTCACCAACCCCGGGCGCGTTGCCGGATTCCTGTATCTGCTTCTCGTCGTCGCGGCGCCGATAAGGCTCATCTACATACCGAACGCACTGTTCGTGCACGATGACGCCGCCGCGACTGCCGCAAACATCGTTGCGCACGAAACATTGTTCCGATTCGGCATGGTCAGCGACATGTTCTGCGCGGCAATCGAAGTGTTTCTCGTGGCGGCGTTGTACTGGCTGTTCAAGGGCATCGACAAGCGCCAGGCCGTGTTGATGGTGATCCTTGGAGCAATGCCCAACCTGGGCATGTATTTGTTCAACGTGGCAAACGACGCAGCCGCGTTGATGCTGACGCAGGGAGGAAACTTCCTGTCGGCATTCGACAAGCCTCAACGCGATGCCATGGCGATGCTTTTTCTCCACTTGCATGGCCAGGTGATCACGGCAGCCGAGATCTTCTGGGGACTCTGGCTTTTCCCGCTGGGAATGCTTGTCTTCCGTTCGAGGTTCGTGCCCCGCTTTCTCGGCATCTGGCTGATCCTCAACGGCATCGCCTATGTGGCGGAGAGTGCTATCGGCTTGACGGTGCCCCATTACGCGGACGCGCTGTCGAAGATCCTCTTTCCCGTACAGTTCGGGGAAGTCGCGTTCATGTTGTGGCTGTTGATCATGGGCGTCGGCGAGCCGGAGCGGCCACTTGCGAAAAGGCCCGACGCGGGGGGCGCGCCTGCATGAGCGAATCGCCTGTCCAGTCCGGCAGCAGCGGCGGCCTCGCCGAACTGAGCCTGAAGCGGCCGGTGACGACGGTGATGTTCTTCGTCTCGCTGTTCGTGATCGGCGCGATCGCGGCGTTCCGCCTGCCGCTGGAATTGTTCCCGACGCTGGACGTGCCGTTCCTGCTGGTGGACATTCCCTACGCCGGTTCCACGCCGGCGGAAGTCGAGCGCACCATCACGCGGCCGGTCGAAGACGCGCTGGCCGCGCTGCCCGGCATCGAGAAGATGAACTCGAGCTCGCGCGCCGACGGTTCGCAGATCTTCCTGCAATTCAAGTGGGGCGAGAACGTGGCGGTGAAGGCGGTGCAGGCGCGCGAGAAGATCGACGCGGTGCGCACCGACCTGCCTTCCGATTTGCAGCGGTACACCGTGCAGAAATTTTCGACGGCCGACCAGCCGATCCTCAGCCTGCGCATCGCCTCCGACCGCAACCTCGCCAATTCCTACGCGCTGCTGGATCGCGAATTGAAGCGGCCGATCGAGCGCATCCCCGGCGTGGCGCGCGTGGACATCAACGGCGTGTCCGCGCCGGAGGTGCAGATCGAATTGTCGGCCGAACGCCTGAGCGCGCACGGCATCGGCCTCAACCAGCTGTACCAGCGCCTGAAGCAGGCCAACTTCGCGCTGTCCGCCGGCGAAGTCACCGACGGCGGCATGCGCTGGCGCGTGCAGCCGCAGGGGCAATGGCGTGAACTCGACGACATCCGCGCGTTGCCGGTCGACGCGCAGGGATTGAAGCTCGGCGATATCGCCAACGTCACCCTGCGCCCGCAGAAAATGGATTTCGCGCGCGAACTGAACGGCAGGCCCGCCATCGGCGTGGACATCTACAAGGAGCGCAACGCCAACCTGGTGCAGGTCGGCTCGGCGGTGACGAAATACGTGGACGGCGTGCGCAACGATCCGGAGATGCAGGGCATCAACGTCTATGCGTTGCAGGATTCGGCGCAGGGCGTCACGTCCTCGTTGCGTGAACTGGCCGAAGCGGGCCTGATCGGCGTGGTGCTGTCGGTGCTTGTGTTGTACTTCTTCCTGCGCGACTGGCCATCCACATTCATGGTGTCGCTGGCGATCCCGGTGTGCTTCGTGATCACGCTGGGCTGCATGTATTTCTTCGGCATCAGCTTGAACATCCTTTCGATGATGGGCCTGCTGCTGGCCGTCGGCATGCTGGTGGACAACGCGGTGGTGGTGGTGGAGAGCATCTACCAGTACCGCGAAAAACAGCCGGACAAGCCGTGGCATTGCGCGGTCGCCGGCACGCAGGCGGTCGGCATCGCGATCGCCGCGGGCACGCTGACTTCGGTGATCGTGTTCCTGCCGAACCTGTTCGGCGAGAAGAACGACATCAGCATCTTCCTCACCCAGGTCGCGATCACCATGGCGATCGCGCACATCGCCTCGTGGCTGGTGGCGGTCAGCGTGGTGCCGATGCTGTCGTCGAAGCTGCCGCCGCCGAAGTTCCTCGACCGCAGGACGGTCATCACCAGGCTGCGCGAGCGCTATGCCCGCGTGGTGGCGTGGACGCTCGCGCACCGTCGCTGGAGCATGGCCGGCGTGCTCGCGCTGCTGGTCCTGAGCTTCTGGCCGATGACGCACATGAAGGTGGACATGTTCGCGCAGTCGGAATCGCGGCACCTGTCGCTGAACTGGCAGCTCAACGGCCAGTACCGCCTGGCGCAGCAGGCGCCGGCGGTGCACAAGATCGATGCCTGGCTGCTGGCGCACAGGAAGGAACTGGAGATCAAGTCGGTTTACACCTATTACGCCGAGAACACGGACAACGGCGGCAACCATACCGAGATCGTGTTGACCGAAGGCCGCGACGCGCACCGCGATTCGGCGCAGATCATGGAGGACATCCGCAAGGGCTTGCCGAAGATCGCGATCGGCACGGTGACCTTCGACCAGCAGAACAACGGCAATGCGCCGGTCGAGGTTTCCCTGCGCGGCGATTCCACCGCGCAACTGCAACAACTTTCCGACACGCTGATTCCGGTGCTGGCGCGGCTGCCGAGCCTGCGCGACGTGCACGGCCAGGACCGCGGCGGCGATCGCGAGGTGGCGGTGCACGTGGATCGCACGCGCGCCAAGCTGTACGGTTTCGATGCGCAGCAGGTAGGCGACTACCTCGGCGTCGCCCTGCGCGGCATGCCGCTGTCGGAATTCCACCGCAGCGACCGCGAGGTGCCGGTGTGGTTGCGTTTCCGCAATGCGGATGCGCAAAGCATCGACGATCTTTCCGACTATTCGCTGCGTCGCGACGACGGCACGCAGATTCCGTTGCTGTCGATGGTGCGCGTGGAAACCCACCCGATCGCCGGCGGCATCGACCGCACCAATCGCCAGACCACCGTGTCGATCCAGGCCAACCTCGCGGCAAACAGGACCATCGAGGATGCGCGCAGGGAAATCACCGAGGCGATGTCCGCGGTCGCGTTGCCGCCGGGTTACCACTGGGCCTTCGGCGAGAATTTCGACGACGCGCAGAACGCCGGCAACCAGATGCTATTCAACACGCTGATAGCACTGGTGCTGGTGTACGTGGTGATGTGCTGCATGTTCGAGTCGCTGATCTTCCCGGCCGCGATCCTGACGACGTTCGTGTTCTCGGTGCTGGGCGTGTTCTGGCTGTTCTGGATCAGCGGCACCACGTTCTCGATCATGGCCGCGATCGGAATACTGATATTGATGGGCGTGGTGGTCAGCAACGGCATCGTGATGATCGTGCACATCAATTCGCTGCGGCACCAGGGCATGGCGCGCACGCAGGCGCTGGTCGCCGGCGCGAGCGAACGCCTGCGCCCGATCCTGATGACGATGGGCACCGCGATCCTCGGCATGCTGCCGCTGTGCCTCACCGACGCGCAGATCGGCGGCAACGGGCCGCCGTATTCACCGATGGCGCGCGCGATCGCCGGCGGGCTGCTGTTCTCCACCATCGTCACGCTGCTGGCGTTGCCCGTGATCTACGCGCTGCTGGACGACGCGCGCATGGCCATGCGACGCGTGCTGCGCGATGCGAAGCAGGGGAGGGTGCGCAGGCCGCGCGCCACGATCGGCGCGCCGGCGCTGGGGGCCGCCTTGGTTTCCAACGTATCCGACTGAAGCATAAGGCCTCGCCGCACCGAGCAGATTGCCTGAACGGCCCGCAACGCATACGTACGATGTCGTACGGATGCGCCCACGCCCTGCGCACTGTAGTCTGGAACCGAGAACCAGGTCACATTTCGAGGGAGAGTTCCGATGACACGCCGCGTTCCGTTTTTTTGTCACAGTGCAGCGGTCTTCACCGCGTATTGCGCATCGGCCCTCCTCGCCTTCGTGCCTCTGCAGGTTTTCGCCGCCGCCGTCGACGTGCCGGTCTCGCAGCCGATCCTGACCGACAACCAATTGCTCTGGCAGGTCGCCCCGGACGAATGCTTCAACGGCATCGGTGTGGACTATCCGGCGATGAATCCCGACGGCACCTGTCCGGTGGGCAAGCCGAAGGCCAACCAATCCTATGTCTGGGGCTTGACCGAAGCGAACGGCAAGCTCTGGTTCGGGACACTGGCCAACGGCCGTTGCCTTGTCTCCGGCAATCGGAACCTCCCCGATCCGCAAGTGAATGCCAATGTAGTCTGCGAATACGGCATGGCCGAGCAAGCGCGGAGCACTCCGGGCTTTCCTCCGTTCTTCGGAGACTGGCGGCCGCCGCATATCTACACGTTCGACCTGGCGACCGGTCAACTGGTCGATCAACAGGTCAACAGTCCGCTGCTGTTGAAGAATACGCTCGGTTTGCGGGGTGCCGGGACGATCGACAACTACGTGTTTCTTGTCGGGCCGAGCTTGAACAGCGCCGGTGCGAATTTCTTCGCGTTCCGCGCCGATACCGGGCAGTTCCTCGGCTCCTGTGCCCGCACCGATTACAATTACGCGCGCGGCGCGGCCACCGTTGACGGCGTGCTCTACATCGGCGTCGGCGGAGCCACTTACGGTTCGATACTGCGCTGGAACAGCACGCCGGGCGCGCTGCATGCAGGGCAGGCCTGGTGCAATCGTTTCACCGAGGTCGGCCGCGTTACGGCAGATGTCGCCAACATCACCTCGTACACCGGCGCCGATGGCCAGGACCGGCTCGCCATCTCGACGGTACCGATCCAGCGCGGCAGCAATGGCACGACCCAGGCCGCCCCCACCAATGTTGCCGGCGTCTGGATCAGCCCGCCGATCCCACCCGGTGGACTGACATCGAACGACATCGACAACTGGCAGCAAGTGTGGTCTCCGCTGGACTACGATCCCGACACCATCACGGCATACTACGGTTATTCGGGTGGCGCGCTGTCGTATTACGACGGCTGGCTGTACTGGGGCACGATCCATCTGCAGAATGCTCCGACGCTGAGCATCCACGAAACGTGCACGTACTCATACTGCTTCGGCGAACCGGCCAACAACCAGGAACTGCAAGCCCTGAAGAACGGCGTTTACCGCAGTACCTCGGTGTGGCGCGGCCGCAACCTCGAGGATCCACAGACGCGCGAGATCCAATTGCTGTATGGCGAAAGCGAACTGCCGGCGTGCTGCAGCGCGCCGAAGACTTTCACGATGACGCCGACCGGCTGGACACCGCTGTATGGGCCGTCCGGATTCGGCAATCGAGGCAACGAGTACACATGGCAAATGGCCGTTTACGACGGGCACTTGTTTATCGGCACCTTCGACGCTTCGCGCTCGCAAGGGCAGTCCGCGGCGGAAGTCGGTGCGGATCTGTGGCGCTTCGATTCTTCCGACTCGCCGGCGGTCAATGAAAACTATTCCGGGCTCGGCGACACCAACAACTACGGCATCCGCATCCTGCACACATTGAACGATGGCAGCGGCGTCATCGCCGGCATGGCCAACCCGTACAATCTCGCGCCCGGCAGTGGCTGGGAATTGCGCCTGTTGAAGGAAGGATCGCCGCAATCGAATGGCGAAAAATGATGATGGAAGCCGGCGCAAGACGCGCGTTTGGCTGCGTCCATGGGCGAAGCTCTGGTGCAACGTGAATTTGATGGGATGATTTTCGATCCGCATGGCCGCGCTTGTCGCGGTGTGGGATCATTCGCAACATGCCCATTGCCCATTGCAGCGAGGGCGGTGGACGACAGCCGATGGCGCAAGCCTGCTGCAACGCTGCAAGCGTGGAACCAAAGGGAAATCGGTCCGATCCGGGAGAGACATCCATGACCAATCTTGTTCTGTTTCGCCATGCCGTCCTGTCATTTGGCGCATGTTCGGCGCTCGTTTTTTGCGCAGCGGCCATGCCGCGGGCATCTTCGGCCGCCACCGTCGACGTGCCGGTCTCGCAACCGATCCTCACCGACAACGAATTGCTCTGGCAGGTCGCGCCGGATGAATGCTTCAACGGCATCGGCGTGGACTATCCGGCGCTGAATCCCGACGGCACCTGCTCGGTGGGCCAGCCAAAGGCCAACCAGTCCTATCCCTGGGGATTGACCGAAGCGAACGGCAAGCTCTGGTTCGGGACGCTTTCCAATGGCTTCTGCCTCGTCGCCGGCAATCGGACCTCACCTTCCCCGCACTTGACCTCCGATGCTGTCTGCGAATACGGCATGGCCGAGCAAGTGCGGGACAATCCCGGCTTCCCTGCGTTCTTCGGGGACTGGCGGCCGCCGCATATCTACACGTTCGATCTGGCGACCGGTCAACTGGTCGATCAACAGGTCAACAGTCCGCTGCTGTTGAAGAATACGCTGGGACTGCGGGGCGCCGGGACGATCGACAACGTGGTGTTCCTTGCCGGGCCCAGCTTGAACAGTGCAAGCGCGAATTTCTTCGCGTTCCGCGCCGATACCGGAAAATTCCTCGGCTCGTGTGCCCTCAAGACTTACAACTATATCCGCGGATGGGCTGCCGTCGACGGGGTGCTTTACGTCGGCGTGAGCACGGGCGCGTACGGATCGGTGTTGCGCTGGAATGGCACACCGAGCTCTTTCAAGACCGGCGATTACTGCAGCCAATTCATCGAAGTCGGCCGAGTTGATGCGTCCGTGGCCAACATCACTTTGTACGTCGGGGCGGATGGGCTGGATCGTCTGGCCATCTCCACTGTCCCGATCCAGCGTGGCAACAATGGGGCCATCAGTGCCAAGGGCGGCGTTGCCATGTCAAGACCAGCGCCTGGTAGCGCTGGTGTCGCCGGCGTCTGGATCAGTCCGCCAATTCCGGCTGGCGGCCTGACGCCGGGCCAGGTCGATCAATGGACGGAGATATGGACCCCCGTGCAGTACGACCCCGATACAATCACGGCACGCTATGGTTATTCGGGCGGCGCGGTCAAGCAATACGACGGCTGGCTGTACTGGGGCACGATCCACCTGCAGAACGCCCCGACGCTGAGCATCCACGAAAACTGCACGTATTCGTTCTGCTTCGGCATGCCGGACAACAACCAGCAGCTGAAGGCGCTCCAAAACGGCGTCTATCGCAGTACGTCGCTCTGGCGCGGACGCAATCTCGAGGATCCCGCGACGCGTGAAATCCAGTTGGTGTATGGCGAAAGCGAATTGCCGGCGTGCTGCAGCGCCCCGAAGACTTTCGCCATGACGCCGACCGGCTGGACGCCCCTGTACG
>JAFEEJ010000028.1 GCA_018241145.1 Pseudomonadota bacterium | reverse complement strand
CTTTCACCGGCCTGCCACAGCGGCACTTCGTGGCGCACGCGATAGCGCAACGGACCGCCGTCTTCGCGCGGGTTGCGTACGATCGGGCGCGGGATGCAGACGAAGTCGGTGATCATCTTGTCGGCATCGACGCGGACGGTCGCGTAGCCGTGTCCGCCCACGTCGACGAAGGTCAGGGGCGGGGCCAGTTCGGGGTTGCGCACCGCGATCGCCTTCTGCAAATCGCCACTCTTCGCGTATTCCAGCGCGGAGCGCACGCCGTGGTGCAGCAGCAGGTTGGCGGTGGCCTGCGGCGGGCCGCCATCGATGTTCGCGAGGTACAGCGGGCGCTGCGGATCGTCCGGCTTGATGTTGTATTCGTTGGCTTCGGCCATGCCCGGCGAGGTGAGCGAGCCGCCGACGAAGGTGACGCCGACCGGTTCGAACGCGGCGGGCGGCAGCGCACTCGCCGCATAACCGGCCCAGAAACTGTGGCGGTCGCCCGAGACGATGGCGAAACCGGTGATGCCGGCATCGCGCACGGCATCGTAGATTTCGGCGCGCTCGTGGTACATGGCGCCCCAGTCGTGGAGGTCGATGCTGGCGTAGCCTGCGCCTTCGGGATACTTGCCCACCGACGCCGGAAGATTCTGCGGATCGACGCGCTGGTCGGGCGTTCCCAGCGAATTGCCCCAGATCTTCCATGTCGCGGTCGCGCTGCGCAGGCTTTCTAGAAACCAGGCTTTCTGCTTCGCGCCGAGCACCGTCTGCGCGGATTCACCGGCGCGGTAATTGGCCACGCTCTTGTCGCCGAAGGACAGCCTGGCCGGTGGATGGCCGTTGGCGTAGTCACGGCCGGCATCGATCTGTTTCCACAGTTCCTCGGGGACGAAGCCCAGGGTGTCGCCTTCGAACAGCGGACCGATTTCTTCGCGATCGCCCGGATCGTGCGAGCGGAAACTGTGCTGGTCGGTGATGAGCAGGTCGATGTGCCGGCCCCAGCGCAGCGTGCGATAGCCGATGAGGCTGTCGATCGCGGCGAGGTTGTTGGGTTCTTGCCCCAGGCCGTCGTCGTCGAACCTGGTCACCGGCACATCGGCCACGTGCGGCGGGTCGAAGGTTTCCAGGTTGCGGCTCGGTGCGGATACGCGCGCCGGCTGGTATTCGAACCAGGTCTGGTTGGCCGCGACCTTGAGCGTCTGCGCGGGCACCCAACCCTCGGTGCCGGGGAATTGCTGGATCGACTGCCAGCCCTGCCAGGAGAATTCGTGGTTGTCCCACATCGACACGAACGGCCAGCGCGCGCGCGCATCCTGCAAGTCGGAATCGAGCAGATAGCCTCGGTAGAGCGCGCGGTAATCCTCCAGCGAATCCGGCACCCAGTAGCGATCCTTCGCGACCTTCTTGCCCTTGGGGTAATGCACGGGAAAGGTGATGAGGCGGTCGTAGCGGTGGCCGTCCTTGACCTGGTCCGGGTACTGCACGACTTCGTAGACGAAATCGCCCAGGTGCAGCACGAAGCCCAGCCTGTCTTGCGGCGCGGCGCGCTCGTCCTCCCAGATCATCCGGCGATAGGCGTTCAACGCACCTTCGCACACGTCCTGGCAACTGACGAAGGCGAAGCGCGCGGCACGCGGATCGTCGCGCTCCGGCGCGGTCAGCGTGCGGCCGATCCGGCTGCCGTTGTCGTCCGCGTCGGTGAAGCGATACCAGTATTCGCTCGCGGGTTTCAGGCCGGCCACGAGCACGCGGCAGGTCCAGTCGGATTGTGCCAGCACGCGCGCTTTCGTGCTCGCGACCACGCGCGTGAATGCCGAGTCCTCCGCCACTTCGACGAACAACGTGGCTTGCTTGCGTCCGTCCGCGTAAGGGCGTCGCGTCCACAGCAGGACGCTGTTCTCATCGGGGTCGCCCGAGGCGACGCCCTGCGGATACAGGTCGCGGCGTTCGCGCCAGCCGCTGGATGAAGGGCGGATAGGAGTACAGCCAACGGCCAGGCTCGCGCCGAGCGCGGCGGCGAGTTTCAGGAATCGGCGGCGGTCGAGGTCCGGCATGTCGTCCCCATGGCGCGGCGGGCGCGTTGACGCGCTCGCCAGCACGCTACTGCCCGCCGTGCGCGAGCGAGCGTGCCGAAAGTCGGACAGACTTCCGGGCCATGAGTGGAAGCACGCTCGAACAAGATCCGTTGCGTCTTCCATGACGGCCGCCTGGATCCTGCGTGGCAGGACAGTTCGACCAGCCGCGGCATTTCCGTTCCCCGCACGGAAATCAGCCTGGCCGTTCATGGGCAAGGTCGACGCGCTGAAAAACCTCATCGCGCTGATCGACACGTCCGATGATGGCCTGGGCCGAGGAAAGCTGACGCCTCGCGACATACGTGAACGGATGGCCAATGTAAGGTATCGTCCTGCCAGCGGCGCAACGGCCGCACGAAACACATGCAGTTCCATCGGGGAGAAACGACATGAATCTTCAGAAAGGCAAACATCACGCACGCGCCGTCTGGATGGCTCTCGCCGTCGCGGCGGCACCCGTCGCCATCGCAGCGCCGACCCTCACGCCGGTCGGACCGCTCGATACCAATGTCCTGGGCATGAGCGCGGACGGCTCCGTGCTCGTCGGCACGCCGATTTTCGGAGGCTATGCATTCCGCTGGACGCGCGAGGGCGGCACCGAGAACCTCGGCGGCATTGGCGGCAACGTGCAGATTTCGCGCGACGGCACGACGATCGCTGCCAACGTCCTCGTTGACGGCAATCCCGAGGCCGGGATCTGGCTCGGTGGCAAGAAATGGCGTCCGCTCGGGGGGCTCGGCGCCAGCGGCTGTCCCGATCTCAGCGACACCTACGGCATCAACGGAAACGGCTCGGTCGTCGTCGGCCTCGGCTGGGATGGCTGCAAAGCGTACGGCTTCCGCTGGGAAGACGGCACGGGAATGGTCAGCCTCGGCAGCCTCGAAGGCAACTCGAGTCGTGCCGACGCGGTGAGCGCCGATGGCTCGGTCATCGTCGGTTGGGACGCCGCCGAAACCGGTGAGTGGCGCGGTGTGCGCTGGGTGAACGGCGTCGAAAGCCTGCTCGCGACGCCCGGCGGCCCCTCCCTCGGCAGCGCCAACGCGGTGTCGGCGGACGGCAGCGTGATCGTCGGCGGCGAGGCAGGCAAAGGTCCAACACACAACAAGGCCTATGTCTGGACCGCAAAGCGCGGTGGCATCGTCATCGGCATGCTCCCGAACGACAATCAACTCGCCGGCGCCTATGCCTTCGCCGTCAGCGACGACGGCCGCGTGGTTGGCGGTGCGAGCGGTGCGCAAACCCGCGACGCCTTCCTGTGGACGCCCACGACCGGCATCTTCAAGCTGCAGGATTACCTGGTCGAACTTGGCGTGCAGGGCCTCGACAACTGGGTGCTCGATACGGTCACCGCGATCTCGAGCGACGGCACGACCATCGCCGGTTGGGGATATCGCGGTCCGAAGCGCCACAGCCACGTGCAAGGCTGGGTGATCGACGGACTGCCGCCCTTCGTCGACACGGACCGCGACGCCATCCTCGATCCCGTCGACAACTGCACGCTCCGGCCCAACGCGGATCAGCGCGACACGGACGGCGATGGCTACGGCAACCGCTGCGATCCGGACTTCAACAACGACGGCATCGTGGATGGCAAGGACGCCGCCTACATGCGCAGTGTGTTCGGAACGGCGGATCCGGATGCCGACCTCAACGGCGACGGCATCGTCGACTCGCGCGACGTGGCCATCCTGGGCAACTTCTTCGGCAAGCCGCCGGGGCCGAGCGGTCGCGTGGCAACAGTCTCCGAGACGCGGCCTGCGGACGCTATCCGCTGAACTCCGGTCTTTTGGGAAAAAGGGGTCGGGTTCATTTTCTCCAAACACGCGCAAGCCGAATTTGGATCAATCGCACTTCGCCTTTTTCCAGATCGCCGGGACGGGGTTGCCGTTGGTCGGGTCGGGGCTGGATGAAGAACCGACCAGCGTGCCGCAAAGATTCATGCCGGTCGGGCCGGAGAACGGGCTCTTGTCCGGTGCGACATCGGGAAGTACCTGCGTTTTGGTCGCAAGCGTGCGGGTCAATCCGAGCACGCCCTGGTCGATCACGCGCAAGCCGGCGACGCGTCCGCGGTCGTCGATCGCGAGTGCCTGCGAGTTGGAACCGAAGCCGAGGTTGCGCATGCCGTTGGCGGGCGTCCAGAGGAAGGCGACCGGCGCGAGCGGCGGCGTGCGATCGGAAACGCCGACCACGGCGAGCGAGTCGTTCACGGCGAAGGCCTGGCTGCCCGGGCCGCCGAGCGTCTGCAAATCGATCTGCACGCCGTCGTGACGCCACAGGTACGCATGCGAAGCGGTGGCATCCGCGGCGAACACCCAGCCCACGATGTCGCCCTGGTCGTTGATGCCGAGCGCTTCGCTGATCGCGCCGGGCGGATTCAGATCCGTCAGATTTCCCGATGCATCCCAGCGGACGGCGTGCAGGATGCCTGCGGGATCGAAAGCCCATCCGACGACGGTGCCGGCCGTGTTGATCGACTGCGCAAGGCTGGCGTCGCCGCCGAGATCGGCCAGCGGCTGCATGCCGCTATCCGCGCGCCAGACGAATGCGCGTGTCGTCAGATGATCGTTGCTGAAGGCGAAACCGACGATCGCTCCCGAATCATTGATGCCGTTCGCGAGTGACGAAGCAAGCCCGGGAAGCGTGCCGAGTTGCGTCATGTGTCCTTGCGCATCCCAACTCACCGCGAACGAGCCCTTGAGCGTTTGATACCAGCCGGCCGAAACGCCGCCGGCGTTGATCGCGCTCGACTGACCGGAAAAGGCCTTGGCCGGAATCGGCAGCGCCCGCGCCGTATACGGGGCGACGGCGGTCAGGGACGCTGCGGGAATGGCCGCGTCGCTGCCGAATTGCGGCGCAGGCGCGGCGGGCATGCGCGCGGCGATTGCCAGCGGCGCCGCCAGCGCCAGCGTTGCGCAGGGAATCGACAGTGACCACAACGACGAACGTGTACGCATGACGCCTCCAACGCGGCGGGAAAAGTCGCCGGACGACATGAATACCAACACGGCCGCGATGGTTCAGACGTGGATCTTCAAGCAAGGGCAGGTTCGCAGTTCGCGCCTGAGGCGCGCCACAGGTTGGTGCGGCAATTCGAGGGGAAGAAAAGGCAGTGGCAATTCATGCTGCGGAAGAAACGGTACGTCTTGCGTGCAGCGAGGTAATCTTCGCGCATGACTGCGCCGCTTCGCGAACTCGTTCCCGGCCAGGTCTGGCTCAAGGACCATCCGGTTCGGATCGCCGGCGCACGCCTGCTCACGCGGATGACCGTGTTGCG
>JAFEEJ010000027.1 GCA_018241145.1 Pseudomonadota bacterium | reverse complement strand
TCGGCGACGTTGAACAAGCGCGCGTGCAGCACCAGGTTCTGCGCGACGGTGAGCTCGCTGTAGAGCGAGAACGCCTGCGACATGTAGCCGACGCGGCGACGACTGTCGATGTCTTTCGGATCGACCTGTTGCCCGAACAACCAGGCCTGCCCTTCGCTGGCTTCGAGCAGGCCGGTCAGCATCTTCATGGTGGTGGTCTTGCCGCAACCGTTGGAGCCGAGGAAGCCGAAGATCTCGCCGCGGCGGATGCGGAAGCTCACATGATCGACAGCGACGAAATCGCCGAAGCGCATGGTGAGATCCTTCGCCTCGATCGCGATGTCGTCCGCGTCGACCGCAAGGGGCGGTATCGTCACCGGCGCGTATCCGCGTTTCTTCTCTTCCGGCAGCAGCGCGATGAAGGCCGCTTCCAGCGAATCGGTGCCGGTGCGCTGGAACATTTCCTGCGAGGTGCCGGTGGCCAGCACCTTGCCGGCATCCATCGCCACCAGCCAGTCGAAACGTTGCGCCTCGTCCATGTAGGCGGTGGCGACCATCACGCTCATGCCGGGCCGGTCGGTGCGGATGCTGTTGATCAGATCCCAGAACTGCGCGCGCGCCAGCGGATCGACGCCGGTGGTCGGCTCGTCGAGGATCAGCAGATCCGGATCGTGGATCAGCGCGCAGCACAGGCCGAGCTTCTGCTTCATGCCGCCGGAGAGCTTGCCCGCCGGGCGTTCGAGGAACTTGTGCAGGCCGGTGGCGCGCGTGAGTTCGTCGATGCGGCGGCGGCGCTCGGCCGCATCGTGCCCGAACAGGCGCGCGAAGAACTGCAGGTTTTCCTCCACCGACAAGGTCGGATACAGGTTCCGGCCCAGGCCCTGCGGCATGTACGCGATGCGCGGGCAGACCGCATCGCGATGGCGGCGTTCGCGCATGTCGCCGCCGAGCACTTCCACCGTGCCATCCTGCAACTTGCGCGCGCCGGCGATCAGCGACAGCAGGCTGGACTTGCCTACGCCATCCGGGCCGATCAGGCCGACCATGCGCCCTGCTGGCACATCGAGATCGATGCCCGCCAAGGCCTCGACCTTGCCGTAGCGCAGGCGCAGTTGCTGCAGGCGCACGACCGGCGGTGTGGTGGCGGCGCCCATGGTTCAGTCCTTCGCGACCTTCTGCAACGCGGGCGACACCTGCAGCGACGCCGGCCACTGCGCATTCGCGTCGAGCTTCAGCCACGCCACGCCGGGCATGCCGGTCTTGACCTGCTCGATGTAACGCTTGAGCAGATCGGGAGGAATCTGCGCGCGCACGCGGAACATCAACTTCTGCCGTTCGCTCGCCGTTTCCACCGTCTTCGGCGTGAATTGCGCCTGGCTGGCCACGAAAGAGACTGTTGCGGGAATCACGGTGCCGGGTGCCGCGTCCAGCACGATGCGGGCATCGCTGCCCAGCGCGATGCGGCCGGCCGCCGTCTCGGGCACGAAGAAAGTCATGTAGACATCGGACAGGTCGAGCAGGTTGAGCACGCGGCCGCCCGCGGCGAGCACTTCGCCGGGTTGCGCCACGCGCACCTGCACGCGGCCATCGCGCGGAGAGACGAGGGTCGAATCGGCAATGTCGGCATCGATGCGCGCGATCGTCGCGGTGGCTGCATCCACGCTCGAGCGTGAACTGGTTACCTGCGACACGGCGGTTTCCACGGCGGCCTGCGCTGCTGCGACCTTGGCCTTGGCCGACG
This sequence comes from Pseudomonadota bacterium, assembly GCA_018241145.1. Classification (GTDB taxonomy): domain Bacteria; phylum Pseudomonadota; class Gammaproteobacteria; order Xanthomonadales; family Rhodanobacteraceae; genus 66-474. Next base: position 893 of record JAFEEJ010000027.1, on the reverse strand, counting down.
CGATGGTGGCCTGTTTGCTGTCGATGCTGGCGCGTGCGTCATCGAGTGTCTGCTGCGAGACCAAACCCTTGTCGGCAAGAATCTGCGTACGCACGAATTGCTTGCGCGCGGCGTCGCGTTCGGCCACCTGCGCGGCAACCTGCGCCTGCGCGGACTCGTATTCGTTGCGCCGCTGGGCAACCGTGAACTCGGCGGTCCGGATCGCGGCCTTGGCCTGATCGAGGTTCGCGACAGCTTCTTCGCGCTGCGCCTTGAGCGTGGCCGTATCCATCTGTGCGAGCGGTTGCCCTGCGTGGACGAACTCGCCCTCCTTGACGAGCACTTCCCGCAGGCGGCCGGCGCTCTTCGTGGCGACATCGATCTCGGTTGCCTCGATGCGGCCGTTGCCGCTGACAAAGCCGTCGCCCGGACCGCGGTCGGCGTATTTCGACCAGCCAAACCACGCCAAGCCGGCGACCACCACAGCCACTGCAACGAGCAGGAGGTGCTTCTTCGACAGATGGGGAAGTTTCATCACGGATGGCCTTGGGGCAAGGAAACGGGATCAGACGGCTGGAGGGAGATGGGGTTGTCGACTGCGTCACCGCCCGCACGTCGTGGAGCGCGACGTCGCCGGACAGCAAGTTGCCGCATACCTGCACCAGTTGCTGTTGTGCATCCGGCAGGCCGCGCTGCGCGCAAAGCCCTACGTGGTACGTCGGCGCATGCGCCTGTGCGGAAGCAGGCGGTCATCGCGGAATCCGCCCGTGTGACCGGCTGGGGGCGAAGACGCAACCTGGCATTCATGTCCATGAGCCTTTCGAATGTCCGGGGGTCAGGGTCCGGACTTCATTAACGATCAATCTATCGTTATGAGAGCGCCAGTGTACTACACTAACGATAGATCAAGTGTT
>JAFEEJ010000277.1 GCA_018241145.1 Pseudomonadota bacterium | reverse complement strand
GCATCGAGCATCCGCGTACGCAACTGACCGAGCTTCGCCTGTTCGGAAGACGTGTCGCCTATCTTTCCCTGCCCCCCTGGAAGCGCTACTACGACACGCGCAACCGGCTGCTGATCGCGCGCAAGTATTACGGGCTGCGGTTGCTGACCCAGACGATCCCCGGTTCGTTCGTGCGCCTGTTTGCGGCGCTTGCCCGCGAACCGCGCAAGGGCGCGCAGTTCCGGGCCTGGTGCTGCGGCATGTTCGACGGCCTGCTCGGCATCAAGGGCAAGCGGCACGGGAAATGGGGCATACCGCAGTGAGTGGTGCACGCGGTTGAATTCCCGCGTCTCGTGCCATACCATAACTGCACGCCATAATAGGGTAACGCCCATGGCTGCCATGACCCACCGTTCCACCTACGCGCTCGACGCGGCGACCACCCAGAGCATCAAGCGGCTTGCGCGATCGTGGGGCGTGTCGCAGGCCGAGGTGATCCGCCGCTCGGTGCGCATCGCCGGCGAAGCCGGAAAGGCGCTGTCGCCGGCCGATGTGGTGGCGCATTACGCCAGCCAACCACCGATCCGCAGCGAGGCGCAGACGCGGCGGCTGGCTGCGTCCGCCCGCGCCCTGCGCCACGGCGACGACACGCGCCGCGCGCGCCGGTGATCCACTTCGACACCAATGTGTTGATCGCGCTGCCGCTGTGGTCGCACCGTCGGCACGCCGCGATCCGGCGCGTGGCGGCGGGAGAGCCCGGCGCGGTTTGCAGCATCGTCTGGTACGAATTCGCGATCGGGCCGATCGATGGGGACGAGATCGAACTGGCCCGCGCCTTCCTGCAGGGCCGCATCGAGCCGATCGACGCCGGGACCGCCGACCTGGCGGCGCAGTTGTTCAACGATTGCGGCCGGCGCCGTACCCTGAAAACCGACGCATTGATCGCCGCGGCGGCGATCCGCGCGGGCGCCGAGTTCGTTACCGCCAACGTCGCCGATTTCGAACCGTTCGTCGCGCACGGCCTGCGCCTGCTGAAATGAATCCGAACCGGAAGCCGGAGAATCGCATGAGCACCCGCACCGCCATCACCATCCGCAGCCCGTCGTGGTACGGCTGGATTCCCGACCTGCCCGACCAGCGCGATCATCTCTACGCCGCGGTGCACGGCAAGCCTGCGAAATTGCCGGCCAAGGTGGACCTGCGCGCGAAGTGTCCGCCGGTGGAGGACCAGGGCCAGCTCGGCAGTTGCACGGCCAACGCGCTGGCGGGCACGCTGGAATTCCTGGAACTGAAGCAGAAACAGCCTCTGGTGGACCTGTCGCGGTTGTTCATCTACTACAACGAACGCGTGATCGAGCATTCGGTGAAGCAGGATTCGGGCGCGATGCTGCGCGACGGCATCAAGACGCTGGCCAAGCAGGGCGTGTGCGCGGAAACGCTGTGGCCGTACGTGATCCAGCGGTTCGCCAAACGCCCGTCCGCCGCGTGTTACCAGCAAGCCAAGCGGCACACGATTTCGAACTACCAGCGGCTGTCGACCACCGACGACATGCGCGCCTGCCTCGCCGGCGGTTACCCGTTCGTGTTCGGCTTCACCGTGTACGAAAGTTTCGAGTCGGCGGCGGTGGCGAAGACCGGCAGCGTGCCGATGCCGAAGAAAAGCGAGCGCGTGCTCGGCGGGCACGCGGTTTGCGCGGTGGGTTACGACGACAAGTCGCGGCGCTTCCTGCTGCGCAATTCCTGGGGCGCGGGCTGGGGCAAGCGCGGCTATTTCACCATGCCCTACGCCTACCTCGCCGACCGCAACCTGTCCGACGATTTCTGGACGATGCGGAAACTGGACGAATAGGCGACGTGCATCCGGCGGACGAGCTGGCGCAATCCGTCGTTTGAACCGCAATCGCGTGAACTGCAATCGCGCCGTGCCCGGCGGGAATCCGGCAGTCAGCCGTGGCTTGCGTCGTCGCCCAGCGGATCGTGCGCATCCAGGCCCATCGCAGCGGCGGCTTCGCCCATTCCGGCATCATGCGTCGCCACCGTCACCCCGGCGCCGAGCAAGGCGCAGGTGGCAAGATGGATGGCGTCCAGCGACTTGACGTGTCGCTCGATGGCTGCCGCGAAACGAAGCACGCCATCGTCGATGCTCACCTGGTGGATACGTTCGATCAACGGTCGCGCAAGTCCCGGATCCAGACGCTCGCGCCGCAACACGCGGGTCAGTTCGAGATGCAACAAGGTCGAGGAAAATACCTCGTCGCCATTCGCGCGCACCGTGTCCAGCCAGCGGCGTGCGCGCTTGTCTCCGCCGGGGAGTACCGCATGGAAGCAAGCGACGCGTCGAGATACCAGCGCATCAGTGCTCGCCGCGCGATTCGGCGAAGATCGCTTCCACCTCGGCGGGCGTGTAGCGCGCCCTGCCCGCGTGCCAGGGCCGGGGTTCGGGCTTGGCCGGAACGATGCGGCCGTCCAGGCGCATGCGCACGACCGGGTCGCGGGCTTCATCGACCGCCTCGATCCGCCAGCGCGCAACGCCTCGCTCAGTCACGAAAAGCGGCTCGCTGGCACGTACCCGGTCCAATACCCGTGCCGTTTGCTGGTTCAATTCGCGCTTGCTGACCGTCTTCATGCCGCTTTTGTACTACCAATGTCTGACATTTGCACGGCATACTGGCGCGCACCGCGATTCACGGCACGATCATGGTCGAACGCGTATCCGCATGAGCGCCACAACCCTCATCGTCGGCGCCGGTTACGCCGGCAGCGTGACCGCGCGCGCTCTGGCGGATGCCGGCCGGCGCGTGCACGTGATCGACAAACGCCCGCACATCGCCGGCAACGCCTACGACGAACCCGACGCGCACGGCGTGCTGGTGCATCGCTACGGGCCGCACATCTTCCACACCAACGGCGAACGCATCTTCCAGTGGCTGTCGCGCTTCACGCAGTGGCGGCCGTACGAACACCGCGTGCGCGGCGTGGTGGGCGGCGTGCGTTACCCGTTTCCGATCAATCGCGACACGTTGAACATGTTGTACGGGCTGGACCTGGACGAGGCCGGCGCGGCGGCGTTCTTCGAGCGCGTGCGCGAACCGCGCGAGCCGGTGCTGACCAGCGAGGACGTGGTGTTGAATTCGGTGGGCCGCGACCTGTACGAGAAATTCTTCCTCAACTACACGCGCAAGCAGTGGGGGCTGGAACCTTCGCAACTGAAGGCCGGCGTGGCCGCGCGCATCCCGGTGCGCACCAATACCGACGACCGCTATTTCACCGACGCGCATCAGGCCATGCCGCTGCACGGCTACACGCGGATGTTCGAGAACATGCTGGACCACCCGGACATCCGCGTGCAGACCGGTGTGGATTTCTCCGACGTGGACAATCGCGCAAGCTACGACCACATCGTCTATACCGGCCCGATCGACGCGTATTTCGACCACCGTTTCGGCGCGTTGCCGTATCGTTCGCTGCGCTTCGAACACGAGCACCTGCCGCAAGTGGAACGCTTCCAGGAAACCGGCACGGTCAACTATCCGAATGACCACGATTACACCCGCATCACCGAGTTCAAGCACCTGACCGGACAAAAACATTCCGGCACCTCGATCGTGCGCGAATACCCGCAGGCCGAAGGCGACCCTTACTACCCGGTGCCCCGCGAGGAGAACGAACGATTGTTCAAGCGCTACGAGGAATTGGCGAAGGGTGAACGCAACGTCACCTTCGTCGGCCGGCTGGCGCAATACCGCTACTACAACATGGACCAGGTGGTCGGCGCCGCGCTGGCGGCGGCGAAGCGGTTGTCGGAATCGGCAGCCTCGACGCCGACGTAATAAACTGGCGGCGTCTTCACGCGGACAAAATCGATGCTCAAGCCTTCCGACATCGCCCGGCTCCAACGCGACACCATACACCGCATCGTGACCGCACACCGCGGCACCAACCCGCGGTTGTTCGGATCCACTCTTCGCGGCGATGACACCGCACAAAGTGATCTGGACTTGCTGGTCGACCTGCTGCCGGGCAGCGGCTTGCTCGATCTCGGCGCCATGCAGTTCGAGCTGGAGGCAGCGCTGGGCGTTCCGGTGGATGTTCTGGTTGCGGGCGACCTGCCAGCCAGGTTTCGCGATGAGGTTCTTGGCAGCGCACGCGCGCTATGAGCGCTGCCAAGCCCTCGCGCATTGCCGAGTACCTGGACCACATGCTCGAGGCCATCGCCTTGGCCCGCAAATACGTTGCCGGCATGGAGAGAACGGACTTTCTGGCCGACCGCAGAACCCAGCAAGCGGTAGTGATGAACATCCTTGTCATCGGCGAGGCTGCCAGCAGGCTGGCAGAAAGACATCCGGAATTCGTACGGGCGCATCCGCGGATTCCGTGGGCCAGCATGCGAGGCATGCGCAATCGACTCGCTCACGGCTATTTCGAAATCGATCTCGATACGGTATGGCACACACTGCAACACGATCTGCCTGCGCTGTCGGATGACTTGAAAGCCATCCGCCATACCTGCGACAGCGCGGATTGAGGCGCGCGTGCGCATCGCCTTCCTGTGCAAGCGCCGGTACATGAGCAAGGACGTGATCGTCGACCGCTACGCGCGGCTGTACGAGATCCCGTATCAGCTGGCGCGGCTCGGGCACGACGTGCGCGGCTGGTGCCTGGGTTACGGCGATGCGGAAGAAGGCGAATGGGAACACGCGGCCGCGCCGGGCCGGCTGCGTTGGCAATCGCGTTCGCTGGGTCGCTGGAAGCTGCCGACGCTGCTTGGTTATCCGCGGCACCTCGCGCATCGGCTGCACGCATTCCGTCCCGATCTGGTCATCGGCGCTTCGGACATCCCGCACGTGGCGTGGGGCGCGCGGCTGGCACAGCGCTTGCGCGTGCCGTACGCCGCCGACCTGTACGACAACTTCGAGGGCTTCGGTCAGGCGCGCATCCCCGGCTTCGTGCCGGCGCTGCGGCGCGCGGTGCGCCATGCGGATCTGGTCACCACCACCAGTTCACCGCTGCGCGATTTCGTGATCGACACGTACAAGGCGCGCGGCGAGGTGATCGCCATGCCCAGCACCATCGACAAGTCCGTGTTCCATCCGCGCGATCGCGCGGAATGCCGGCGCGCGCTGGGCTTGCCGCCGCACGCGAAACTGATCGGCACCGCCGGCGGCCTGTACGCGGACAAGGGCGTGGGCGTGCTGTACGACGCATGGAAACTGCTTGCCGCGAGACAGCCCGACGTGCACCTGGTGGTGGCCGGGCCGACCGATCCGCGCTTGCCGCCGCCCGCGGACCAGCGCGTGCATGCGCTCGGCCTGCTGCCGCACGCGCGCATCGCCGAACTGTTCGCGGCGCTGGACGTGGGCGTGGTGTATCTGCGCGACACGCCGTTCGGGCGATACTGTTTTCCGCAGAAGGCCTGCGAAATGTTCGCCTGCGGCCTGCCCGTGGCCGCCGCGCGCGTCGGCGTGATGACCGATCTGCTTTCGACCGTGCCGGATGCGCTCTACCGACCCGACGACGCGGCGGATCTCGCGCGCGCGGTGCAGGTGCTGCTGGACAAACCGGCGCGGCCGGACGTCGCGATCGAGGACTGGACGCAGGTCATCGGGCGTCTGGAGCGGGAACTGCGCGCGCTGGTCACGCATCGTCCCGCTTGACGCCGCAGGCCACGAAACCGTCGCCCCAGTCGCGACGATAGAACCATCGCTGCATGACGTTGAACGGCGCGAACAGTTGGTCGCTGACCGGCGCGAGCATGCGATTGATGATTTTCGGCTTGGCCTGTGCGCTGCGTATGCTGCGTTGTTGCGGCGTCAGGTCTTCGTAACTGCGGTCGTTGCGGATCATCCAGTTCGACAGGCGACGCGTCGCTTCGGTCACCGGGAATCCGTAGTTGACGATGCGGATGCCGCCGACGCCGGCGTACTCGAGGAGTTCGCGCAGGGCATCTTTCTCGTAGCGCCTGACGTGGCCGACGATTTCGTCCGACTTTCCGTATTTTCGCTGATGCGCCGGCACCGAAACCAGGATGCGTCCTCCGGGCTTCAGATAACGCATCCAGCCGCGCAGAACGTCGTGATCGTTGTCGATGTGCTCCAGCACTTCGAACGCCAGCAGGTAGTCGAACGATGCGGGTTCCAGTTCGGCGAGGTCATCGACCACCCGGATCCGTTCTCCGGCAAAGCCCAGGTTGCCGCGGATCATCTGCCGGCTGTCCTCGCCGAGATCGTGGCAGGCCCCCGTGAATCCGCGCTCGAGGAACAGGCGCGTCATGTAGCCCGTCCCGGCGCCCATCTCGACGAACCTTCCCGGCGGCCACGACGCGCTGACATCGGCGATGCAGCTTTCGCGCAGGATGAGTTTGGGATGCTTCTTCATGGCTCGCCGGAGGTCAATGCCCTGGTGGCGCGGAATGCGGGTGTTCGATGCAGCGATCCAGCAGCGAGGAATAGCCCGTGGCGATGCGTTGCCAGTCCACGCGCGCGGCGGCGGCATCGCGCAAGCCGCGCGCGCGCGCCGCGGCGGCTTCCGGATCGCGCAGCGCGGCGAGGATGGCGGAGGCCACGGCTGCGTGATCGTCGGGCCGCACGATCACGTCCGCGGCGGCATCGCCCAGCAGGTCGTGCACGCCGGCCACATCGCCGACCACGACCGGACAACCGCAGCCGATCGCTTCCATCAATGCAACGGGCAGTCCTTCCTGATCGCCGGACGGGTCGCGCACGAACGGCGCGACGAACAGCGATGCGCGCCGATAGAGCGCGGGCAATTGCTCTTGCGGCGTGGCGCCCTTGAATTCGACCCGGTCCGCGATGCCGAGCCGCGCCGCCTGCGCCTGCAAGGCGGCCTGCTCCGGGCCGAAGCCGGCGACGACCAGTCGCACCTGCGGACGTTGCGCGAGCACCGCGGGCAGCGCGGCCAGCAAATGCGTCAGTCCCTTATTCGGCACCAGGCGGCCGACGAACAGCAATTTGTCGCGCGCGCGCGGTTGCGCGGGGTCGGGAACGAAGCGCTGCTGCAGGTCCACGCCCATCGGCAGCACTTCCAGCGTCGGCGGATGCAGGCCGATGCGCGCGCACTCCCCGCGCATCGCGCTGCTGACGACCGTCATGCCCGCACACGCTGCGGCGACCTCGCGCTTGATGCGCGTCGCGAATCCGCCGCGCAACCCGAACAGGTCGCCGCCGTGCGAAGTCACCAGATACGGAATGCCGTGCCGCCTGCGCAGCCGTCGCGCGATCCAGCCCTGCGGCAGCAGCCAGTGCGCGTGCACCACGTCGACCTTGCGCCTGCGGACGAGCCGCCGTGCCGCGAGATACTGCCCGGCGATGAAACCCGGCACCAGCAGCCATTTCCAGCGCGCGCGGCGCAGGTTGGCGACGATGCCGCCGTCGTTGACCAGCGTCTGCCAGCGTCGCGGCGCGTAGCGATAGCGGACGACCTCGACGCCGTCCAACGTGCCGCCCGGTTCCGCATCCGGCGCATCCGGCACCAGCGCGATCACGTCGAAACGCCCCGCAAGGCGGCGGCACAATTCGTGGACGAAGCCGGGTTCCGGATCGCCGCGCCGGCGCGGATAGGTGGAAGCCAGCACCAGCACGACCGGCTTGCGCGTGTCACTCATCTCGCCGGTACGTCAACGAAGTGATCTGCTCGGACACCAGCCCGATCAGGAAGATGATCACCGCCGCGCTCCAGAATGCCGCGCTCATCAGGCTGAGGCGGTGGAACGAAAGGAAGGTGTAGACGTAATACCCCATGCCCACCAGGAAGAACGCCGCGCTGGCCGGCACGAACAGTTTCAGCGGCGCGTACAACGTCGCGATCTTGAAGATGATGATGAGGAAACGCAGCCCGTCGCGCACCGGCTTGATGTGGCTGGTGCCGACGCGCTCGGCGGCCTTGATCGGCACGTAGGCGACCGGGAAGGCGCTGCGGAAGAACGCCATGGTCGACGTGGTGGGATAGCTGAAGCCGTTCGGCAACAGGTGCAGGAATTCGCGGAACTTGTCCGCGCGCGCCACGCGGAACCCGGAGGTGAGGTCGTCGATGCGGTGCCCGGTCATCTTCGATGCGAGCCGGTTGTAGAAGGTGTTGGCAATGCCGCGACCGACGCCGGCTTGTCCCGACCAGTCGCGCGCGCCCACCACCATGTCGTAGCCCTCGTCCAGCTTGGCCAGCAGCCGTGCGATGTCGGCCGGATCGTGCTGGCCGTCCGCGTCCATGAACGCGAGCACTTCGCCGGTCGCCGCGCGCGCGCCGCGCTTGACGGCCGCGCCATTGCCCATCGAATAGGGCGCGGAAACGCAGCGCACGCAGTGCCGTCCGCACAGTGCCCGGGTCTCGTCGGTGGAACCGTCGTCGGACACGATGATTTCCGCTTCCGGCTGCGCGGCGCACAGGCGGGGCAGCAGGTCGGCGAGCGCCGCGGCTTCGTTCTTGGCCGGCAGGATGATGCTTAACACGGAATCCCCTCGTGACGGGCCGGGCGATCATAACCTGTTGCCCTTCCGGGGCGCCCGGCCGGGTCCCGGCCGGCGACAATTGCGACGCGCGGCACGCAATCTGCATTTGCCCTGCCCCAATCCGCTCCAATTGCGGTACATTCGATCCGCAGTTACGGGGGTTTACCCAAGCATCATGGCAACCCAGATGAACCCGACTCCCTTGGCGGGACTGACCGGCATCGCGCGTCGCCTGACGCTCGAAGGCGCCTTGTCGGAAGCCGACGCGCGGCAGGCCGTCGAGGATTCGCTGCGCAACAAGATGCCGCTGGCGAACTGGCTTTCGGAAAACGCCCTGGTCGATGGCAACCGCATCGCGCAGGCCATGTCGGCCGAATTCGGCGTGCCCTTGCTGGACGCCGGCGCGCTCGATTTCCCGCAGCTCCCGTTGAAGGCCGTCAGCGAGGAACTGATCAGCAAGCACACCGCGCTGCCGCTGTTCAAGCGCGGCAACCGGCTGTTCGTGGGGATTGCCGATCCCACCAATTCGGCCGCGCTGGACGAAATCAAGTTCCATTCCAATTGCGCGGTCGAGCCGATCCTGGTCGAACCGGGCCTGCTGAGGCGCACCATCGACCAGGCGCTGGCCAATCAGGGCAATGTCATGCCCGAGATGGACGACGCCGAAGGCCTGGAAAACCTCGAGCTGGGCGACGGCGGCGAGGACAGCGAAAGCGGTTTCGACGCGGTGGGCGGCGAGGACGCCCCGGTCGTCAAGTTCGTCAACAAGGTGCTGGTGGACGCGATCAAGCGCGGCGCCTCGGACATCCATTTCGAGCCCTATGAAGGCAACTATCGCGTGCGCGTGCGCCTCGACGGCATCCTGCGTGCGGTCGCCTCGCCGCCGGTCAAGCTTTCGCCGCGCATTTCCTCGCGCCTGAAGGTGATGGCGGGGCTGGACATCGCCGAGCGGCGCGTGCCGCAGGACGGCCGCATCAAGCTGAACCTCTCCAAGGCCAAGTCGATCGACTTCCGCGTCAGCACCCTGCCCACCCTGTTCGGCGAAAAGGTGGTGCTGCGCATCCTCGACGCCGCCGCCGCGCGGCTGGGCATCGAGAAGCTGGGCTACGAGGACGACCAGAAGGAACTGTTCCTCAACGCCATCCAGAAGCCCTACGGCATGGTGCTGGTGACAGGGCCGACCGGCTCGGGCAAGACGGTGTCGTTGTACACCGCGCTCAACATCCTCAACGATGTCGGCCGCAACATTTCCACCGTCGAGGATCCGGTGGAAATCCGCGTCAACGGCATCAACCAGGTGCAGCAGAACGTCAAGCGCGGCATGACTTTTGCCGCCGCGCTGCGCTCGTTCCTGCGCCAGGATCCGGACGTGATCATGGTCGGCGAAATCCGCGATCTGGAAACCGCGGAAATCGCGATCAAGGCCGCGCAGACCGGCCACATGGTGCTTTCCACCCTGCACACCAACGACGCCGCGCAGACCATCGCGCGCCTGATGAACATGGGCATCGCGCCGTACAACATCACGTCATCCGTGACCCTGGTGATCGCGCAACGCCTTGCGCGCCGCCTGCACGACTGCAAGAAGCCGATGGTGCTGCCGGAACCTGCGTTGCTGGCGGAAGGCTTCACCCACGAAGAGATCGCCAAGGGCGTGCAGTTGTTCGACGCCGTCGGATGCTCGGGCTGCAACGACGGCTACAAGGGCCGGCTCGGCATCTACGAGGTGATGCCGATGAACGACGAGATCCAGCACATCATCCTGGAAGGCGGCAACGCGATGAAGATCGCCGAAGCCGCGCAGAAGAGCGGCGTGCGATCCTTGCGCGAATCCGCGCTGTGGAAGGTCAGGCAGGGCGTCACCAGCCTGGCCGAGATCAACCGCGTCACCAAGGACTGAAACGAAGCCGGAAGCCGGAAAAGCTTGACAATGTCGTCATTCCGGGGCGGTTCGCGGCTTCACCGCGAGCCGAACCCGGAATCCGCTTTGTGATTTGCCGGCACAACCAAGTCGCACTTTTCAGGGAACAACCATGGCCACCGCCACCACCGTCAACAAGTCGCCCAACAAGATCGGCAGCCCGCGCAACATCGGCGCCGCGCGTGCTTCCGTCAAGCAGATGACGGTGTACGAATGGACGGCGCTGGACAAGCGCGGCATCCGCATGAAAGGCGAGCTGCAGGCGCGCAACGCCAGCCTGGTCAAGGCCGAGCTGCGCCGGCAGGGCATGAATCCGCAGTCGGTCAAGGAAAAGGCCAAGCCGCTGTTCGGCGCCGCGGGCAAGCGCGTCAAGCCGCGCGACGTGGCCATCTTCAGCCGCCAGATCGCCACCATGATGGCGGCCGGCGTGCCGATGGTGCAGTCCTTCGAGATCATCGCCGGCGGCCAGCGCAACATCCGCTTCAAGAACATGCTGACCGACGTCAAGCAGGGCATCGAGGGCGGCTCCACGCTGCACGAGGCGCTGGCGAAGTACCCGGTGCAGTTCGACGAGCTGTACCGCAACCTGGTACGCGCGGGCGAATCGGCCGGCGTGCTCGACACGGTGCTGGACACCGTGGCGACCTACAAGGAACGCATCGAGGCGATCAAGGCCAAGATCAAGAAGGCGCTGTTCTATCCCGCGATGGTGCTGGCGGTGGCGCTGATCGTCAGCCTGATCCTGCTGGTGTTCGTCGTGCCGGTGTTCCAGGGCGTATTCAAGGACGCCGGCGTGCAGTTGCCGGCGTTCACGCAGATGATCGTGTCGGCTTCGGAATTCATGCAGCGGTACTGGTGGCTGGTGCTGTTCATCCTGATCGGCGGCATCGTGTTCATCGTGTTCTCGTACAAGCGCTCGGAGAAGATGGCGCACTTCGTGGACCGCATGTCGCTGAAGATCCCGATCATCGGCAACATCCTGCGGCAGTCGGCGATCGCGCGCTTCGCGCGTACGCTGGGCGTGACCTTCCGCGCCGGCGTGCCGCTTGTGGAAGCGATGGACGCGGTGGCGGGCGCCACCGGCAGCGTGGTCTACGGCCAGGCCGTGCGGCGCATGCGCGACGACGTCGCGGTTGGCCACCAATTGCAACTGGCGATGAAGCAGACCGGCCTGTTTCCCAACATGGTCACGCAGATGGTTTCGATCGGCGAGGAATCCGGCGCACTGGATTCGATGCTGTTCAAGGTCGCCGAGTTCTACGAAGAAGAAGTCAACAACGCGGTGGACACCCTGTCCACGCTGCTGGAACCGCTGATCATGGTGGTCATCGGCGTACTGGTCGGCGGCATGGTGGTCGGCCTGTATCTGCCGATCTTCAAGCTGGCCGGCGCGTTTTGAGGCAAGCGAAGCCGCGATGACCGGGCTTGCCGGCATGCCTGCGGCGACTTGGGTCGCCGCGGCCTTCGTGCTGGGCCTGCTGGTCGGCAGTTTCCTCAACGTGGTGATCCTGCGCCTGCCCGCGCGGCTGATGCATGCGTGGCGGCGCGATGCGCGCGAAGTGCTGGATCTGCAGGGCGAGGAAGCCGCGCCGCCGGACCTCGTGCGCCAGCGCTCGCATTGCCCGCACTGCAAACATCCGCTGGCGGCGCACGACAACATCCCGCTGTTTTCCTGGCTGCTGTTGCGCGGCCGCTGCCGCCATTGCAAGGCGCCGATTTCGATCCAGTACCCGCTGGTCGAATTGCTGAGCGGAATCCTGAGCGCGGTCGTGGTGTGGAAGTTCGGCCCGACGTGGGCGGCGCTGGCCGCGCTGTTTTTCACCTGGACGTTGATCGCCGCCGCAGGCATCGACCTGCGCACGCAACTGTTGCCGGACCAATTGACCCTGCCGTTGTTGTGGCTCGGCCTGCTGCTCGCGTTGCTGCCGCTGTTCGTGGATGCGCGCGCCGCGATCATCGGCGCCGCGACCGGTTACCTTGCGCTGTGGGGCGTGTACTGGATCTTCAAGCTGCTTACCGGCAAGGAAGGCATGGGCTACGGCGATTTCAAGCTGCTTGCGGCGCTGGGCGCCTGGATGGGGCCGATGGCGTTGCTGCCGGTCGTGTTGATTTCCTCCCTGATCGGAGCAGTCGTCGGCGTGATCGCGCTGCGCGCGCGCGGACAGGACCACTCCACGCCGATTCCGTTCGGCCCGTTTCTCGCAGCGGCGGGTTGGGTCTGGTTCGTGACCGGAGACAGTCTGCTCTCCGCCTATCTGCATTTCAGCGGCCTGCGATGAATACCCCAAGCGTTGACGTTGCACGCCTGCGGGCGTGGTGTGCGATCGCGCTGTTGTTCGCGCTGCTGATGCTGCCGAACCTGATCTGGCTCCATTTCGAACACGGCGTGCAGACCTGGATGGAAGCCCTGTTGCTGCCTGTCGCACTGCTGGTTTTGCTGTTCGCCATTCTCGGGGAATTGCCGTGGCTGACGTGCCTGCTTCTGGCGCCGTTCGCTGCGTTGGCGCCGCTCGAAGCATGGTATGTCTCCGTCTATCACCATCCGGTCTCGCCCGATGTGCTCGCGACGATCGTTGCGACCAATCCCCGCGAGGCCCGCGAATACCTCGGCCCGGCCATGCTGCCATTGGCGATTTTCCTGCTGGCCGGCCTGACGGTTGCATTGCTGGCCGCATGGCTGAGCCAACGAGCGCATTTGCACTGGCGCAATCGATGGCGCACCTGGATTCTGATCATCGGACTCAGCCTGCCCTTCGCTTCCGCTGCGGTTGCCTTCGCGACCACCCATGGCGACATCACCGAACGGTTCCACGACAGCGATGTGTTGCTCACCTCGCTCGAGGACCCCGTCGCGTCAGGCTACCCGTTCGGCCTGTTCCAGCGCGTCGCCGAATACCACAGGGAATGGACGGCGATGCGTGCTGGTGCGGCGCGTCTGGATGAATTCCGCTTCCACGCGCGGCGCATCGATGCGCCGCGGCAGCGCCAGGTCTACGTACTGGTGATCGGCGAGGCGAGCCGGCGCGATCATTGGCAGCTCTTCGGCTACGACCGGCCCACCAATCCCGGGTTGTCGCAGGTCGCCAATCTGGTGCCCATCCCGGACATGCTCACTTCGTGGCCGGAATCGATTGACGCGATTCCTATGATCCTGACGCGCAAACCCCCTGCCATGCGCTGGAGCCTCGCGTGGCGCGAAGCCTCCATCCTGCGCGCGATGCAGGAGGCCGGTTTCGAGACGTACTGGATTTCCAACCAGCTGGCGATCGGCAAGTACGATTCACCGGTGTCGATCTACGCCTACGAAGCCCGGCATGTGGTGTGGTTGAACCACGCCTCATGGGCTGCCCCGGGAAGTTACGACGAGGATCTGCTGCAACCGTTGCGCGACGCACTGCGCGATTCCGGCAAGGACCTGTTCATCGTGCTGCACATGATGGGTAGCCATCAGAGCTACGATTTTCGTTACCCGCGAGCATTCGCGCGCTTCAAGCCCACCATCGCCGATGGCGGCGGCGAAGCGGGCAGGAACGAGCGCGTGCGCAACAGCTACGACAACACCATCCTGTACACCGATCGCGTGCTGACGCAGGCCATAGGCATCCTGCGCGGCAGCGGGGCGATCACGGCGCTCTGGTTCGAGTCCGACCACGGCGAAACACTGCCGAACGCGACCTGCGGCAAGGAAGGACATGGCATCGGCACGCGCTACGAATTCCAGATACCGGCGCTGTTCTGGTACTCCGATGCGTACGCATCGGCCTTCCCGCAACGGGTCTCGACCTTGCGCGAGAACGCCGGCAAGCGCACGCTGAGCGCGGATACCTTCGAATCGATCATCGACATGAGTGGAGTGGATTTTGCGGGGCACGATCCGTCGTGGAGCCTGTTCAGCGCCGAATGGCGCTATCGTCCGCGCACCGTGCACGTCCTGTGGCAGACCGATTACGACAAGGCGGCCTTCGGCAAGGGCTGCGAGGTGGTGTTGCCGTCGCCTTCCGAAGCCTCAGCCGGGCCATGACGACGACCCGCATGATCGAAGCATGAGCGGATCACCACGACCCCGGCAATTCGTGGTCGCGCTGACCGGCGGCGTGGCTTCGGGCAAGAATGCGGTGGCGCGGCGGTTCGAGGCGCTCGGCATCCACGTGCACGACGCCGATGCGGCCGCGCGCGCCGTGGTGGAACCGGGGCAGGCGGCGCTGACCGAAATCGAATTCGTGTTCGGCGCGGACGTGCTGGGCGCGGACGGCACGCTCGATCGCCGCGCCCTGCGCGAACGCATTTTCGACGATGCCGAGGCACGACGGAAACTGGAAGCGATCGTGCATCCGCGCGTGCGTGAATGGCTGCGGCGGCGGGTTGCGAAGGACCGCGGCGCGTATTGCCTGCTGATGATCCCGCTGCTCGCCGAGACCTGGCCGCAATACGCATTCGTCGATCGCGTGCTGCTGGTGGACGCGCCGGAAGAAGCACAGATCGAACGGCTGATGCGGCGCGACGGGGTCACGCGCGAGCAGGCGCAACGCACGCTGGATGCGCAAGCCACGCGCGCGCAGCGCGGCGCACTGGCCCACGACGTGATCGTCAACGACGGCGACGAAGCGGCGCTGGATGCACACGTCGCGGCGCTGCATGCGAAGTATCTGGAACTTGCGCAGGCGCGTTCTCGGCCACGGGCCTGACCAACATCGCGAAAAACGTCATCGCCGTTCCCTCTCCCTCCGGGGGAGGGTGGCCGAGGGCCGGGTGAGGGTACGAACTTGCGCAGCATCGCGACCGAGAGGCTTGCTCAAGTTCGTCGCCGCAAGACAGTATCGAACCTTCACCCCCGCCCTTCTCCCGAGGGAGAGAGGTTCTACAAAAATGCGCGGATACCCGCCACGCCCTGCGCGCCGGCCGCACGCGCGGTGTCCCGATCGCCCGCGCCGACCCCGCCCTGCGCATACACCGGCAGGCGCGCGTCGAACGCCAGTTCCGCGAAACGTTTCCAGCCCATTGTCGCCGCATCGGGGTGCGAGGCCGTGGCGTGCACCGGCGACAGCGTGGCGAAGTCGGCGCCGAGGCACGCGGCAAGTTCCAGTTCCCCTGCGTCGTGGCAGGACGCGCCGATCCATTGCGACGCAGGCAACGGACGCGAGGTCCATTCGCGCAGTTGCGAGGCGCGCAGATGCACGCCGATGCCGAATTCCGCCGCCAATCCCGCATCGGCATTGACCAGCAAGCGCGACCGCAATTCCGGCGCAGCGATCAACGCGTCATGCACGATGGCGCGCCGATCCGCACGCTCCATTTCCACAAATCGAAACTGCAGGAGCGGTGCCCGCGGATCGCGCAGGAACGGTTGCAACCATGCGAAAACCGCCTCGCGTTCCGCCAGATCCCCGGGCGAAATGGCGTAAAGATCCGGCAACCGCAAGGCGGTGACGACCGGTCGGTCCGCCGGCGGCATTTCGCTCGCGACCATCTCCCCGGGCGAAAGCCAGCGCAGTGGATGGCCTTCGCGCGGCTGCGGCGCGCCGCGCCATTCGGTCACGTGCAAGGCGTGCAACCGGATGGTTTTTTCCGGATAGCGCCACGGCAGCGAGAGCAATGGCGCGAAAGCGTGCGCCTCGATGCCGAGTTCCTCGCGCAGTTCGCGCGCCAGTGCCTGCTCGACGGTTTCCCCCGGCTCCAGCTTGCCGCCGGGGAATTCCCAGGCGCCGACGAGATGCGTGCCGGGCTTGCGCTGCATCAGCAGGACGCGGCCCCGCGCGTCGCCCAGCACGCCGGCGGCGACTTCGATCATCGCGCCGCGTTGCCATCCGCGCGCCGGCAATCGACGAAGTCGAACGCGAACGCGTGCTTCGCATCGGCAGGATGGTGTTCGCGGGCGGTTTCACGCCACTCGCGCGGATCGAATTCCGGAAAGAAGGTGTCCGCATCCGGCGTTTCGGCATCCACCATGGTCAGCCACAACTGCGTCGCGCACGGCAACGCCTGGCGATAGACCTCGCCGCCACCGATCACCACGAGTTCCTCGCCGCGCGCGAATTCCAACGCTTCATCCAGCGAATGCACCACGCGCTGTTCCGCAAAAGGCGCTTCAACCGCGCGAGTCAGGACAAGATTTTCGCGTCCCGGCAACGCGCGGCCCACGCTGAGCGCGGTCTTGCGGCCCATCAACACGGGTTTGCCGAGCGTGCGCGCCTTGAAACGTTTCAGGTCATCGGGCAGATGCCACGGCATCGCGCCACCGCGGCCGATGGCGCGGTTCCGGTCAAGGGCGGCGAGCAAAACGATGCTTGAATACTTGTTCATGCACGATCAGAGCGGATTGCAAAGCGTAGCGAGCGAAGGCAGGTTGCGCGACGCCGGAGCGCAGGAACCGGAGTGTATAGGTCAATACATGAGGATTCCTTGGCCCCAAAGCGGTACATCCATGTACCGGGCCTGATCCGAGCACCGCCGGCGCGCAAGCTGCCGAGCGCAGCAGCTTTGCGGCCGCTCTAGACAGCGATCGGCGCCCTGATCGCCGGATGCGGATCGTAATCGGCGATGCGGATGTCCTCGAAACGGAAATCGAAGATGGAGCGCACGTCCGGATTCAGGACCAGTTTCGGCAATGCGCGCGGCGAGCGCGCCAACTGCTCGCGCGCCTGTTCGAGGTGATTGAGATACAGGTGCGCATCGCCCAGCGCGTGCACGAATTCGCCGGGCGCGAGGTCGCACGCCTGCGCGATCATGCAGGTCAGCAGCGCGTAACTGGCGATGTTGAACGGCACGCCGAGGAAGATGTCCGCCGAGCGCTGGTAGAGCTGGCAGGACAACCGCCCGTTCGCCACGTGGAACTGGAAAAGGGCGTGGCACGGCGGCAACGCCATGCGGTCCAGTTCGCCCACGTTCCAGGCGCTGACGACCAGCCGGCGGGAATCGGGGTTGCGCCGGATCTGTTCGACCACCTGCGCGATCTGGTCGACGCTGCGCCCGTCCGCCCCGCCCCACGCGCGCCATTGCTTGCCGTACACCGGCCCCAGTTCGCCGTCCGCGTCGGCCCATTCGTCCCAGATGCTGACACCGTGTTCGTTGAGGTACGCGACATTGGTTTCGCCGCGCAGGAACCACAGCAACTCGTGCACGATGGACTTCACGTGCAGTTTCTTGGTGGTCAGCAGCGGAAAGCCTTGTGACAGATCGAAACGCATCTGCCGCCCGAACACGCTCAGCGTACCGGTGCCGGTGCGGTCGTCCTTGCGCGTGCCGTGTTCCAGCACGTCGCGGAGCAGGTCGAGGTAGGTCTTCATCGGTGAGCGGTGAGCGGTGAGCGGTGAGCGGTGAGCGGTGAGCGGTGAGCGGTGAGCGGTGAGCGGCAAGAGCATAACAAGCTTTGTCATTCCGGGACTCCGCTCGAAAAGCGGGAACCCGGGATCGGCTCCAGCCTGCACGGGAACGAAAAGCGGATTCCGGGTTCGGCCTTCGGCCGCCCCGGAATGACGACAGGACAAACAAGCCTTCCTGCTCCCTGCTCCCTGCTCCCTGCTCCCTGCTCCCTGCTCCCTGCTCCCCGCCGTTTGACCACATCCCGGCCCGCATCGGGTAGGCTTGGCCGACTCCGCACCGACAGGGGCCGCACCCGCCATGAATGCCATGCAACCGACCGTGTCCAGGACCCGCTCCTTCTCGACCGTGTTCCTGATCGAGATGTGGGAGCGCTTCGGCTACTACGGCATGCAGGCGCTGATCATCTATTACATGGTCGAGCGGCTGGGCTTTCCGGACACGCCGGCCAACCTGACCTGGGGCGCGGCGGCGGCGCTGATCTACGTTTCGCCCGCGATCGGCGGCTGGGTCGGCGACAAGTTCCTCGGCACGCGGCGCACCATGCTGCTGGGCGCGATCGTGCTGGCATGCGGCTACGCGCTGATGGTGGTGCCGGCGGCTTCTTCCGGATTCCTGTTCCTGGCGCTGGGCGTGATCGTGGTCGGCAACGGGCTGTTCAAGGCCAACGCCGGCAACCTGGTGCGCAAGATCTACGAAGGCGACGACGCCAAGATCGACAGCGCATTCACGCTCTACTACATGGCGGTCAACATCGGTTCGACCTTCTCGATGCTGCTGACGCCGGTGATCAAGAACTATTTCAACGCGCCGTATCGCGGGCAATTGTCGGGATTGCTCGGCGCCAACGCGGCGAACTTCTTCGGCGACGGACTGGGCTGGCACATCGCCTTCGCGGTATGCGCCGTGGGCCTGCTGGTGGGCCTGGGCAACTACGCCGTCATGCGGCACACCCTGAGCCACATCGGTTCCGAGCCCGACCGCCAGCCGTTCAAGCTGTGGAAACTCGCGGCGGTGCTGGCCGGTGGCGTCGCGGTGATGTTCGTCTCCGCCTTCATCCTGAAATACGGCACGGTCGCGAAGATCTTCGTCTACGTCGCGGGCGCGTGCGTGCTGCTGATCTTCGGTTACCTGATCGCGAAGAGCCACGCGAGCGAAAAACCGGGGCTGATCATCGCGCTGATCCTGGTGATCGAAACGGTGTTCTTCTTCATCTTCTACCAGCAGATGTCGACCTCGCTGAACCTGTTCGCGCTGCGCGACGTGGACCCCGCGTTCCGCCTGTTCGGCATGCATCTGTTCAACTGGGATCCCGCGCAATTCCAGGCGCTGAACCCGCTGTGGATTTTCGCGTTGAGCCCGATCCTCGCCTTCACCTACACGCATTTCGCGCGGCGCGGCCAGGACCTCTCGATCGCGGCGAAATTCGCGCTGGGGTTCGCGGCGGTGGCGATCGGCTTCTTCGTCTACGGCGCAGCCGGCATGTTCACCACCTCGCCCGGCAAGACCAGCCAGTGGATCATGATCGGCGGCTACGGATTCGGCGCGCTGGGCGAACTGCTGACCAGCGGCCTGGGGCTGGCATTCGTGGCGCGCTACGTGCCGGCGCGGATGGGCGGCTTCATGATGGGCGCGTATTTCGTCGCCTCGGGCGTGTCGCAGTATCTGGGCGGCGTGGTCGCCACCTTCGCCAGCGTGCCGGAAACCATCACCGACCCGGTGCAGATGATGCCGATCTACACGCGGCTGTTCAATTGGCTGGGCGCAACCGGCGTGGCTTGCACGATCATCGCGCTGGCGGTGCTGCCGCTGATCCGCAAACTGGACGCGCGCCATGCGCAGCACGCGGCGGAAACGGTGATCCCGGAATCGGGGCAAGGCGTGCCGACGGTGGTGGCCGAACGCTGAAGGCGAGGGCCGCGGATCGCGGCCGCAAAGCCATCGCGATAGCCCGGAAGTCACGCATCCGCCGCGGATCGCGCGCGGATGCTTTACCCTACTTTACTTGCTGCGCCGGATCCGGTGCGGTGCGATTCAAGGCGCGCCGGTAGCATGCGCGCATTCCATGTCAGGTTTCCGTCAAGGATATTCCATGTCGCGCGGCAAATGGACAGCAATCGCGATCGCGGCAATCATCGTCGCCATCCTGCTCTGGCGGATGCTGCACCACGCGCAGCCTGACGATTCCGACCAGTCCAATGCGCCGGTGCCGGTGACGGTCGTTCCCGCCGCGGCCGAAAACGTGCCGGTCTACCTGAGCAACCAGGGCACGGTAACGGCACTCAATACCGTCAACGTGCAGCCGCAGGTCGGCGGACAGTTGCTGAAACTGGATTTCGTCGAGGGCGCCCCGGTGAAGTCGGGGCAGGTGCTGGCCGAAATCGACCCGCGTTCCTTGCAGGCGCAGCTCGACCAGGCCGTCGCCAAGCGTGCGCAGGACGTGACCCAGCTCGCCACCGCGCAGGCCAACCTGGCGCGCAGCGAAAGCCCGCAATACAGGCAATACGTCGCGCAGATCGACCGCATCACCCAGAAGAACACCGTGGCCCAATGGCAGGCCGCGGTGGCGGCCGACGACGCCAGCATCAAGGACACCAACGTCCAGCTCGGCTATACCCGCGTGCTTTCGCCCATCGACGGCATTGCGGGAATCCGCCAGGTCGATCCCGGCAACGTGGTGACGACATCGTCGACCATCGTGACGGTGACGCAGGTGCATCCGATCTACGTGATCTTCACCCTCGCGGGCAAATACCTCGACCAGGTTCGTGCGGCGCAGGCGAAGGCGCCGCTGACGGTGGCGATCCTCGATGCCTCCAACAATGTGGTCGAAGGCGATGGCGTGCTGCAGGTGATCGACAACCAGATCGATCCGGACACGGGCTCGTTCAAGTTGCGCGCCGAATTTCCCAACGGCGGCAACCGGCTCACCCCGGGCCAGTACGCCAACGCGCGGCTGCAGGTCAGCGTCGACGAAAAGGCGCTGGTGGTGCCCGCGGCCGCGGTGCAGCGTGGCCCGAACGGCGATTACGCCTGGCTGATCACCGACAAGCCGCCGCCCGGCGCCGACAAGGAATCGTCTTCCGAAACCGGAACCGCGCGGCAGGGCTGGTTCGGCGGCAAGCGCGGCAAAAGCGGCGAGGGCGCCTCCGGCAAGCCGGCCGCACCGGTCAGATACGTCACGATGCGAACCGTCACCCAGGGCAGCGAATCCGGCGACAGCGGCGTGATCGTCCTGTCGGGGCTGAAAGCCGGCGATCTCGTGGTCACCGCCGGCCAGTTCCGGCTGAAGGAAGGCAGCAAGGTGACCGCCCTGAAACCCGGCGAAATCCCGGCGCCGCCCACGACCGCGCAGATCCAGGCCGCCGAACAGGGCGGCAGCGGACGACGCGGGCGCGGGCACTGATCCGGGCTTCGTCCGTGATCCGGTGATGTCCGTCCCCCGACCGCCGACTGCCGCGCCATGAGCTTTTCCAGCCTCTTCATCCGTCGCCCGATCGCCACGTCCCTGCTGATGGCGGCGGTGCTGCTGCTGGGCATCATGGGCTATGGCGAACTGCCGGTATCCGCGCTTCCGGAAGTCGAAGCGCCGAGCCTGGTGGTGACCACGCAATATCCGGGCGCCAGCGCGACCACGATCGCGAACCTGGTGACCACGCCGCTGGAACAACAGCTCGGGCAGATTTCCGGACTCACGATGATGAGTTCGAACAGCGCCGCGGGGCTTTCCAGCATCACGCTGCAATTCACGATGGGCGCCGACCTGGATGTCGCCGCGCAGGACGTGCAGTCGGCGCTGCGCACCGCGCGTCTTCCCGGCAGCCTGCCGTATCCGCCGGTCTACAAGCGCGTGAATCCCGCCGACGCGGCGATCCTCACCCTTGCGCTCACGTCGGACACGCTGCCGCTGCGCGACGTCAACGATTATGCCGATTCGATCCTCGCGCAACGCCTCGCGCAGGTGCCGGGCGTGGGCCTGGTGTCGATCGCCGGCAACGTGCGCCCGGCCATCCGCATCCAGGTCGATCCCGGCAAGCTCGCCAACATGGGCCTGACGCTGGAGGACGTGCGCAGCGCGCTCACGCAGGCCAACGTCAACGCCGCCAAGGGGTCGTTGAACGGCACGGTGCAGACCTACGAGATCGGCACCAACGACCAGATCCAGAACGCCGCGCAGTTCGCCGCCACCGTCATCTCCTACAAGAACGGTGCGCCGGTGAAATTGTCGGACGTCGCCAACGTGATCGACGGCGTGGAAAACGACCAGCTGGCGGCGTGGGCCAACGGCAAGCCGGCCGTGTTGCTGGACATCCGGCGCCAGCCCGGCGCCAACATCATCCAGACCGTCGACCAGATCGAGCAGACGCTGCCGTCGTTGCGCGCGGTGCTGCCCGCCGGCATCCACCTGTCGGTGTTCGCCGACCGCACGGTCACCATCCGCGCCTCGGTGCGCGATGTCGAGCTGACCCTGCTGCTGGCGATCGTGCTGGTGGTGGCGGTGATCTTCGTCTTCCTGCGCCGGCTGTGGGCCACGCTGATCCCGGCGGTGGCCGTGCCGTTGTCGCTGATGGGCACCTTCGCGGTGATGGCGTTCTCGGGATTTTCGCTCGACAACCTGTCGCTGATGGCGCTGACGGTGGCCACCGGTTTCGTGGTGGACGATGCGATCGTGATGATCGAGAACATCGTGCGCTACCTGGAACAAGGCAAGGAAGGGCGCGAAGCGGCGGAGATCGGTTCGCGCGAAATCGGCTTCACGGTGCTGTCCCTGACGGTGTCGCTGATCGCGGTGTTCCTGCCGCTGTTGTTGATGCCCGGCGTCACCGGGCGGCTGTTCCACGAATTCGCCTGGGTGCTGACGATCGCGGTGGCGATCTCGATGGGCGTGTCGCTGACGCTGACACCGATGATGTGCGCCTATTTGCTGAAACCCGGCTCGCTGCCGACCGGCGACGAGGCCGCGGCGCAGAACCGGCGCGGCTTCTACGCGAAGATGCTGGGCTGGTACGAATCGAGCCTGGACTGGGTGCTCGCGCACCAGCGCACCACGATCCTGATCGCGCTCGCCTCCGTGGTGGTGACGGTGGCGTTGTACGTGGCGATCCCGAAGGACCTGCTGCCGGAACAGGACACCGGCCTGATCACGGGCGTGGTGCAGGCGGACAACGACATTGCGTATCCGGCCATGGAAAAGCTGACCGAGGCCGTGACCGGCGCGCTGCGCCGCAACCCGGCCGTGGCCGGCATCGCCGGCTTCATCGGCGCCGGCAGCATCAATCCGACCCTCAACCAGGGCCAGGTCAGCATCGTGCTGAAGCCGCGCAGCGAGCGCGGCAGCCTCGACGACGTCGTGGCCAGCCTGCATCGCGATGTCGCAGGCATCCCCGGCGCGGCGCTGTTCCTGAAACCGGTGCAGGACATCACCCTCGATACCACCGTGGCACCCACCGCCTACCAGTACGCGATTTCCGAGGTCGATCCGGTCGAACTCCAGAAATACGCCGGACAGATGACGCAGGCAGCGAAGGAGCTGCCGGAGCTGGCGGATGTTTCCGACAACCTCGCGATGAACGGCCGCGCGCTGAAACTCGACATCGACCGCACTTCCGCGAGCCGGCTCGGCGTGCCGGTGCAGACCATCGACGACACGCTGTACGACGCCTACGGCCAGCGCCAGATTTCGACCATCTTCACCCAGCAGAACCAGTACCGCGTGGTGCTGGAGGTGGCGCCGCAATTCCGCAACAGCACCGATCTCATGAACATGCTGCGGGTACGCTCCAACGGCGGCAGCGGCGCGCTCACCGGCACCAACGCCACCAGCCTCGGCATGCTGACGTCGAGCAATTCGTCGACCGCGACCGGCATCGGTCAATCCAATACCGGCATCACGATCGGCGGCGGCAACACCATCCCGCTCTCGGCGATCGCTTCCGCCTCGCTCACCAGCGCCCCGCAGGTAATCGCGCACCAGAACCAGCTGCCGGCGGTGATCCTCTCGTTCAACGTGGCCGACGGCTATTCGCTGTCGCAGGCGGTGGATGCGATCAACCGCACCGCGGCCTCGCTGCATTTCCCCGCGCAGGTCCGCACCGGCTTCATCGGCAGCGCGGCCGAATTTTCTTCGTCGCTGGGCAACGAGGCCTTGCTGCTGCTGGCGTCGATCGTGGTGATCTACATCGTGCTGGGCGTGCTGTACGAGAGTTACATCCATCCGCTGACGATCCTGTCCACGCTGCCGCCCGCCGGCGTCGGCGCGCTGCTGGCGCTGATGCTGTTCGGCATGCCGCTGTCGGTGGACGGCATCGTCGGCATCGTGCTGCTGATCGGCATCGTCAAGAAGAACGCGATCATGATGATCGACTTCGCGATCACCGCGCGGCGCGACGGCAGGAACGCGCACGACGCGATCCGGCGCGCCTGCCTGCTGCGCTTCCGCCCGATCATGATGACCACCTTCGCGGCATTGTTCGGCGCGCTGCCGCTGGCGCTCGGCAACGGCATCGGCTCCGAATTGCGTCAGCCGCTGGGCATATCGATCGTGGGCGGCCTGCTGCTCTCGCAACTGGTGACGCTGTACACCACGCCGGTGATCTATCTGTACATGGAACGCTTCCATGACTGGCTGAAGCAGCGCGGGCGGCAGCCGCACGCAAGCCTTGAATCCGCATCGAGTGAAAGCACATGATTGTTGCTTGCACGAAAACGGGATGGGGGATGGGCAGCGGGGGCGCATGCACGTCATGCTGTCGCAATCGTGCTGGCTACGTAGATGCGGGCGTTCGCGAACTCATGCGTTCGCACGCACATAGGGGACGGAGCGCCCCCGCTGCCCGTCTCCAATCCCCCGTTTCCCCATGAACCTCTCCTCGCCCTTCATCAAACGTCCGATCGGCACGTCGCTGCTGGCGATGGGCGTGCTGGCGGTCGGAGCCTTGTGTTACACGCTGCTCGGCATCAGCGCGTTGCCGCAGATTTCCTTTCCCGCGATCTGGGTGGCCGCCGGCGAACCCGGCGCCAGCGCCACCACGATGGCGTCCACCGTGGCCGCGCCGCTGGAGCGGCACCTCGGGCAGATCCCCGGCATCGACATGATGAACTCGCGCAGTTCCGACGGCAGCGCGTTCGTCATCCTGTTTTTCGATTCCGACGTCGACATCGACGCGGCCGCGCAACAGGTCGACGCCGCCATCAATGCCGCCGTACCCGACCTGCCCTCGGGGCTGGCGATGCCGGAGTGGCACAAGGCCAATCCCAACGACGACCCGGTGATCGCGCTGGCGCTCACCTCGGACACCCAGCCGATGTCGGAGTTGTACGACGCGGCCAACACGCTGCTGCAGCCGCGCCTCAGCCAGTTGCCCGGCGTCGCCTCGGTGGATGTATCGGGCAGCGCGCAGCCGGCGGTGCGCGTGGAGGTGGACCTGCACAAGCTGTCGGCGCTCGGGCTTTCCAGCAACGACATCCGCAATGCGATCACCGCGGCCAACGTGACCTCGCCGCAGGGGTTCCTCAGCGACGGACGCATCGCCACCGCCATCACCGCCAACGACCAGCTGCACTCGGCGCGGGATTTCGCCGACCTGGTGGTTGCCACCCACGACGGCGCGCCGGTGTACCTGCACGATGTCGCGAATGTCTTCGAGGGCGCGGAGGACAACTACCAGGCGGCCTGGTTCAACGGCAAGCGTTCGATCCAGCTGCAGGTCTTCAACCGCCCCGACGCCAACGTCATCCAGACGGTCGACGGCGTCAAGCGCGAGTTGTCCGCACTGCGCGGGTTGTTGCCGCCAGGCACCCAGCTGACCCCGTATTTCGACGGCACCCCGACCATCCGCGATTCGGTCAACGACGTGCAGATCACGCTGCTGATCAGCCTTGCGATGGTGGTGCTGACGATGGCGGTTTTCCTGCGCCGCCTCGCGCCGACGCTGATCGCCTCGACGGCCGTCCCGCTGTCGCTGTGCGGCGCCTTCATCGTGATGTACGCGATGGATTACACGCTCGACAATCTTTCCCTGCTGGCGCTGGTGATCGCCCTGACCTTCGTGGTGGACGACGCCATCGTGGTGATCGAGAACATCGCCCGCCATCTCGACGAGGGCAAGACGCGCATGCAGGCCGCGCTGGAAGGCGCGAAGGAAATCGGCTTCACCATCATCGCGATCACCGCTTCGCTGGTCGCGGTGTTCACGCCGATCCTGTTCGCGCCGGGGATGATCGGCGTCTTTTTCCGCGAATTCACCGTGACCCTGGTCGCGGCGATCGTGGTATCGATGCTGGTGTCGCTGACCCTCACCCCGGCGCTGTGCGGGCTGTTCCTGCGGCACCACGCGACGGATCGCGGGGTAAAGCCTTCGCTGCTCGCGCGCGCGCTCGACCGCTTCCACGCCGGCATGCTGGCGATCTACGCGCGCACGCTGGACTGGACCCTGCACAGGCATCCGAAGCTGATGGCCTGGTCGCCGCTGTTCCTGCTGGCCTTGACCATCTTCCTGTTCACCCGGATTTCCGGCACCAATTTCCCGCCGCAGGATTCCGGCCTGATCTGGGCACGCGCCAGCGGCAGCGCCACCATGTCGTTTCCCGATCTCGAAGCCCGCACCCGCACCATCACGGACGTGCTGCAATCCGACCCCGCCGTGCAGTATGTCGGCGCTTCCATCGGCAGCAGCGCGCGCGGTACCACCGGCTGGTTCAGCATCCAGCTGAAACCGCTGCACGAGGGCCGCAAGGATCCGACCAACGTCGTGGTCGCGCGTCTTTCCGCCAAGGTCGGACAATATCCCGATCTGGACGTGCGCCTGCGTCCGCATGAGGACTTGCCCAGCGGCGGCGGCGGCACCAGCCAGGGAGGCCAGTACAGCGTCAACCTGCAGGCCAACGACGACAGCGAATTGGTGGAATGGTTGCCGAAGCTGCAGGCGCAGCTGCAGAAGAATCCGATCTTCCGCGACGTCGGCACCGACCTCGACGAGGGATCCCTGCTGCAGAACATGTCGGTGGACCGCGCCAAGGCCGCGGCGCTCGGGCTGTCGATGGCGGCGATCGACGACGCGCTCTACAACGCCTTCGGCCAGCGCCAGATCGCGACGATCTATTCCGACATCAACAATTACCAGGTGGTGCTGAGCGCATTGCCCGCGCAGACGGCGACACCCGCCGCGCTGGACACGATCCGGGTGCGTTCCACCAACGGCGCCATGATCCCGATCAGCGCGGTGGCGCAGCAGGAGTCGGGCATCGCGCCCAGCCAGATCGAACACATCAACCAGATGACCAGCATGTCGCTTAGCTTCAATCTCGCCCCGGGCGTGAGCATGGGCGAAGCCATGCAGCAGATCCAGGCGACGATCGCCAACATGCGCATGCCCGGCGACATCAAGCTGGGCCTCGATGATTTCTTCCGACGCTTCCAGCAGCAGATGCAGCAGATGCCGATGCTGCTGATCGGCGCGATCCTCGCGGTGTATCTGGTGCTGGGCATGCTGTACGAGAACCTGATCCACCCGGTCACGATCCTGTCCACCCTGCCGGCCGCGGGCGTCGGCGCGTTGCTGGCGCTGCTGGTCACCGGCACGCCGTTGTCGATCGTCGCGATCATGGCGCTGATCCTGCTGATCGGCCTGGTCAAGAAGAACGCGATCATGATGATCGATTTCGCGCTGGCCGCCGAGCGCCAGGGACACACGCCGATCGATGCGGTGCGCGAGGCCTGCCTGGTGCGCTTCCGGCCGATCATGATGACCACGATGGTGGCGATCCTGGCCTCGTTGCCGCTGGTGATCGGCCTGGGCACCGGTGCGGAACTGCGCCGCCCGCTCGGCATCGCGATGCTCGGCGGACTGGTCTTCTCGCAGAGTCTGACCCTGCTCTCGACTCCGGCGATCTATCTGGTATTCGCGACCTGGTCGCGCCGGCGCAGGGAACGGAAAGCACGACGGCGCGTGTTGCGGCAACAGCACGCCCGTTGAGCGCGGTTCGCGCACGGAATAAATCCGCCGCGCGGCCAGTCGCCTTTGCACATGGCGAAAATAGCGCGGCCATCGCGCACGCTAGAATGGCGATTCGATTTCCCTTGTCCCGTCATCCCTGATGCGTGAAACAACCAAAAAATCGCACCACGCTTTGCACAGGCTGCGTTGCACCGCGACGCTGGTGATTGCTTCCGTGCTGGCAACGCCCTTGGCGCATGCATGCGCGACCTGCGGCTGCACGCTCAGCACCGATGCGGCCACCGGGTATTCCGCGCAGGAAGGATGGCGCGTCAACCTGGAATACGTCTGGCTGGACCAGGATGAGTTGCGCCACGGAAACGACAGCGCTTCGCCGCAGGAAGTGGTCGACCGTCCGGCGGATCCATCCGCGGATGCCAGCGAGATCGAGCGCGACACGAGCAACCAATACATCAATCTGGTGGCGTCATGGCATCCGAATGCGGACTGGAGCCTTTCCCTGCTGGCGCCGGTCGTGCGCCGCAACCATGCGACCTACGGCGAATTCGCGCCGCCGTTCCAGCCTGCATACGTGTCCCCGCAGAACATCAGCAGCGCGT
>JAFEEJ010000276.1 GCA_018241145.1 Pseudomonadota bacterium | reverse complement strand
GCTTTACCAGAACCACCTGCGCGCCAACTGGCGGGGGTTGTTCATGCGCCAGGCGCTGGGTTTCGCGCTCGGTGGAACGGCACTGTTGATCCTGTATTACGGTGTGCCGCCGACCTACATCGGCCGCGGTGTGCTGGCCTTGGCGCTCGTCACCGGATTCGTTGCGGTGGTGATCTTCCGGGCGATTTTCCTGCAGATCGTGGATGCCGAGCTCTTCAAGCGCCGTGTCGTCGTATTGGGCGCCGGGCAACGCGCCGCGCTCATCTCCCAGCGCATGCGCCGCCGCTCGGATTCGCGTGGTTTCCGCGTGGTCGGTTACGTGCAGATGGGTGAGGAACCCGTTGTCGTGCCACCGGACGTGTTGCTGCGGCCGGATCGTCCGCTGGCCGAGTGGGCCAACCTGATGCAAGTCGACGAGTTCGTCGTCGGCCCCGAGGACCGGCGCGGCGGCTTGCCGATGTCGGAATTGCTCGAGTGCAAGCAGAACGGCGTCATCGTGACCGAACTGGCTGCATTCTTCGAGCGCGAGTCCGGCCAGATCAAGATGAGTCTGGTCAATCCGTCGTGGCTGATCTTCTCCGACGGGTTCGATTCCTCGCCGGTGCGCCGCATGACCAAGCGTGCCTTCGATATCGTCGCCGCACTGGTGGTGCTTGCCCTCACGTGGCCCTTCATGTTTCTGGTGGCGTTGGCCATCCGGATCGAATCCGGCGCCGGCGCGCCCCTGCTTTATCGGCAGGAACGCGTGGGCGAGCACGGGCGGAGGTTTTCGCTGATCAAGTTCCGCAGCATGCGCACCGATGCCGAGCGCGACGGCGTGGCTCGCTGGGCGAGCAAGGACGACGATCGTGTCACGCGGGTCGGGCGCTTCATCCGCAAAGGCCGCCTCGACGAACTGCCGCAGTTGTGGAATGTGATCCACGGCGACATGAGTTTCATCGGACCGCGTCCCGAGCGGCCGCAATTCGTGGACGATTTCAATTCGAAGATCCGCTACTACCCGTTGCGCCACTGCGTGAAGCCGGGGCTGACCGGCTGGGCGCAACTGCGTTATCCCTATGGTTCATCCGCCGAGGATGCCGAGGAAAAGCTGAAGTTCGACCTGTTCTACGTCAAGAACCACAATCTGCTGTTCGACCTGATGATCCTGATCCAGACGGTCGAGGTGGTGCTGTTCCGCCGCGGCGCACGCTGACCGCCGTCGGCATCATTGGGCGGCGATCATTGGGAGGTGATCGTGCCCACTCCCCACAACGCCCAAGCCAGCGCCAGCAGGATCAGCAGCGCCAGGATGACGCGTTTGCGCAGCGACCTGGGTTCCGGCGTCGAGGGAAATTCGCGGCGCATGCCAAGCCCGGGCGCAGTGTGGATCGTCGAGTATCCGCCGGCGGGCGTGGTCACATGGCGACGCTGGGGGGCAGGCCCCGCGCCCGGCAGGCGGCCGAAGCGACGTTCGAAAGCGATGGCGGCACCATAAAGGCTGGTCAGGCGCTGCATCGCTTCCGGGCTGTCTTCGTCCACAGCGTTCGGGCGGCGATCCGGGTGCAAATTCGAAACACGCCGACGATAGGCGCGCTTGAACTCGTCCAGACTGCACCGGTCAGGAGTGAGTCCAAGCTCTTCATACAGCAAGATAAAATCGGTATCACCGGACATATGACCCCCATCGCGCCTGAGGATACTACGTGGAGGGGGTGCATGGCGAAAGCCTTGCATGGAATATTCAAGCCGGGGGACCAATTGCGGCTAGAATTCTGATCGAATGCGAGTGCGTGCGGGCGACAGGTAAATGATTTCCGAGACTTCCAATCCGGGCATAACCGAAACGGAACGCGTCGAGCGCGTGGGCGGCCTGTCGTTGGGAGAATTCGTGCGGCGCTATCGCCGGCCGCGCCGGCCGGTGATACTGACCGATGCTTTGAAGGATTGGTCAGCGCGCGAGCGGTTTACGCCGGAGTTTTTCCGCAGCCGTTACGGCGAACAACGCGTCAAGGTGCGCGGCCGCGAGTACCGGTTGGCAGAGGTTATTGATTTGCAACGCGAATCCAGCGTCGAACGCCCTGCCCCCTATCCGTGCACGCTGTCGCTTGCTGACTGCCCCGATCTGCTGCCGGATATCACGCCGCGTTTCCGCTACAGCCTGCCAAACCGCCATACGAACCCGCTGATGCCGAAAGGACTGTTCGAATCGGTCTATCACACCGAAGTCTTCTTCGGTGGTCCGAATGGTCAGTTTCCGCTGCTGCATTACGACTTTCTCCGTCTACACACTTGGATTGCACAGGTTCATGGGGACAAGGAATTCACTTTCTACGAACCGGGCCAAGAACACTTGTTGTACGTGGATCCGAAAGCTCCTTGGCTGTCCACCGTGGAACGCGCGAACTCACCCGATTTCGAGCGTTACCCGCTATTGCGCCAAGCCCGCAGCTACACCGTCACGGTGCGTGCGGGTGAGGCTATGTGGCTGCCTTGCGGCACGTGGCACACGGCGCGCTGCCTTAATGTAGGAATCACGGTGGCGTTCGACCAGCTCGAGGCCAGCAATTGGCGGGATTTCACTCGCGAGGTAATTGCGCACCAGCAGCGATTGGGACAACGCGCACGCGCGTTCTGGTTGGGATCGTATCTAAAGCTGTTGGGCCCTGTTCTGGGGGTCGCCGAGTTGTTCGGTGCGAATCAGCTCGCGGATTGGGGCCTGAGAGCACCCGATAAAAAGGGAGTCGCGGAACTCGGGCAGGCGCAGTCGGAAAGTCGGTCCTCATGAACATGCGAGAACAGATGATTGCAACCGATTTTCTGAAATCCGCGAGCGCAGGTGGTTGGTGGCAAACGGCTCGAAGCCTTGATCTCAGCATTTCCGAGGCGTTCGATCAGCTTGATCCGATCAACTGGCTCGACTTCGGGGGGGGTGTTGCCGACGAACTGAAACACGCGGCATGTTCCGGAAATGCCTCGTTGTTTGACGCCTATTTGGGAACGATTGGGTTGTTGATCGGAATGGCCGAGCGCTTCGGCGCGGATGCCGCGCGGAATTGGGGAAGTCGATGACGTTCGCCGGGACAAGGGCTCCTGCCGCCAACAATGCGAGTGCGCGCCGGGTTGTTTTTGATGGGAAGCAACTTGACTGGTGTGCAATCCGGCACGGTGACGTCGAGTTCGACTATCGGTCGCTGTACCGAGCAGTCGACCGTACGGCAATAGGTCTGTTGCGAAAGGGGCTGCGCCAGAACGATGTGGTTGCGTTTACCGCCGTGCGTGATCCCGGTTGCGTAATTCTCATGCTGGCCATCTTGCGCGCGGGAGGGGTTTGTCTGCCGCTGGATTCGAACTATCCGCACGCGCGGCTTTGTGCGATGCTGGAAGACGCCCGTCCTGCCCTCCTGATCACGTCCGGACAAACACGTGGTTGCTGGCCGGCCGGGATGCCTTGCCACCCCCGCGAGGAAATCGAACTTGAAGGGACTGCCGCCGCGAGCGCCGATTTACCCGCCGACTCCGCGGAACTGATCTATGTCCTGTTTACTTCCGGATCTACCGGACGCCCGAAAGGCGTCGCGATGCGCAATGCCGCGTTTGCGCGATTGATCGATTGGCATGTCGCACATCCTCGTTTGGGTGTGGCGGCTCGAACACTGCAATTCGCGCCGCTGGGGTTCGATGTCGCGTTCCAGGAAATTCTTTCCACCTTCGCGACCGGCGGCACCCTAGTCCTTCCATACGACAGCGAGCGGCGCGATCCGTACGCTTTGATTGCGCTGCTTGCACGCGAAAAGATCGAACGGCTATTCGTTCCCTACGTGGCATTGCAGGCGATCGCCGAGGCGATCGCCGCAGGCGGCGACGTGTCGATGAACTTGCGTGACGTGATCACGGCGGGCGAGCAGTTGCGCATCACGCCGGCGATCCGGGCGATGTTCGCCGCGTTGCCGGATTGCGTGCTGCACAATCAATACGGGCCCACCGAAACCCACGTCGTCACCGCGCACGAACTCGTGGGCGATCCTGCGACATGGCCCGACCTGCCGTCGATCGGTGGGCCGCTGCCGCACGTGAAACTGCGTGTGGTCGACGCATCGCTGCATCCGATCGAGGGTGGAAGTGAAGGCGAGCTGCTGCTCGGCGGTGATTGTCTCGCGGCCGGATACATCAATCGTCCGGATCTGACGGCGGAGCGTTTCATCGAGCAATCGGGAGAACGCTGGTATTGCACCGGTGATCGTGTGCGGTTCGGCGCGAAAGGCCTGTTGGAATTTTTCGGCCGGATCGACACCCAGATCAAGATCGGCGGCTACCGCATCGAACCCGGCGAAATCGAAACGGTGCTCGCGCGGCACCCATTGATTAGCGAGGTTGTCGTGGTCGCGGGCGGCGTCGAACCCTATCGCCGGCTGGTCGCACACGTTGTGTCCCGCGACACCGGGATTGGCGACGAAGCACTGGCGGCGCAATGGAGAGCCCATTGCCGCAAACATCTGGCGGAATATCTAGTTCCGCAGCAGTTCGTCATGCATGCCGCTTTGCCCTTGACCGACAGCGGCAAGATCGATCGGCGCGCTCTCGAAAATTCCGGTACACAAATTCCCTTGCAGTGGCCGGAATCGGCGCCGCTTGAGGAACAACTGCGGTGGTTGTGGCAGCAGTTGCTTGATGTACCTCAACTGGATCTGCACACCAGTGTGTTCGACCATGGTGCGCGTTCGCTCACCGTGATTCGGGCATTGAACGAATTGCGCCAGCGCGGGTTTCGCAATATCAGCGCGGTGCAGATCTACGAACATCCGAACGTCGCGGCCATGGCAGGGCTGCTGCGCGGCGACACGGACGGCGCGTCGGCCGTCGGCGATGCGCACGTCCGAGGACAGAATCAGCGCGCCGCGCTGGCGCGTTTCGCATCGCGGCCGGGAAGTGCCTGATGAGCGCGGTCGCGGAAGCCGTGGCGATCGTCGGCATCGCCGGGCGCTGGCCCGACGCAACTTCGCCGCATCAATTCTGGGGCAACCTGCTGGCCGGGCGCGAAAGCATCACGCGATTCGCGCCGGAAGAATTGTCGCCGCTGGTACCCGCGCAGTTGCGCGATCACCCACGTTACGTGAGCGCGCGCGGCGTGATCGCAGACATCGATCGTTTCGATGCAGCGTTCTTCGGCATTTCTCCGGCCGAGGCGTTGCTGATGGATCCGCAGCAACGCATATTCCTGGAGTTGTGCTGGAACGCGCTGGAGCACGCTGGCGTGGATCCGCAGCGCTTCCCCGGCAGCATCGGCGTGTATGCCGGCACTTCCAACAACACCTACCGCAAGCTGGTCGATTCCAAACCGGAACTGCTGCGCGCGGCCGGTGAATTCGCTGCGATGCTGGCGAATGAGAAAGATTACGTCGCCACGCGAGTGGCGCACCGGCTCGATCTGCACGGACCGGCGCTGAGCCTGCATACCGCGTGTTCGACTTCTCTGGTCGCAGTGGCGGAGGCCTGGTACGCCTTGATGAGCTGGCGTTGCGATCTGGCTCTGGCCGGCGGCATCAATATCGTGGTGCCGCAGGAATCGGGCTATCTGCCGATCGAAGGGGGCATGGAATCGGAAGACGGCCACTGTCGTCCCTTCGACGCGGCGGCGAATGGCACAGTGTTTTCTTCCGGCGGTGCGGTGGTCGCGCTCAAGCGGCTGTCGGACGCGCAGGCTGATGGCGATTTCATCTGGGCGGTGATCCGCGGCGTCGGCGTCAACAACGATGGCGCGGAGAAAGCCAGCTTCACCGCACCCAGCGTGCGCGGCCAGGCTGCCGTGATCCGGCAGGCGCTGGCCAGCGCAGACGTGAGCGCCGAATCCATCGGTTACGTGGAGGCGCACGGTACCGGGACGCAACTGGGCGATCCGATCGAGGTGGAAGCACTGACGCGTGCCTTTCGCGAAGATGGGTCCTCCGCGCAGTATTGCTGGATCGGCTCGGTCAAGAGCAACTTCGGCCATCTGGTGGCGGCGAGTGGCGTCACCGGGCTGATCAAGTCGGCGCTCAGCCTGCATCATCAGCGGATTCCGCCGACCCTGCACTATCGCGCGCCCAACCCGGAAATTGATTTCGCGAACAGTCCGTTCAAGGTGGCCGACCGCGTGATTGAATGGCCGCGCGGAGAAACGCCGCGTCGCGCGGGCGTAAGTTCATTCGGCGTCGGCGGCACCAACGCGCACGTGGTGCTGGAGGAGGCACCCGACGCAACGTTTTCCGCGGCAGCCCGTCGCTACACCGTGCTGCCATTGTCCGCACAGGGTGAATCGGCCCTGCAACGCCGCGCAGCCGAACTTTCGGAAGCATTGCAGTCGATCCGCGAAGATGAATTGCCCGATGTCGGCTACACGCTCGCGACAGGCCGCAGGCCGATGCCAATTCGCGGCGCAGTGGTTGCGTCCAGCGTCGCCGAAGCGCGCGAGCGTCTGGATCGGATAGCGCCGTTACGCGCTGAAGGCGTGCCGGGCGTGGTGTTCCTGTTTCCCGGACAAGGTTCGCAACACACCGGCATGGCAGGCGAACTTGTGGATGCGGAGCCGGTGTTCGGCGAGCATTTCGAGCGCTGCTGCGCACTGGCTTCCACGCATTTGCAGCGCGATCTGCGAACGTTGATTCTGCCGACTGGGCAAAACGCGAAGGCCGCCGACGCATTGCTGGCGGAAACGCGCTACACACAGCCAGCGCTGTTCGCAGTCGAGTACGCATTGGCGAAATTGTGGGAGAGCTTCGGAATCGTGCCGCGCGCGATGCTCGGCCACAGCAGCGGCGAATACGTCGCGGCGGCGCTGGCGGGAGTGTTCAGCCTGGAAGATGCGATCGCACTGGTCTGCGCGCGCGGCGCGGCGATGTTCGCGCAACCGTCCGGTGCGATGCTGGCGGTGCGCGCTTCCGCCGATCGGCTTTCGACCTTGTTGCCGGAAGGCGTGGAAATTGCAGCCTTGAACGCGCCGCAATTGACCGTTGTCAGCGGACGCGATGCGGCCATCGCCGAATTCGAATCGCGTTTGACCGCAGCCGGGATCGCCGGCACGCGTTTACGGGTCAGCCACGCCTATCACTCGGCGCTGATGGAAGACGCGCTCCCGGTTTTTCGACGTGCGTTCGAGCAGGTGCGCATTGCGCCGCCGCAACGGGAGTTCCTTTCCTGCGTCACCGGCGCGCCGATCACCGCTGAGCAGGCGACTTCGGTCGACTACTGGTGCGATCAGTTGCGCCGGCCCGTGCAATTCTCCGCCGCGCTGGAATATGTCGTACGAGATCGGGCCTCACAAGATCAGGCGATGCAGGCGCGAGCGGCGCAATCGCAGGCGGTGTTGTTGCTCGAAGTCGGGCCGGGGCGCGCGCTGAGCACACTCACCCGGAGTATG
This sequence comes from Pseudomonadota bacterium, assembly GCA_018241145.1. Classification (GTDB taxonomy): domain Bacteria; phylum Pseudomonadota; class Gammaproteobacteria; order Xanthomonadales; family Rhodanobacteraceae; genus 66-474. Next base: position 4,640 of record JAFEEJ010000276.1, on the reverse strand, counting down.
CTTGGAAGCGACGGACTGGTCGTTGCCAGCTTGGGTCATGCCGCGCAGCCCGGTGATGCGGCGGATCAGATGCAACGCGCGCTGGCCGAATGCTGGCGCTCCGGCGTGGAACCGGTTTGGGACGGATATTACGCGGGACAACGGAGGCGGCGTGTACCGTTGCCCGGCTATCCGTTCCGGGGCGAGCGTTACTGGATCGAGGCCGCAACCGGATTGGAAGCGACCACGGGGGAAATCATGGGAGATATGCCGCATCGGAAGAAGACGGAATCGGATGCTTTCCCCCAACGCGCGACGCGATTGGGCGCAGAACTGCGCGAGTTGCTGGGCGCCTTGCACGGTGAACCGATCCCGGCGAAATCGGAGCAGACGAGTTTCCTCGAACTGGGCTTCGATTCACTGGCGCTCACCCAGGCCGCATTGGAGATCGAACGCCGCTACGGGCTCAAGTTGAAATTCCGGCGCTTGATGGAAGATCTGGACAGCATTGCGAGATTGTCGGCGATGCTGGATCAGCACCTCCCGCTCGACTCTCCAGCGGCGCCCGCGCCGCCGGTCGCGGATCGCGGCATCGCCAATGCGGACCCCGCGCTGGTCCAGTTGATCCAGAGCCAGATGGCGCTGATGCAACAGCAAAGCCAGTTACTGGCCGCATTGGCGGACGGACGTTCGGCGGCGACGATGCCCCCGGCAGTTTCCGACGCAAAGCCCGCGCCGCGGGCGTCGGATGAACCACCCGCGCCCGATCTGGTCGAACGCCCGTTTGGTGCGTCAGCCCGCATCCGCGTCCGGCGCGATGCCGGCCTGAATTCCACGCAACGCACCTTCATCGAGGGGTTCACGCGCCGCTACAACGCGCGCACCGCCAAGTCCAAGGAATTCACGCAACGCAATCGTGCGGGGATGGCCGATCCGCGCGTGGTCACCGGCTTCAATCCACTATGGAAGGAGCTGGTCTACCCCATCGTGGTCGAGCGCTCGCGTGGGGCGCGCCTATGGGACATCGACGGCAACGAATACATCGATCTTCTGAACGGCTTCGGCGCGAATTTTCTCGGCTATCAGCCCGAATACATCAAACACGCGCTGCAGGAACAGATCGAGGCAGGTTTCGAAATCGGTCCGCAGCACCCATTGACCGCGAAAGTTTCCGCGCTGATCGCGGAACTGACCGGCATGCCGCGCGTCGCGTTGTGCAATACCGGGTCGGAAGCGGTGATGGGTGCGATGCGCGCGGCGCGCACAGTGACAGGGCGCAAGACCATTGCGATCTTCAAGGATTCCTATCACGGCATCTTCGACGAGGTGATCGTGCGCGGAACATCTTCGCTGCGTTCGGTGCCGGCGGCGCCGGGCATCCTGCCGGAGTCGGTCGCCAATGTGCTGGTGCTGGAATACGGCAGCGAGGAATCGCTGAAGGTCCTTCGCGAGCGTGCGCAGGAACTCGCCGCAGTGATGATCGAGCCGGTGCAGAGCCGCAATCCGACCTTGCAGCCGCGCGCGTTCGTGCAACAGTTGCGCCGCATCTGTGATTCGGGCGGTTGCGCGCTGATCTTCGACGAGGTGATCACCGGATTCCGGATCGAGCCCGGCGGCGCGCAGGCGTTCTATGGCGTTCGCGCCGACCTCGCCACCTACGGCAAGATCATCGGTGGTGGATTGCCGTTCGCCGCGATCGCCGGCAGCGCGAAATGGATGGATGCGCTGGATGGCGGCGGCTGGCATTTCGGTGACGACAGTTATCCGGAAGCCGGCGTCACCTACTTCGCCGGCACCTTCGTGCGACACCCATTGGCGCTGGCTGCGGCCACGGCTGCACTCGAACACGTCAAGCAACGCGGCCCGGCGCTGCAACGCGAATTGAACGAACGCACTGCGCGACTGGTTGCGCGGCTCAACGCGTTTTTCGCCACGAGCGGCGCACCAATGCGGGCGCTCGCTTTCAGTTCGTTGTGGCGCGTCAACGTGGACGCGGATCAACCATGCGCCAGCTTGTACTACTACGCACTACGCGAGCGCGGCCTGCATCTGTACGAACAGTTCAACTGTTTCCTCAGCGAGGCACACGGCGAAACCGAGGCAGGCGAAATTGCCGCGCGCATCGAGAGCGCAGTGGATGAATTGATGCGCGCCGGGGCGCTCACGCCGCGCCGCGGCGCTGCGTCCGAAGTCGCCGACGCGCAAGTCGAACGCGTGACCGCGGCACAAATGAGCATCGTCGAGACAAATCCGGCGCCGGGATTTCCGCTGAGCGATGCGCAGATCGAGAAATGGCTTTCGTGCCAGTACGGTGGGCTGGCAGAATTAACCTGCAACGAATCGGTACTGCTGACACTGGATGGAAGGCTCGACCAGGATGCATTGCAGCGCGCGCTGGCGTGCGTGGTCGCGCGCCACGAGGCTTTTGCATTATCGTTCTCCCGCGATGGCGGTACGCAACGAATCAATCCTGTCGCACCGTTGGCGCTTGACTTCGTTGACCTCGTCGGCGGTGAACCGGAAGCGCGATTGGAAGCGCATTGCGCGCAGGAGTTGCACCGACCATTCGACTTGTCGCGCGCGCCGCTGATCCGCGCGCAGTTGCTGAGATTGGCGCCGCAACGCCACGCCTTGCTGCTAGTCGTGCACCATCTGGTGTTCGACGGCTGGTCGGAGGCGATCTTGTTGCAGGAACTTTCGCAAGCCTACAACGCGTATTCGAGTGGGGGAGAGCCCGAGCTTCCGTCGGCCGAATCGTTTCGCAGCTACGTACTGGAAGAGCGCGCGCGCCGCGCGGAGCCGGGAGCCGCGAGCCAACTCGAATACTGGAAGAAAATTTATGCATCCCCCCCCGCGCCGCTCGATTTGCCGTGTGATAGACCGCCCACGGCACTGCCGGAGTTCGGCGCGGCGACCGAGCGGCACATTTTCGCCGCGCCTTGGGTGCAACAAATGCGCGATGCTGCGCGTCGTGAAGGCGTAACGTTGTATGCGCTGTTGCTGGCGGGCGTCGGTGTACTGTTGTCGCGTCTGTGCAACCGGCACGATTTTGCCATCGCGGTCCCATTCGCAGGACAGGCGATCGCCGGCAGCAATCATCTGATCGGAGACGGTGTTGACACCTTGCCGTTGCGCCTGGACGCAAACGGCAGACAAAGCTTCGGCGCTTTCGTGCGCACGGTGCATCGCAGTCTGCTGGATGCAGCGGACAACCAGGACCTAACCTTGTTCACTTTGTTGCGCGCGTTACCCGCACGCGGCAGCGAAGCACGGCGGTTGGGCGAAATCATCTTCAATCTCAACCCGCGCGTAGCCACCCTGGAATTCCATGGCTTGCTTCACAGCGCACGTGATTGCGCCAAGGTTGCGTTGTTCCAGGATCTGTTCTTCAACCTTACTGAAGTCGGCGAAGACATCACGCTGGACCTGCATTACCACACTGCACTGTTCGATCCGGAAACCATCCGACGCTGGATCGGCATCTATCAAACACTGCTGGAATCTGCCGCGAGGGACGGCACCTGCACACTGGCAGCATTGCCGTTGCTGGGCGAATCCGAATCCCGACAGGCGCTGCAGGCCGAGCTCAGAGCAAGCGGGAGCGTCAATACCGCATCGACGCTGCCGGCCATGGCCTTTGCGCAGGCCGAGCTCACGCCCGAGCGCACCGCCGTGCAGGGCGACGGGCAGGCATGGAGTTATGCACGCCTTGCACAATATGCGGACGCAGTTGCGCGCACGTTGAAGATATGCGGCGTCGCACGAGGCGACATGGTTGGGATCCATCTGCCCCGGCGTCCGGAAATGCTTGGCGCGTTGCTTGGTGTAATGCACAGCGGAGCAGCATACGTGCCGCTGGATCCCACGCTTCCCGCAGAACGTTTGCGCAACATGGCCGATCGCGCGGAGATCAAGTGTGTGTTGACTTGGTGTGCGGAAGAGACCTCCGCGGCGCTCGTCGAGGGCCGAGAGTTGCTGGCATTGGAAAGTTTCGATCCAGCCGCCGCGCCGAAGGCGGAGCTTCCCACGATCGGCGGCAACGATCTGGCGTACGTGATGTTCACCTCCGGCTCGACCGGCCAGCCCAAGGGCGTGCGGGTCCTGCACCGCAACCTGGCGAATTTTGTCGCCAGCATGAGTGTGGAATCCGGTGTCCACAAGGACGACGTGCTGTGTGCCGTCACTACACTTTCATTCGATATTTCCGGTCTGGAGTTGTACGTTCCGCTCGTCGCTGGCGCGCGGATCGTGCTAGCCAGCGACGAACAACACCGCGATCCAGTTGCGCTGGCGAGCTTGTTGCGTGAGACCGGTGCTACCGTCTTGCAGACCACGCCTTCGTTGCTGCGCGTTTTGGTGGACGCGGTGCCGTTGGAAGTGCTGCAGCGATTGAAACTGCTTATCGGCGGTGAAACATTGCCACGCGATCTAGTTGACTGCGTGTTGCCGCACTGTCGGGAGTTGTGGAACCTGTATGGCCCTACCGAGACCACGATCTGGTCCACTCTGCACAGGGTGCAACACGATGAAGGTGCGGTTCCGCTCGGTAAACCCATAGCCAATACACGGGTCCATGTGCTCGACGAACGACGCCAGCCGCTGCCGGAAGGGGTCATCGGCGAGATCTGGATTGGTGGTGCCGGGGTGGCAGAAGGTTATCT
>JAFEEJ010000275.1 GCA_018241145.1 Pseudomonadota bacterium | reverse complement strand
TCGGGAGTCGGGAGTCGGGAGTCGGGATTCGGGAGTCGGGAGTCGGGAATCGGGAATCGGGAATCGGGAATCGGGAATCGGGAATCGGGAATCGGGAATCGGGAATCGGGAATCGGGAATCGGCGAAAGCATAACAACGATGTCGTCATTCCTGGGCCGCGCGCGAGCGCGCGGAACCCGGAATCCAGCCAATGATCGTGTAAAAGCTGGGTTCCGGGTTCCGTTCGCGATCAAGCCGCGAACGGCCCCGGAATGACGGGGTAGTGACAGCCCAGCGGCTCACCGCGCACCGCTCATCACTCGCAGCACCGCTCGCTGATCACGGCTGACGGTTCACCGTTCGCCGCTCACCATTCACCAGGTTCTTGACGAACACCGCCTGCCGCTTTTTCTCCGTGTAGCCTTCGCGCAGGTAGAAGCGATGCGCGCGTTCGCGGATCACGTTCGAGCGCACGACAAGTTCGACGCAACCGTGCCCATGCGCCCAGGCTTCGGCGGCCCGCAACAAGGCGGCGCCGATTCCGCCGCCGCGTGCGTCTTCATCGACCACCAGCCCCGCGAGTTCCGCGTTTGCATCGTGCTCGAGGCGATGTTGCGCCATCACGTGCGCCCAACCCGCAACCGCGCCGTCGATCTGCGCGACCAGCACCACGCCGGCGCCGTGCGCGACGATCCCCCGCAGGCGCCGCGCGATCGCCGCTGCGTCGGCCGGATAACCCAGTTGCCCCGACAGCCGCGCCAGCGCTTCGGCGTCCGCGGCGTCCGCCTGCCGGATCAGCATCACGGTCGAACGCGCGAGCATGGGCGACTGGGCGGATGCGCCGCGCTCAATGCGACCGGCAGTGTTCCGCGACGACTTTCGCCACCACCATCGACACGCGTTTGCCGGTGGGGATGTGCAGGAATTCGTTCGGGCCGTGCGCGTTGGAATGCGGGCCCAGCACGCCGGTGATCAGGAACTGTGCCTGCGGGAATTTTTCGCCCAGCATGCCCATGAAGGGAATGCTGCCGCCCTCGCCCATGTACGCGGGCGGCGCGCCGAAAGCGAGCTGCGAGGCATCGGCGACGGCCTTTTCCAGCCATGGCGACAACTGCGGCGCGTTCCAGCCGCTGGACGCCTTTTCCAGTTTCAGTTCCACCTTGCAGCCGTAGGGTGGATCGCTTTCCAGCAGGCGCTTGACGAATTCTCCCGCGCGCGCGCCATCCAGCGTCGGCGGCAGGCGCAGCGACAATTTCACCGCGGTGCACGGACGCAACACGTTGCCGGCGCTGGCGAGCGGCGGCAGGCCGTCGGCGCCGGTGACCGCGAGCTGTGGGCGCCAGGTGCGGTTCAGCACCAGTTCGGTGAGATCGTCCGCGACCGGTTTCATGCCGGGCAGGAACGGAAACTTGTCGTACACGTCGTTCCCGAGCACCTGCGCGCAGCGGCGCGCCTGTTCGACGCGCTGCGCGGGAATCTCCGCGTACAGTTCGCGCGGCACGATCGCGCCGGTGTTCGAATCCTCGAGGCGCGACAACAGTTCGCGCAGGATCCGGAAACTGTCGGGCACCACGCCCGACGCGTCGCCGGAATGCACGCCTTCGCTCAGCACCTTGACGCTGAAATTGCCGCCGGTCATGCCGCGCAGGGAGGTCGTCAGCCACAATTGTTCGTAGTTGCCGCAACCGGAATCCAGGCACACCACCAGCGAAGGGTTGCCGATCTTCGCGGCCAGGTGATCGACATAGAACGGCAGGTCGTAGCTGCCGGATTCCTCGCAGGCTTCGATCATCACCACGCAGCGCGCGTGCGGAATCTGTTGTTCGCGCAACGCCAGCAACGCCGACAGCGAGCCGAAGATCGCGTAACCGTCGTCAGCGCCACCGCGGCCGAACAGCTTGTCGCCCCGCAACACCGGCGTCCACGGCCCGAGGCCCTCGCCCCAGCCGGTCATTTCGGGCTGCTTGTCGAGATGTCCGTACAGCAGCACGCAATCCCCGGCGTTCGCGCCCTCGCCGAAGGCCGGCACCTCGATGAAGATCAGCGGCGTGCGATTGGGCAACCGCACCACTTCCAGCGTGGAACCGGGCAGCGACACGAGCTTGGCGCGCGCCCACTTTTCCATCAGTTTCACCGCATCTTCCATGTACCCGTGCTCGACCCATTGCGGATCGAACATCGGCGACTTGTTGGGAATGCGGATGTAGTCGGTGATCTGCGGCACGACTTCGTCGTCCCACATGCCGCCGACGAAAGCCTGCAGCCTGCTGGAATCCATTGCCCATCCTCCGGAATGCGATCCTTCCAGTGTAACAGTGCGGGCCGCGCTTCCTTGCCGGCCCTTGCGTGTAGGCGATTTCCGACACCCACCGGGTTTGCGCGCGGACGCAACGCGCGGCAGGCACCGACAGCCATGGACCGCCGCATCGCGGATGCTTGCATCGCGCGTCGCCGCTGCGGCGGCGCCATTCCGACATCCGAGGAGACTACCCATGATCCGCAATGTTCTCGCCGCACTCGCCCTGAGCCTTGCCTGTGCGCTGCCCGCGTTCGCCGCCACGCCGGTGGACATCAACCACGCCGACGCCTCCACCATCGCCAATTCGCTGGACGGGATCGGCATGAGCAAGGCGCAGGCGATCGTCGCCTGGCGCGATTCGCACGGCGCCTTCAAATCGGTGGACGACCTGCGCCAGGTGAAGGGCATCGGCGACAAGACCCTGCAGCGCAACCGCGACGCGATCCGCCTCTCCGGCGGCGTCAAGGTCGCCGCCAACTCGGCCCCCGCCGCGGCGGCCCCGCGCAAGCCGCGCCCGCACAAGCAATAAGCCCGCCCGGATGCCGCGGCGCGCGCTACACTCGCGCGCCGCCATCCAGGAACCATTCGATGCTCCCGCCGCGTTGCCGTCCGCATGCCTCCGCCATTGCAGTCGTTCCGGCGTAAACGGAACCGGCGCGCGTGAAATTCCTGCCGCCGTCGTCCCGGCACGTCGAGCCCTGGGCCAACGGCGCCGGCAGCACGGAAGTGTTGTGGCGCGAACCGGACGATGCCGGCTGGCGCGTGCGCGTCAGCATCGCCCGCGTGTCCGGGGCCGGGCCGTTCTCGGAATTGCCCGGCACGCGGCGCCTGCTGGTGCCGCTGGACGCGGCCATGGAGTTGCGTGGTCCCGATGGCCGCGTGCAGCGCGCCGACCGTTTCGGCGTGCTGCGCTTCGATGGTTCCCCTGCGCCGTTCGGCGCGTTGCCGGAAGGCCCGACCCGCGACTTCAACCTGATGCTCCGCGCCGGCGTCCGCGGCGACCTGTTCGCGCGTCCGCTGGTCGATTCGTTGATCCTGCCGGCCGAAACGGGCGTGCACTGGCTGGTTTACGTCAATCGGGGCCGGGCCGTGCTGGCCTTCGGCGATGCATCATTGTCACTGGAGGCCGATGACGCGGCGATGCTGGCTTGCGCCGACCGGGCCGAAAGGGTCGTGATCGAGGGCGGCGCGGAACTCGTGCTCGCGAAATGGCACCAAGATCCGTAACGCGAAATCCGGTACGCGCGGGACGCGACCGGATGCACCGCAAGTAGTAGGCTTTTCCCATTTCCCATTTCCCGTTTCCCATTTCCCATTCCCGATTCCCCCATGCGCATCCTGGTCGTCGAAGATGATGCCGCCATCGCCAACGCCGTCTGCGAGGCGCTCAGGCACGCCGGCCACAGCGTCGACCATCTCGCCGATGGCAGGCAGGCGCTGCAGGCATTGCACGAGCACGCTTTCGCGCTGGTGGTGCTCGACCTCGGCCTGCCCGGCGCGGAAGGCGGCGAGATCCTGCGCAGGCTGCGCAGCAACGCCGACAGCGTGCCCGTGCTGGTGATTACCGCGCGCGAGGAACTGGACGAACGCGTGCGCGCGCTGGACCTGGGCGCCGACGACTACCTCGTGAAACCGTTCGCGCTGGCGGAATTCGACGCGCGCGTGCGCGCCCTGCTGCGCCGGCGCGCGTCGCAGGGGGTGCCGCTGCTGCAGATCGGCCGGCTGGCGGTGGACCTCGCGGGCCGGCGCGCGATGCTGGGGCCGGCGGCACTCGACCTCACCGCGCGCGAATTCGGCCTGCTCGAAGCGCTGTTGCTGCGGCGCGGGCGCGTCACCGGCCGCGAACAATTGATCGAAACCCTGTGCCAATGGGACGAGACGTTGTCGGACAACGGCCTGGACATCGCCGTCCATCGCCTGCGGCGCAAGCTTTCCGGCAGCGGCGTGCAGCTGCGCACCGCGCGCGGCCTCGGATACCTGCTCGAAGAAGACGATGACGCAGAGCAGCCCTAGCCTGCGGCGACGGCTGCTGTTGTTCGTCGCATTGCCGCTGTGCGCCGTGCTCGTATGCGGAGCGGCGCTCACCTACGGGCTCGCCCTGTTCTACGCCAACCGCGTCTACGACCGCTGGCTGCTGGATTCCGCGCACGCGCTGGGACAACTGGTCAACAGCGATGCCGGGCGCAACGAATTGTCCGACCAGGCGCGCATCCTGTTGCAGTACGACCCCTACGATCGCGTGGTGTTCGCGGTGCGCAGCGCGCGCTACGGCCTGCTCGCGGGCGATCGCGCGTTGCCGCAGCCGCGCGCGACGCGTCCTTCGTCGCAACCCCTGTATTCAAATTTCCGCGCCGATACGACCTCCATGCGGATGGTCTCGGTCATGCTCGCCAATCAGGACGACCCGGATGACACGCTGGTGATTTCCACCGCCGAATCCGTCAACAAGCGCCACCTGCTGGCGCGCGAACTGCTGGGCGCGACGATTCCCATCGAGCTGATCCTGCTGCTGGTGGCGATGCTGCTGGTATGGGGCGGCGTCAACCACGGGCTGCGCGTGCTCGATCCGCTCACGCGCGAAATCCGCCAGCGCGACGCGGGCGATCTGTCGCCATTGCGCGCCAGCGACGTGCCGCGCGAAGTGCAACCGCTGGTGGCCACGATCGACGCGCTGTTCGCGCGGATGGAAAGGATGCTGGCGCAACAGCAGCGCTTCATCGCCGATGCCGCGCACCAGTTGCGCACGCCGCTGGCGGGATTGCGGTTGCAGGCGGAACGCGCACTTGCCGACCCCAGCCCGGAAACCGTGCGCGAGGCGCTCGCGCACGTGGAACGCCTGTCCACCGGCACGGCCCGCGCCGCGGGCCAACTGCTGGCGCTGGCGCGCGCGCAGGCGCCCGACCGTGCGCTCGGCGAAGCCGCACCGCTGGATCTCGCGGAACTGGTGCGCGACGAAGTGGCGGCGCGCGTCCCGGCCGCGCTCGCGCAGAAGGCCGACCTCGGTTACAGCGGGCCGTCGCACGGCGTGTCCGTCTCGGGCAACGCCACGCTGTTGCGCGAGCTGCTCGGCAACCTGATCGACAATGCGCTGCGTTACGGGCGCCGCGACGGCGTGGTCACGGTATCGCTGCAACCCGGCGAGGACGGCCAGGCGCTGCTGGCAGTCAGCGACGACGGCGAGGGTGTCCCCGAAGCGCTGCGACCGCGACTCGGCGAACGCTTCTTCCGCGTCGACGGCAACCGCCGCGACGGCAGCGGCCTGGGCCTGGCGATCGTGCGCGAGATCGCCGAACGCCACGATGCCACGCTGGATTTCGGCAGCGGACCGGAAGACCGCGGCTTGCGGGTGGAAGTGCGGTTCCCCGCGGCCGCGGCCTGAAGACGCTGCCTCGTCAGCGGTCGTCGCGCGTCCAGACCGCATCATCCGCGACGCGCACCGGGAACACCTCGATCGGCACCACCGCCGGCGGCGCGGTCACCGATCCGTCGCGCAGGTCGAAACGCGCGCCGTGGCGCGGGCATTCGACCTCGAACCCGTGCAGTTCGCCGCCGGCCAGTTCGCCGCCGTCGTGCGTGCAGGTGTCCTCGACCGCGTAGTACTCGCCGTCGATGTTGTACACCGCGATCGAGGTGTCGCCATCCCAGGCCACGCGGAATTCACCCGGCAGCAATTCGGCGACGGCACAGACGCGGGTCCAGTTCTCAGGCATGAATGCGGCTCACAATGCTTTCACCAGCCACTCGAACCGCAAGTCGTCGCGTTTCGGAATGCCGGAACGTTCATCGCCATAGGGAAACGGCTTGTGCTCGCCGGTCCGGCGGTAGCCGCAGCGTTCGTACCACGCGATCAGTGCCTCGCGGATATCGATCACCGTCATGCGCATCTGTTCGCAGTGCCATTCCTCGCGCGCCATGCGCTCGGCTTCCGCCAGCAGCGCGCGGCCGATGCCGGCTCCCTGCAGGTCGGGCCGCACCGAGAACATGCCGAAGTAGCCGCTCGCCGCGCCACCTCGGCCATGTCTTTCCAGCAGACAGCAGGCAAGCAATTCGCCGGCCAGTCCCGGGTGCGCGGGAGGACGTTCGGCCAGCAGGAAGCGCGCGTCGTCGCGCGCGATCAGCGCGGCGACTTCCGCGTGGTCGGTGCGTTGCCCGTCCAGGAAATCGGCTTCGGTGGTCCAGCCCGCGCGGCTGGCATCGCCGCGATAGGCCGATTCGGTCAGCGCGACCACCGCTTCGACGTCCGCCGGCGATGCGGCGCGGAACCGCAATGCCCCCGTCGTGATGATGGCCCGGCTCATCGCATCGAATGCATCATGCCAACAACTTGCGCACGCGCGCGATCGCCGCGACCAGGGCATCGATTTCCTCGAACGTGTTCCAGAACGCCAGCGATGCGCGGCAGGTCGCAGGCACGCCGTAGAACTGCATCAACGGATGCGCGCAGTGATGGCCGGAGCGCAACGCGATGCCCTCCTGGTCCAGCAGGGTCGCAAGATCGTGCGCGTGCACGCCGTCGATCAGGAACGAAATCACCGCGGCCTTGCCGGGCGCGGTGCCGAGGATGCGCAAGCCGGGCACGCCTTCCAGCGCGTGCGTCGCGTATTCGAGCAATTCGCGTTCGCGCACGGCGATGCCGGCCATGCCGATGCCTTGCAGATACTCCACCGCTGCGCCCAGTCCCGCGAAACCCGCGATGTTGGGCGTGCCGGCCTCGAACTTGTGCGGCGGATCGGCGAAGGTGGTGCCGGAAAATTTCACCTCGCGGATCATCTCGCCGCCGCCGAGGAACGGCGGCATCGCTTCGAGATGCTCGCGCTTCGCCCACAGCGCGCCGGTGCCGGTCGGGCCGCACATCTTGTGCCCGGTGATCGCGTAAAAATCACAGCCGATGGCTGCGATGTCCAGCGGCAGGTGCGGTGCGGCCTGCGACCCGTCGATCAGCAGGGGAATGCCGCGTCGGCGGCACTCGCGCGCCAGTTCCTTCACCGGATTGACCGTGCCGAGCACGTTGGAAACGTGGGTGACGCAGGCGAGTCGCACGTCATCGCCCAATGCCTCGACGAATTGCTCGACGATCAATTCGCCGCTCTCCGTGATCGGCGCGACTTTCAGGTGCGCGCCGGTACGTTCGCACACCAGTTGCCACGGCACGATGTTGGCGTGGTGCTCCATCGTGGTGACCAGGATCGCGTCGCCCGCTTTCAACCGCGGCAGCGCGTAACTGTAGGCCACCAGGTTGATCGCCTGCGTGGTGCCCGACGTCAGGACGATCTCGTTGCGGTGCGCGCCGAGGAAAGCCGCCAGCTTGTTGCGCGCGCCTTCGTACAACGCCGTGGACTCGGAACCGAGCTGGTGCACCGCGCGCGACACGTTGGCGTTGTGTTCGCGGTAGAAGCGATCCACCGCCTCGATCACGCACGCGGGTTTCTGCGAGGTGTTGGCGCTGTCCAGGTACACCAGCGGCTTGCCGTGCACGCGGCGCGCGAGCAACGGAAAGTCGGCGCGGATCCGCGCCCAGTCGATGCGCGAATCCTTGCCCGCGGCAGGTGCGGGATGCGCTGCGGTGTTCATGCTTCCTCGTCCCGCGGCAAGTGTCCGAGCAGCAGCGCGTCGCAATGTTCGCGCAATGCCTGCGGTTCCACGCCGCCCAGCGCGACCGCGCAGAAGGCGCGCACCAGCAACCTGCGCGCGGCTTCCGCCGGCAGTCCGCGCGAACGCAGGTAGAACAGCGCGCGCTCGTCCAGTTGACCGACCGTCGCGCCGTGCGCGGCCTTCACCTCGTCCGCGTGGATTTCCAGCGCCGGGCGCGTGTCGATCTCCGCGCCTTCCGACAGCAACAGGTTCTTGTTGCCCAACTGCGCATCGCTGCCATCGGCGCCGGGATGCACGGTGATCGCGCCGTGGAAGACGCCGCGCGCGCGGCCATCGGCGACGCCGCGCCAGAGCGAATCGCTCGTCGTGTCGCGGCCGCGGTGTTCGATCAGCAATTCGGTGTCGGCGTGCTGGCGGCCACGCAGCGCGAATGCGCCGCGGCTTTCGCAACGCGAGCGGTCGCCGTCCAGCGCGACGCGTATCTCATGGCGGGCCAGCGCGCCGCCGATTTCCAGTGCGTGCAACGTCACCTGCGCATCCTCGTGCAACTGGAATTCGCTGCGGCGCAGCAGCGTCGCGCCGGCGCCGGCATCCTGCAGCGCCAACAGGTCGAGGTGCGCATGTCCGCGCAATACGCATTCGCAGGCGAGGTTGGCGAAATGCGCATGTCCGCCCGCGTCGGCATGATGCTCGACCATCCGCAACCGCGCGCCTTCGCCCAACCCGATGATGCTGCGCGTGTGCCAGGCGATGTCGGCATCCGCGGCGGCGCCGAGATGGACGACGTGCAACGGCGCCTCGATCCGCGCGCCGGGCACGACCCGCACCAGCACGCCGTCGGTCGCCAATGCGGTGTTCAAGGCGGCGAATGCATCGCGCGGCTCCGACGGCCGGCGTGTCAACACGAAGCGCAGCGGTTCCGGATCTTCCGCAAGCGCGCGCGACAAGGGTTGCACGTCCAGCCCTTGCGGCAACCGGTCGAGCCGGGAAAGATCCGCACGAAACGCGCCATTGACGAACACCAGCCGCGGGCCGCTCGCACCCGGCAACGCGAGGATTTCCGGATCGACCTCGCGTGTCGCGGCGCCTTGATCGCTTGCCACGCAGGCCTTCTGCCCCAGCGCGCGCAACGCGGTGTACTTCCACCATTCGTTGCGCGTATCCGGCAGCCCCGCCGACACGAATTCCTGCATCGCATCGTGTCGCGCCGCATCCAGCCAGCCGATGCCGCTGGCGGGCAACGCCGCCGCGCGCATGGATTCGACGAAGGGCACGGCGGCGGTGTTCACGCAGCGGCTCCGGCCGGCTTGCGATCGCGCACCCAGGCGTAGCCGTGCGCTTCCAGTTCCTGCGCGAGCCTTGCATCGCCGCTTTCGACAATGCGGCCATCGGCCAGCACGTGCACGAAATCCGGCACGATGTAATCCAGCAGGCGCTGGTAATGCGTGATCACGACGAAGGCGCGTTTCGGATCGCGCAGCGCGTTGACGCCTTCGGCGACCTGTTTCAGCGCATCGATGTCCAGGCCGGAATCGGTTTCGTCGAGGATCGCGAGCCTCGGCTCCAGCACCGCCATCTGGAAGATCTCGTTGCGCTTCTTCTCGCCGCCGCTGAAGCCCTCGTTGACCGCGCGATTCAGCAGTTCCGGCGACAACTGCATCACCTTCAATTTTTCGCGCACCAGCGCGATGAATTCGCGCGAATCGAGTTCGGCCTCGCCGCGCGCCTTGCGCTGCGCGTTCAACGCCGCGCGCAGGAAATAGGTGTTGTTGACGCCGGGGATCTCGACCGGATACTGGAACGCCAGGAACACGCCCGCCGCCGCGCGCCGTTCGGGCTCCCATTGCAGCAAGTCGGCTCCGTTGTACGTCACCGAGCCTTGCGTCACCTCGTACCCCGCGCGGCCCGCCAGCACATTGCCGAGCGTGGACTTGCCCGCGCCGTTGGGGCCCATGATCGCGTGCACCTCGCCCGCGTTCACTTGCAGCGAGAGGCCCTTGAGAATTTCGCGTCCGGCGACGCGGACGTGGAGGTTATCGATTGTCAGCATGTGAATTCTTTGTGGTGTGCTAGTTCACATCAGGCTTGGATGGCACCGTTTTTGAAACTTCCAAAACGTGCACGCTCTGGTCACCCCCCTGCGGTTTGTCGACGGTTACGAATGCACGTATTGAGAACTCGTGTCCGGCATTCTGCACGCAGCTTTCAGCAACAAAAGACCTTTCAAAAGTTTCCTTTGCAATGCGATCAAGCACTCTAGAACGGGATGACTGCAGGAACCGTAC
>JAFEEJ010000274.1 GCA_018241145.1 Pseudomonadota bacterium | reverse complement strand
CAGGCCGCCGAAACCGCCGCCCAGGATCACGACATGCGGTGCGGCGCCCGGTTCCATCCCTGCATTTTCATCGTGCACGTTACGATGACTTCAACATCGCCGTCAGCTTGTCGAGTTGCGCGCGGTAGCCATCCAGCACTTTCGCGGTGATCGCGGCGTATAGGTTGGCTTCGTTCCAGCGCCGCGCTTCCAGCGCCTCGCGCACGCCGGGCACGGTCTTGACGCCGTAGCCGGTCAACATGCCGGGGGCGTAGATCATGTGCTTGAACCATTCGCGCCCGGGCAGGCCGTCCGGATCGGTGAGGCGTTGTTCCATCCCCGCCATCAGGCCGTTGACCTGCTGCAACTGCGCGGCCGGGATCTGCAAACCGCTCGATGCACGCGCGTTGTAGGCCGTCTCGTACGCCTGCGCGCTGGCTTTCAGTTTCTTCGCCGCGTCGTCCAGCGGTTTCAGGTCGATGTTCGGCACGTCCGAATCGCGTGCGGGCGGACCGACCGGGCGCGTGGGATCCGAATCCAGCTCGTACGCGTGCATCGCCAGCAGCTTGTGCTGCGCTTGCGTATCCTTTTTCGTGGTATCCACCAGCTTGTGCAATTCGCCGACGTAGCGATCAAGCGTGTCGGAAAAATCGCCGAAGCGCATCGGCACGACTTCCGCGTCCGCCGTGCGCATCACGATGCGCCCCGCCACCTGCGCCAGCGCGACTTCGTACTTGAAACCCGGATCGCCGAAACGATCGAAGTGATCGAACGAGTCGTAGCGCGAGTGATAGATGCCGTCGTCGTCGTCCTCGCCGCCGAAACCGAGATCGAGCGAGGCGATGCCGAGGTGCTCCAGGAACGCGCTGTAATCCGAACCCGAACCCAGCGCCTCGATCGGCACGTCGCCGCCCTTCTCCGCGAGCTTCGCGGCAGCCTTCAGTTCCGGCTTGGCGTTCTTGTTCGCGGCATTCACCAGCAGGTGCGCGCGCATCCGTTGTTGCACGCTGACGTTCTTCTCCGGATCGTTGACATCGGCCGCCGCCTGGTTCACCAGGTGCTGCAGCGAATGGCTGCCGCCCGCGCCGAGGAATCCCCGCGCGTTGGTGTCGGAGTTGAGATACAGCACGGCCTTTTGCTGCAATTCCTTCGCGTGCGTTTCGGCCCATTCGGTGGAACCGAGCAGGCCCGGCTCTTCGCCGTCCCAGCTCGCATAGACGATGGTGCGTTTCGGTTTCCAGCCCTGCTGGTACAAGGCGCCCAATGCCTTCGCTTCGCCGAGTTCCGCGACCATGCCGGCCAGCGGATCCCACGCGCCGAACACCCAGCCGTCGTGGTGGTTGCCGCGCACGATCCATTCGTCGGGCGCGGTCGAACCTTTCAGCGTGGCGATCACGTCGTACACCGGTTTGCGCGTCCAGTCGGATTTCACCAGCAGGTGGACCTTGGCGGGGCCCGCGCCGATGTGGTACGTGAACGGCAGCGCGCCGCGCCAGTTGCCAGGCGCGACCGGCCCGCCCAGCGCCTTCAACAGCGGCGTCGCGTCGGCGTACGAAATCGGCAGCACCGGAATCTTCAGGATCGTTTTCGAATCCGCAAGCGACAAGTGCTTCGCATCCGGCGTGGAGCCGTAGCCGGGCGTGGTCGGATCGCCCGGATACATCTGCATCTTGGCGACCGAACCGCGCTGCACGCCTTCGGGCGGACGCCAGCCGCCCTGCGGATACGGATCGCCTTCGTAATACCCGTCGTCGCGCGGATCGGGATAGAGCAGGCATCCGACCGCGCCGTGCTCGTGGGCGAGTTCCGGTTTCAGTCCGCGCCAGCCGCCGCCGTAGCGCACGATCACGATCTTGCCTTTGACGTCCACGCCGCGGCGCGCCAGTTCCTTGTAGTCGTCGGGCATGCCGTAGTTGACGTACACCAGCGGCGCGGTGACATCGCCGTCGGCGCCGTACACGTTGTAGGGCGGCAGCGCGCCGGACAATCCGGAAGTCGCATCGCCCTTCACCGCCGGCTCGTGCAGCGCGGCCTTGAACGTGGTCGGTGCCACCAGCTCCACCGCCACCTGCGTCGGCGTCGGATACAGCACATCGAAGGTTTCGATGCGCGCGTCCCAGCCCCATTGCTTGAACAGGCCGAGCATGAATTCCGCATTGGCCTTGTCGTGCGGCGATCCGACCTGGTTGGGTTGCGACGACAACTGCTTCAGCCAGTCGCGCATCTCCGATGCGCTCAGTTGCGCATCGAATTTCCGCTCCAGGGTTTGCTTCTGCTGCGCGCCGGCCGCGGTGAAGCCCAGCAACGAATCGGCTTGCGCGGAGTTCGCCGGCGCATCGGCGCCGGCAGCGGTGGCGAGCAAGGCACACAGCAGCGCGGCCAGCGGCCGGATCGTTGCACGTCTCATCGGTGTCTCCCTGTCAAAGGCGGAAGATATGAACCGCCCGGGCGCGCGCGTCAAGTGGCGGTCACGCCGGTCGCAATGCGCGCCGCGCGCAGAAGGCGACGATCAGGCCGAACACCAGCATCGCCAGCAGGTTTTCGGCGAACGGCACCAGCTTGAAGGGCGGCGCACGGTGCCAGGCCGACAACGGCAGCACCACGTAATTCATCACGAAGTAGATCACCACGCCGTAGGCGAGTCCGGCGGCGACGGGACGCGCGGTCAGCCAGCGCAGCCGCAACGCGGCGACCACGAAGATCGCCGCGATCAGCAAAGACATCGCCCATTGCAGCAACATGCCCAGCGCCGACACCGGCAATCCGCCCTGCAACGCCGCCTTGCCGAGCAGGCCGCCTGCCACGAAACGCATGATGACCAGCGGATTCATCCAGTTGATCAGCGCGGCCGCGCCGATGTCGAGGGTGCCTGCGATCAGCCCGCCGGCGAGGATGGCGCGCCACGCCGCGCGCCCGGCGGGTCGTCCCATCGTCAGGATCGGGGTATTCATGCGGCACCTCCCTCGTGACGGTCGCGCGATTGGGAACCGCGCCGCACCGGCCGTCAAGTGGCGAAAGTCCGGAAATCCATTTTCCGCAACCCCGGCCGAGGAAGCGCAAAGGTGCCGGACTCCGGTTTGCGCGAGGGACGAACGCGAACGGCACCGTGTCGATCCGGCGCATGCTGGTTCGTCGTCAACACGAAGGCCGGTCGAAACAAGCGGTCCGGTCCAGACCAACGGAGAACGAAAATGCGAGTCATGGTGCTGTTGAAAGCCAATGCGGAAACCGAGGCGGGCGTGATGCCCAAGCGCGAGCTGCTGGAAGCCATGGGCAAGTACAACGAGGAACTGGTGAAGGCCGGCGTGATGCTGGAAGGCGAAGGCCTGCATCCGACCTCGAAAGCGGTGCGCGTGCAATTCAACGGCAGGCAACGGCGCGTGATCGATGGACCTTTCACGGAAACCAAGGAACTGGTATGCGGTTACTGGCTGTGGCAGGTGAAGTCGCTGGACGAGGCGGTCGAATGGCTGAAACGCGCGCCGTTCGACGGCGGCGAGACGGTGGAAATCCGTCCCGTGTTCGAGGCCGAGGATTTCGGCGAGGAATTCACGCCGGAACTGCGCGAGCAGGAAGCGCGCCTGCGCGAACAGGCGAAGTCGCAGCGGTGAACCAGCGATTTGTCATTCCGGCGAATTCCGGAATCCACGCCTTGATTTCAATGAAAGCAAGAAGCTGGATTCCGGGTTCCGTCCGCGATGAAGCCGCGGACGGCCCCGCAATGACGACAAGGGTTGGGCCGCAATGACGACAAGGCTTGCGCCGGAATGACGAGCAAGAGAATGCGACTATCAGGAGAAACGCAATGAGTTATGTCGATGGTTTCGTGGTACCGGTGCCGAAGAAGAATCTCGGTGCGTACAAACGGCTGGCGCGCAAGGCCGGCAAGATCTGGCGCGAACATGGCGCGCTGGAATATCACGAGTTCGTGGCCGACGATGTCAAGCCCGGCAAGCACACTTCGTTTCCGCAATCGGTGAAATTGCGGGACGATGAAGTGGTGGTGTTCTCGTGGATCGTGTACCGCTCGCGCAAGGATCGCGACCGCATCAACGCGAAAGTCATGAGCGATCCGCGCCTGCCGATGGGTCCGGACACCTGTCCTTTCGACGGCAAACGCCTGGTCTACGGCGGCTTCAAGCCGATGGTTTCGCTGTAGCCGCTAAAACGCCTCAACCGCGCTTGGGCGGCACCAGTTTCAGCTTGCCTGCGGTCGCCACGGGCTTGGGCAGCAACATGCGCTCGATCGCCGGCGCCGGCAGCGGGTAGGAATAGAGGTAGCCCTGGCCCTCGACGCAACCGGCGCGCAACAGGAATTCGTGTTGCGCCTCGGTTTCGATGCCTTCGGCGATCGGCGTCAGGCCCAGGCTCTTGGCCATCGCCAGCATCGCGGTCGTGATCGCGCCGTCGTTGGCGTTGTCGGGAAGGCCGGTGATGAAGGAACGGTCGATCTTCAGGAACGCCACCGCCGGCAGTTTCAGGTAGGCCATCGAAGAATAGCCGGTGCCGAAATCGTCGATCGCCACCGCGATGCCCATGCGGCTGAGCGCGTGCATCTTCCTTTCGGTGTCCTCGCCCAGCCGGAGCATCGCGCCTTCGGTGATTTCCAGCAGGATGCGGTGCGCCTCCACGCCGTGCATCTGCAAGGCGCGGCCGACGCTGTCGATGAAACCGGTGTGCCCGAACCAGCGCGCGGACACATTCATGGCGATCCGGATCGGCGGCACGCCGGCGCGATCCCATGCATGGATCTGCGTGGCAACCGCGCGCATCACCCACTCGTCGATGCGGTGGATCAGGCCCGTGCTCTCGGCGATCGGGATGAATTCCGCCGGCAGCACTTCGCCGCGTTCGGGATGTTGCCAGCGCAGCAGCGCTTCCACCGCCACGATGCGTCCGCTGCGCAGTTCGATGCTGGGCTGGTAGACCAGCCGGAATTCGTCGCGCGCCAGCGCCTGCCGCAATTCGGACGCGAGCTGCAGGCGCTTGCGGGTGTCGGCGTGCATCATCGGCGCATAGAAGCGCCAGGCGTTGCGTTCTTCGGTCTTGGCCGCGTACATCGCCGCGTCGGCGTTGGCGAGCAGCGTGGGCGCATCGGTGCCGTCCAGCGGGAATCCGGCGATGCCGATGCTGGCGCTGAGCACGATCTCGTAGTCGTCCACCACGAAGGGTTCGGAAAGTGTGGCGAGCAGTCGTCCGGCCAGCGCCGCGGCGTCTTCGCGCAACACCAGTCCGCGCGCCAGCACGGTGAATTCGTCGCCGCCGATGCGGCCCGCCACGTCGCTGCGCGACAACTGCTTGCGGATGCGTTCGGCCACCATCACCAGCAGCCGGTCGCCGACGCCGTGGCTGTAGCTGTCGTTGACGAACTTGAAAGCGTCGAGGTCGATGAAAAGCACCGCGGCGGCCGTGCGCTCGCGCCCGGCTTCGACGATGGCTTCGTCGCAACGGCGCTCGAATTCGGCGCGGTTGACCAGTCCCGTCAGCAGGTCGTGCGTGGCCAGGTGTTCCAGCCTGCGCCGATCGGCCTTGACCTCGGAGATGTCGCTGAACACCGCGACGTATTGCTGGATGCGCTGTTCGGAATCGCGGATGGCGCTGATGCTCAGCATTTCGGCATAGCTGCTGCCGTCGGCGCGCAGGCTCTGCACTTCGCCGACCCAGTGCCGCCCGAGGGAAACCTCTTTCCAGACCGATTCCGGAAGCGGTGCGCCGTCGGGCATGCAGCGCGCCTCGTCGAAGCGCAACCCATGCATGTGGGTCAGGGTGAAGCCGGTGATGTGGGTGACGGCGGCGTTGATCGAAATCACGCCGCGATCGGCGCCGGCGATGATCACGCCCTCGGCGATGCCGGCCAGCGCTTCTGAAGCGATGCGGCGCTCCTGTTCGCGCTGCACGCGCTCGCTGATGTCGCGGATGATCGCCTGCCGCACCACGCGGTCGCCCCAGAAGGTAAGGCTGCTGTGGGTTTCCACCGGGCGTTCGCCGGAGGGACCCAGCAGGGTATTGACCCCCACCTCGCCGGCGGCGGTTTTCGCGAACAGTTGCGAGAAGGATGCGCCGAGCAAGACGTCGGGATCGCGTCCCAGCCAGATCGAAGCGGTGCGGTTGGCGTCCAGGATCCGGTCGTTGCTCTCGTCCACCATCACGATCGCATCGGCGGCGCTGTCGAACAGCAACCGGTAACGTTCCTCGCTGCCGCGGATGCGGGCCAACGTACGGCGCGCCATCAGCAACCACAGCAATGCGGCCAGAACCGCCGCCGTGCACACGCTCCAGAACAGCACCTGCCCCACCCAGACCGCACCCTGGGCGATGTCGACCGAGAACGCGGTGCTGTGCGGCTGGATGTAATCGTTGATGTCGTCGATGCGGTTGCGCAGCTGCGCGACTTCGGCGGCGGAAAACGGCCCGGTGGTGTAGGCGCGGTGCAGCTGTTGCGCTATGCCTTCGAGACCCCTGGTCCTGTCGTCCACCAACCGCCACTCATGCAGCGCATCGCGCATGTACGGCGCATTCTTGAAATGGGCGAGCGCGAAGATCACGCTGGGGATGGCCACCGGCATGGCCCGTGCCCGGCGCAGCACGTCTTCCACCTCGGCGTAATCGAAGTTGCCGGACTGCACGGTATCGCGCGCCCAGCGATAGGAAGACAGCACCAGAAAGTTGCGCTGGAAGCTGGCGTATTTCGCCGGATCGCCGGTTTCGGCGTACACCACCAGGTCCACCGCCACCTGTTTCTGCGCCTTGGACCAGACGCTCTCGCCGTTCAGGAAACCGGCGAGAGCCATCTGCGCCTGCAGGGAACCCCAGGTCAGGAACAGGATGAATGCGACCAGTGCCACCAGCCCGTAGGCCAACGGCATGAGGCGGCGTGACAGGGGATCCCGAACGAGGTTGGAGGGGCCACGCATGGCTGCGGCGATCTATTTGCGCTGTGTGAACCCCTCCTCATGCACGTTGCGTACCACCTCACGCCGCAACGGCCTCGTGGACGCCTTCGAGCCCGCGGCCCGGCCGGACGCAGCGGTCGGCGAGGATGCGCATGCTGGTGTAACTGCGCTTGACGCATTCGCCGATATGTTCCACTTCCTCCACCCGCGGCGACATGCCCAGCAGGGTGCAGACGATTTCCAGCGCTTCCCAGGGATGGGTGTCGTCGTAGGCGGCGTGCAGCTGCAGCCAGCGCAGGCTGGCCTTGCGCGTCGGCTTGGTGAAGAGTTCGTGGTATTCCTCGCTGTCATAGAGGATCTGCGACCAGTCGCCGGTGGCGCCTTCGACGGCGTAATTGGTCGCCGCGATGCCCGCCGCCAGCGAACCGCGGCTGCTGATTTCCTCGCACCAGTTGGCCAGCACCTGGGTACCGTGCGGCGCGGATTCGTTCAGCACCCGCTCGCGGGTGACGCCGGCGCCGTCCGCCCAGTCCAGCCAGTATTCGGCATGATTCTGCTCGACACGGATGTTGCGCACCAGCCAGCGGCGCGCCAGGTTGTCGCCTTCGCTGCGGCCGTAGCGGGTCTTCAGCAGGCTTTGCGCCATGTAGCCGGGGAAACGTTCGATCACCGGCCAGATGCCGATCATGAAATTGGCGGTGCCATCGTTGTCCAACGTGTTGCCGCGCATCAGGGTCCACAGCTCATGCTCGACCACGGTGCGCTTGACGCGATCGCAATCGCCGACCATGTCTTGCGCCCACTGCGGATAGCTGCTGATTTCCGTCAGGGGGCCGGAAAGTTCGAAACGGGGGTTCATCGGGAGTCTCCTCGGGGTTCCAGCGGTTTTTTTTGCTGCGCCGGTAAGTGCGGCTAGGTGCCGCGTGCCGGTTCCATCCGGCAGCGCAGCGTGCCGAAGGAGGATCTGACGACGTGCGTGGACGCAACCTCAAGAGTATCGGGCAAGTTCCCCACACCGGGGCAATAGCTTCCGGCAGCATTACCGTACGCTACTGAATGGCTTGTCGCAAGTATTCGATGTGCCCCCCGCGCTACGGGGCCTTCGAGGGCCCTTCGCCCGGCAGGCATCGGCGTGGTATATCGGGCAGGATGGACCATCCATCCGGGGAGCACGACATGTCCAGGTTCCATCGCGGGGAGCATCGCTGGAAGCCGCATCCGGCCTGGCTGCTGGCGCTGCTGGCGGTATCGCTGGCCGCCACCGCCAGGACGCAGGACGAACGCGCGCGGCTGCAGGCCGAGGCGCAAAACGCCAGCATCACCCGCGACGATTGGGGCATCGCCCACGTGCACGGCCGGACCGATGCGGACGCGGTGTTCGGCGCGATCTACGCGCAGGCCGAGGACGACTTCAACCGCGTCGAGATGAATTACCTGACCGCGCTGGGCTGGACCGCGCAGGCGCAAGGCGAATCGAAAATCTGGCAGGACCTGCGCCAACGGTTGTGGATCGACGAGGGCGAGCTGAAGAAACTCTACGCGCAATCGCCCGCGTGGTTGCAGAAACTGATGAACGCCTGGGCCGATGGACTCAACTGGTATCTCGCCACGCACCCGGGCGTGCATCCGAAAGTCATCACCCGCTTCGAGCCGTGGATGGCGCTGAGTTTCACCGAGGGCAGCATCGGCGGCGACATCGAATCCGTCGATCTTGCCGAACTCGCCAAGTTCTACGGCGCCGATCCGGCAACCGCGATTGCGCTCGCGCAATCGCGACCGCCGCACTGGCGGGAACCGACCGGTTCCAACGGCATCGCGATCGCGCCGAAGCTGACCGCGGATGGACATGCGCTGCTGCTGATCAACCCGCACACCTCGTTCTATTTCCGTTCCGAATTGCAGATGGCCAGCGACGAAGGGCTGGACGCCTACGGCGCGGCGACGTGGGGCCAGTTCTTCATCTATCAGGGTTTCAATCCGCACATCGGCTGGATGCACACCTCCACAGGCGTGGATGTCATCGACGAATTCGCCGAGGCCATCGTCAAGCAGGACGGCAAGCGGTTCTATCGCTACGGCAAGGAATTGCGGCCCGTCACCACGCGCGAGATCACCATTCCCTACCGCGCGGCGGATGGTTCGATGAAGTCGCGCACCTTCACCGCCTATTTCACCCACCACGGTCCGATCGTGCGCAGCGACCACGGCAAGTGGATTGCCGAGGCCCTGATGGACAAACCGGTCCCGGCGCTCGAACAAAGCTGGCTGCGCACCAAGGCGCACGATTACGCGAGCTACGAAAAGGTCGCGGAACTGAAGGCCAATTCGTCCAACGACACGCTGTTCGCCGACGACAAGGGCGAGATCGCGTTCCTGATGCCGCAGTTCAATCCGAAACGCGACAACCGTTTCGATTACACCCAACCCGTCGATGGCAGCGATCCCGCGACCGACTGGCACGGATTGACGCCGCTCGATCAGATGCCGAACGTGGTGAATCCGCCCAACGGCTGGGTGTTCAACACCAACAACTGGCCGTATTCGGCCGCCGGGCCGTACAGCCCAAGGCGCGAGGACTTCCCGCGCTACATGGACAGCGCCGGCGAAAATCCGCGCGGCATGCATGCGACGGCGCTGTTGACCGGCGCGCACGATTTCACGCTGCCGATGCTGATCACGGTCGCGTTCGATTCGTATCAGCCGGCGTTCGCACGGCTGATCCCGATTCTGGCCAGGGATTACGACGCGTTGCCGGCGAATGATCCGCTGAAAACGAAATTGCGTGGCCCGATCCGGATGCTGCGCAGCTGGGATTACCGTTGGGGCATCGCTTCCATGCCGACGACGCTCGCGGTGTTCTGGGGCGACACGCTGTGGCAGGAAGTGAACGACGCGGCGCAGGCCAGCGGCCTCGATCCGCAAGCCAGCAACCTGCGCGTGTACGACTACATCGCCGAAAAGGCCACGCCGCAGCAGCGGTTGCACGCGTTGCTGGAAGCGTGCGATCGCCTGCAACAGGATTTCGGAAGCTGGGGCACGCCGTGGGGCGAGATCAACCGTTTTCAGCGGCTGGATGATTCCATCGAACCGCACTTCGACGATTCGAAGCCGAGCCTCCCCGTGCCGTTCACGTCGTCGCGCTGGGGCTCGCTGGCATCCTTCGGCGCACACCGCTGGGATGGCACCAAACGCTATTACGGCAGCTACGGCAACAGCTTCGTCGCCGCGGTGGAATTCGGCCCGAAGGTTGCCGCGCGCGCCATCACCGCCGGCGGCGAAAGCGGCCATCCGGATTCGAAACACTTCGACGACGAAGCCGAACGCTATGCCACCGGCAACCTGCGCACCGTGTATTTCTGGCCGGAGCAATTGAAGGGACATACCGAGCGGACGTATCGGCCCGGACAATGACGCGCGGGTTCAGGAATGCAGGGCGGGAGTAGCGATAGCGAATCCCGCCAACCGAAAGTCCAAAGGCGGGTTGTCACCCGCCCTGCGCCTTCAACGCCCAGAACGGAATATCGCGGCGCAATCGATAGCCCATTCGTTCGTACAATGATTTCGCATGCGGGTTTTCGTGGGAAACGTGCAGGAACGGCGTGCGGCCGCGCGCCAGCGTGTCGTTGGTGAGGAAAGCGGTGAGCCTTCGCGCGTAGCCGCGGCCGGTGAAATCCGGATGCGTGCAGATCGCGCTCATTTCGGTGTGCGTGTCCGTGCCGAGGCGCTCGCCGATCATCGCGGCGAGGCGCACCTTCCCGCTTGCGTCCGGCATGTAGATGCCGAAATAGCGACCCAGCTCCATCGTGCGCGGGCGGAAGTAATGCGGGTACACCAGTGCGGTCAGCGCCAGCACATCGGCGCGGTGGCTTTCAGTCAATGGGATGATCCCGGGGCCATCGGGCACTTCCAGCGGTTCGTCGCGGATCATCTGCGCGAGCGGACGAAACGTTTCGAGCTGCCATGCATTCGACAAATCCGGCAACGTGCCCAGCAGCAGCACGGTTTCGCCCATGGCCAGCAAGGGCGCAATCGCATGGTCCGCATCGACGCCGGCGTTTGCCACGCCGAGAAACGGCGCGAAATCGGCGGGATAACGCGCGGCATCGCCCGACCCGATCGCCAGTCCGCGATGGATGCTGCGCAACGCAGACCAGAACGGATTGTCGAGTGTGAAGTCGGCCATGCCCTCATGGTAACTGCGCGATAGACTCTCGATATGATCCGCTCGCCCCCGGATTAAAATCTTCCGGGGCAGGCTCCGTGCGCAGGCGCCGGCCTTGATTGAAGCCGGGGCCGCAGTCGAAGGGATCGTGCATTTCTACTTCGCTCGCGCGTCTCGTGTAGTCTGTCCCGGGCTTGTCGAAGGTCTCGATGAGAACGGGTTTCTGGAACGCGTTCACTGGAACCTCACCTGCATTTACCCTCCTTTCCGGCATCCAACCCATGAGCAAAGGCACCCACGACTACGCACCCGATCCGCGCAACGAAGCGATCAAGGTCAGCCTCAATGGCGAACTGGTGCCGCGCGATCAGGCGAAGATTTCGATATTCGATGCCGGTTACGTGCTGGGCGACGGCGTGTGGGAAGGCCTGCGCCTGCACGACGGCGGCCTGCCCTTCCTCGGCATGCACCTCGATCGCCTGTACGAAGGCGCGCGCGCGATCGACATGGACATCGGCCTGACGCGCGAACAACTGACGCAACGGCTGATCGACGTGCTGCGCGCGAACCACATGCGCGAGCACGTGCACATCCGCCTGATGGTGACGCGCGGCATCAAGGCCACGCCGCACCAGGACCCGCGCTTCGTGATCGGCGGCGCCACCATCGTGATCGTGCCCGAATACAAAGAACCGTTGCCGGAAACCGTCGAGCGCGGCATCCGGCTGTTCACCGTGCACGTGCGCCGCGGCGCGCCCGACGTGCAGGATCCCAAGCTCAACAGCCATTCCAAGTTGAACTGCATCCTCGCCTGCATCCAGGCCAGCAAGGCCGGCTACGACGAGGCACTGATGCTCGATCCGCACGGCTTCGTCAGCACCTGCAACTCCACGCACTTCTTCATCGTGCGCCACGGCGAGGTGTGGACCTCCACCGGCAAGTACTGCCTCGGCGGCATCACCCGCGCCAACGTGATCCGCCTGTGCTGCGCCAACGGCATTCCCGTGTTCGAGAAGGATTTCAGCCTGACCGACGTGTACGGCGCGGAGGAAGCCTGCGTCACCGGCACCTTCGCCGGCCTGACGCCGGTGCGCGAGATCGACGGCCGCACGATGGGCGACGGCAAGCGCGGGCCGATGGTCGCGCGCCTGCAGCAGCTCTACCTGCAACTGGTCAAGGACGAAAGCGCGAAAGGGCCGCGCGTGTGAGAACCTCGTTTTCCGTCCGGCCGCTGCGCATCGCGATGTGGTCGGGGCCGCGCAACATCTCCACGGCGATGATGCGCGCCTGGGAAAACCGCGGCGACACCGCGGTGATCGACGAGCCGTTCTACGCGCATTACCTCGTCGAAACCGGCGTGAACCATCCCGGCCGCGAGGAAGTGATCGCGTCGCAAAGCAGCGATGCGGCAGAAGTCGCGGCGATGCTGACCGGTCCGATCCCGGACGGCCAGCCGATCTGGTACCAGAAGCACATGACCCAGCACATGCTCACCCACATGTCGCTGGACTGGCTCGATCGGGTCACCAATTGCTTCCTGATCCGCGAACCGGAATCGGTCGTTGCCTCCTTCACCATCCAGCGCCCGGACGCCGCGGCGTGGGAACTCGGCTTCGAACAGCAGGCACGCCTGTTCGATCACGTCTGCGACCAACTGGGGCACGCACCGCCGGTGATCGACGCCGACGACGTGCTGAAAGACCCGCGCGGATCGCTGAGCGCACTATGCGCGAAACTGGGCATTCCTTTCACCGATCGCATGCTGCACTGGCCGCCCGGTCCGCGCGCGTCGGACGGCGTGTGGGCGACGCACTGGTACGCGGCGGTGGAACGATCGACGGGATTTGCGCCGTACCGGAAAAGAGAAGTGAAGCTGACGCCGTTTCAGCGCAAACTTGCCGAGCAATGCCGGCCGCACTACGAACGGCTTTTGCAATATGGATTGCAGACGGCGTAATTCGCGTCGGAGGGCAATGCCGATGCGGCAACGCTTTCCGCTCACAAAACCCAGTGCGCAGCTCCCGCGGTGAATCCCATGCGGTCCATCAACGTCACGAATCGTGGGTGCGGACGCAGGTTGTTCCAGCACGCATTGATCTTCAAAAATGTCATGCGCACGTCCCGTTGTTCGTACGCAAGCTCGAGCAGATCGAGCGCTTCGTCGGAGTAGCCCAGCGCGTTGCTGATCGCGGCACGGCTGGCGCCCGGCACGAAGGTCGTTTCCGCCAACCTGCGCAACTCCTCCCGCAACTGCTCCGCACCGGTACGGTCACCGGTCGCGACCAAGGCAGGGCCGAGCCGAGTCAGCACCTGGCTGCTGCGCCCTGAAAGCTTTGCCGCCTGCTCGAGTATGCCGACCGCCGCCGGATCGCCGCGCTCGCCCGCCATCGCCGCGCGGCCCAACAGCGCGACCCAGAAGTCGGGCGCGATCTCGAGTGCTTGCGCGATACGCATGCTGGCCTCCTCGGTGCGCCCGGCGGCAGCCAGGAAACCGCTTTCGAGCACATTGACGATCGGTGCCAACGGCTCCAGTTCACGCGCCTGACGCGCCTGGCTCAAGGCTTCGCTGAATCGCCCAAGATTGTTCAGCAGATGCGCGTAGACGAAATGGCCGTCGGGAACGCGCGGATCGAGGCTGATGGCGTGCTTGCACGCGAGCTCGGCACCACACCAGTCCCAATCGTTCCAGAACAGGTTGAAAGCGTGTGCTGCGTGCGCTTCAGGCAGATCGGGATCGAGCGCGAGCGCGTGCTGCACGGCCGCCTTGGCGAGGGGAAACGCCTGCTTCGGATCCATGTCGCCCGTGATGGTCAATGCGCGCCAGGCAAATGCCTGCCCGCTCCATGCGCGCGCATAACGCGGCTCGATATCGAGCACCTGCCTGAATACGCCGATCGCGCGCTTGGCCCGGGACAAGCTCGGTGCATCGATCAGATCGCGCCCGGCGAGGTAGAGACGTTCCGCGGCGGCGAACGTGTCCGTGCCGGCATCACGCGTTGCGACGTCCGAAGTCACGGCCAAGTCGGCGACAAAGCGATAACCGCGGCCGGGAACCGTGACGATGTAGCGATGTTCCGGCGGACGGGTGCCGAACGCCTTGCGCAACGCCGAGATCGCCTGGGTCAGGTTGTTTTCCTCGACCACCCTCCCCGCCCACACGGCGGCCAGTAATTCATTCTTGTCGACCACCCGGCCGCGCTGCTTGATCAGATACACCAGAACGTCCAGCGCCTTGGACGTAACGGCAATCGGTGCGCCATCGGGGCCGAACAATTCCCGCGACAAAGCATCGAGCCGATAGCCGGAAAACTCGTATTGCCGCCGTTCCATCCCCACGGGCGTGGCCTGCTCAAGCTTTCAGAATTTTTCAGGAATTTAGCAGGATTCCGGAGCAGCAGTCGGCCCATTGTTCCCGCGCCGCTGGTGCGCTCCGGCAGCAGCGTCCAAGAGGGGACGCTCTCTCTTCCATTCGCAGGGGAGAATCATCATGAGCATCAGAGCTTCATCACCGCTGGTCCTGGCGCTTGCCCTATCCACCTGTCTGTTGGCCGCCTGCGGTGGCGGCGGCGGCAACGGCATGGTCCAGCCCGATGTGGCTCCTCCTCCGCCGCCGCCGAACGGTGGCTCTTCAGCCGAACCCTGTCCGAATCCTGTCACGGAAGACTGCGTGGTGAATTGGGATCAAAGCGGCGACGCGGCCAAGGAAATGACCGGCGGCCGGCAGAGCGACTACGCCTTGATCAAGCAGGGCGACGGTACGTTGGAGTTGGGTGTTCCGCAGGGGAACGCTGCGAACCCGACGGATTTTCGCTTCGGTGGCGGCACCACCGTCGAAAGCGGTTACATCGACGTGAACCCCGGCGCCAATCTGGTTTCGGACGTCATCATCCAATCGTCAGCTGCCTTGACTGTGACCGGCACGGTAACCGGCAGCGTGGAAAACCAAGGCATGCTGTACCTGTCCGACACGATCACCGGCGACGTGATCAACGACGGCGCCCTGACCCCGGGTGCGGCCATTGATGGAACCGTCATCCCGGCCCGGATCGACGGCAATTTCAGCCAGACGTCGAACGGCACCCTGGATGTCGTGGTGGGGGCGACGACAGGCGGGTTCTTGTCGGTCACCGGACGCGCCGACATCGACGGCACGCTCCGATTGGTTGGGTACTACGACTGGGACCGCGGACTCGTGCTGCCGTCCATGCCGGCGAGCATCCCGGTCTTGCATGCCGACGGAGGCGTATCCGGGCAATTTGCTCAATGGATCTCGCCGGAGCTGTTCGTGACCGGCAGCCTGCGCTACCTCGGCAACGACGTGTATTTCGACGCCACCGCCATCTCCGCGGCGGCGGCGATGGCCCGCGGCGGCGCGAACGCGCTGACACTGCGGTCCGCACACAACTTTGATTCCGCTCTCATTGATGCAGACAGATGGGCGAAGCCCGATGCAGCACTCAGCGCCAAGCAACAGCAGTTTCTCGAATCGGCGGGCATGGTCCAGCGCCTGCAGGACTACGGCCAAGCGATCAAGACGTTCGACAGCTTGTCCGGATTCGGATACGCCGCTGCCGCGGACGCGCTGCTCCAACAAGCCGCAACGCCGGCACCGGGCTTGATCGCCCACCTGGGCAATCTGCATGCAGGATCGGCAGCGGGCGCATGGTCCGCGCAGCCCGTCATGTTCGCCTCTGGCACCGGCGCGTTCATCGATCAACGCTCAGGATTCGATCAATGGCTGGGCGGTCGCCTCCTGGTGGGCGGCAGCTTCGGCATCGCCAATGGCAACCTGCAGTTCGATCGTTCCGGCGGAAGCGCGCGCGACCGCTCGCCGCAATGGGATTTCTATCTGCGGCGCAACGGCGCGGCCGATTCGTATGTTCTCGGCGACATCGGTTACAGCCGTCACCAGCTCGATTTCGATCGCCGGATCGATCTGGGCGTCGCGCAGCAGGCTGCACATTCGATGCGCAGCCTGGACGTGAAGCATGCCTATGTCGAAGCAGGACGCGATTTTCGCATGCAGCAGAGCCGGCTGACCCCGTTTGCCGCGTTGAGCTATGCGGCGATGCACGGCGGAGGCTTCGTCGAGCAAGGCGACACCGGTTTCGAACTTGTCGCGCAACCTTCTTTCCACCAGCGCATCAATGCGGCGGCCGGACTGCGTCTCGATCGGTACTGGCAGTCGGGAGACAGCCGTTGGACGCGACTGAATTTCACGGCCGGCTATCTGCATCTGCTGAATGCCGTCGACGACGCATACGCCGCTTTCGCCGGCACACCGGACGTCCCATTCGCGCTCGCCGGCATGCCCCGCCAGCAAAACACCGGCTGGCTGCAAATGAATCTGCGCACCGGCGGCGAAAACTGGGCGTGGCTGTTGAGCTACGACCGGCAAGCCAGCGAGGAGACGGCGTCATTGGGATTGACACTGAAGTTCTGACAGGGGTTGCAAACATCCTTTCATGCACGAGGAGAAACATCATGAACAGCAAAATCGCGCTTTCCGCAGCCATTCTGGTTCTCTCGACCGCTGCCAGTGCAGGAACCGCCGCGGATCGACAAGCCCACCAGGTCTGGGGCTGGGGCGCCAGCCGCATCGTGGGCACGTTTGAAACGACCGACGGCAAAGTCGGACCGTGCGGAACCACGCCGACCCAGCCTGTCGGCAACATGCTTTCCTTCAACGCGGGCGGAACCGTCACCGAAAGTCCGCAGTTCCCGCCGATCGGCGTTTCGGGAGTGTTCGGGCTCCCCGGGGTGTTCACGCGCAATGCCGGTTTGGGTACGTGGTCCTACAACCCGCACACGAACCACTACTCGATGCACGAGCAGTATTACTTTTACGAGGACGGCGAGTTCTACGGCAGGGGCACCGTCGATCGCCACCTCGTATTGAGCGCCGACGGCAAGACCGCTTCCGGACCGGTCGAATCGATCGTGTACGCCGCCGATGGCAGCGTGATCATCGATCTGTGCGGCACGGCGACTTCCACGCGCCTTTGAGGAACGGAACGACGGGATTTGTCTGGGCGGATTCGTTTTCTTCGCCTTCCCGGATCCGCCGCGGCATGTTCGGACGATGGAGCTGGCTGCAGCTCGCAGCCAGTTCCCGACCATCCGGCCATGAACGCTGCGCCGTGCGGGATAACCAGTCGCGCCGATCGGCTCGCCACGGGACCTGGCACACCGATGAAATCCTCCGCGGCATTTCCCGAAGTGATGGATGCCGGCAGTTCGCCGTTGCCGACAACGGTTGTGGCAACGTCACTGCCGGACAACATCATCAATCGAGGGAGACAATCATGAAACCGAATAAAACGGGCAAGCGTCTGTTTCCCCGGCTGGCCCCGATCGCGCTGTCGATCGGGCTGGCCCTCGTCGCAATCCCGCCCACCGAGGCATTCGCACAAGCACAATGCACGCAGGTGCTCGGCGGCCTGCGCTTGCCGGTCGGCACCGCGCTCACCCCCCGCGGCAACCTGCTCATCGCGGAATCCGGCGACGGCACACCGAATTCCGGGCGCATTTCCATCGTCGATTCGTACGGCAACCAACGCACGCTGCTCGACGGCATGCCTTCCGGCCCCGCCGACGTGGGCACGCCGTCCGGTCCCGATGGCCTGTTCATGCAGGGGCGCGCCTTGTACGTCGCGATGGGCGAAGGCGATATCGCCATCATGGGGCCGCGTCCGGGCACGGCGCTCTTGAATCCCGACGGTCCCAACTCCCCGATTTTCAGTTCGATCCTGGAAATCGATTTCAGCGGAGCGACGGAAAACCGCACGACCGGCTTCACCATGACCACGGCCGATCAGGATGCGCTTGCCAAGGGCCGGATCGTGTGGCTGCGCGACGGCCGCAGGAACACCTTGCGCATCCGCATGGTGTCCGATTTCCCCGACTACATTCCGTTTCCGCTGCCGGACGTGCCGGACAACATCGAGGCCACCAATCCCTTCGGGATCGTCGGATTGGGAGCAGCGTTCTATGTCAACGATGGCGGTCGCAACCAGACCTGGCGCGTCGATCGCTTCAATGGGGCGGCCTCCCAATTCGTCGCGTACCCGGATGTGCCGAACCCGCTTTTCGGCCAGGGGATCGGGGGACCGACCATCCAGGCCGTTCCCACGGGCATCGAAGCCAAAGGGCATCAACTCCTGGTATCGCTGTTCCGCGGTGCGCCTTTCGCCACCGGCGTTTCGAGCATTGAAACGGTCGATGCGCTGACGGGCTCCGATGTGCCGCTCATCACGAACCTGACGACCGCGATCGACACGATTGCCCTCGGCAAGGGCCGCCACGGCGACCTGCTCGTGCTGGAAAATTCCTCGGCGGGTCCGTTCTTCGCCGGACCGGGCACGGTGCTGCAGTTCGACGGTTCCGGCGGCGCGCCGACCACGGTCGCCGATTGCCTGGTCGGCCCGACCTCGATGACTTTGGACAAGCGCAACAACACGCTGTACGTCACTGAAGAAGAAGGCAACCTGATCAGCATTCCGTTCCAGCCATAGCGGACGGCAGGGGATGGCAGGTTTGGCGTATCACGTGTGCGCCAAACCTGCCGGGCTTTCCTCGGTGTTCCATGCGTGCCGCGAATATCCCACCGGCAAGCATTGCCGTTCGGATCTCGCATGGCGCGCCGGCTCGTCCCGCTTCATCGTCCAGCGCCCCGACGCCGCCGCATGGGAAATGGGCTTCGAACCGACAAAGCAGCAGAAGTCGCTGGCGGAAGCTTGTCGACCTTTTTACCTGCGATTGGTCGATGAAAAGCTTGAACAGGCTTGCCTTTTTGCCGTCGCCTTTTTCCCGGGACAGCCCCTGCATCACTCCCAAAACGGGAGTAGGATTTCGCTGCCATCATCGGCAGCCAAACAGGGGGAAAGCCATCATGCAAATCCAGTCGCTGGTCACCGGCATTGCCGTGAGTTGCGCTTTGCTGTGTGGCGCCGCGCATGCCTGTCCCGTGACCTATACCTTCGCGGGCAATGTAACCGGGGTCGGAAGCGGATCACCGGGCCTGGGCACGTATGCCTCCATTCCGATCGGAACCCGGATCACCGGCACTTACACGTTCGCTCCCGCCAATATCACCGCGAACGGCAATGGCATCTCGTCGGTCAGCCGTGGCCCCGTGGGATCGTCCACGCAAAGTTGGGTAAGGGGCAACAGTGCTGGCGCCGGTTCCGGGGTGCCGATACCGACGGGTTACGCCTTTTCTTCGACCGCACAAGTGGGTGGCTTCACCTACTCCACCAGTGTTCCGGATTCCCAAGCCGCAAATTTCCTCTCCACCTACTCCAACGGTGACGAGTTTGGCGCATTTGCAGACTTTTCTGCCGAAG
>JAFEEJ010000273.1 GCA_018241145.1 Pseudomonadota bacterium | reverse complement strand
GCGGGTCGACACCCGGCTTGTCGATCTTGTTGATCGCGACGATGATCGGGACCTTCGCCGCCTTGGCGTGGTTGATCGCCTCGATCGTCTGCGGCATGACGCCGTCATCCGCCGCGACCACCAGGATCACGATATCGGTGACGCGCGCGCCGCGCGCCCGCATGGCGGTGAAGGCGGCGTGGCCGGGCGTGTCGAGGAACGTGATCACGCCCTTGGGCGTTTCGACATGATACGCGCCGATGTGCTGGGTGATGCCGCCGGCTTCGCCCGCCGCGACCTTGGTGCGGCGGATGGTGTCGAGCAGCGACGTCTTGCCGTGGTCGACATGGCCCATGATGGTGACCACCGGCGGACGCGGCGAGCGTTCGCCTTCGTCCGCGGCGTGCGCGGCCAGCGCGGTTTCCGCGGTCTTCTCTTGCGCGCGCACCGCCTTGTGGCCGAGTTCCTCGACCACCAGCGCGGCGGTGTCGTGGTCGACCACCTGGTTGATGGTCACCATCGTGCCCATCTTGAACAGCGCCTTGACCACGTCCGAGCCCTTCACCGCCATCTTCTGCGCGAGGTCGGCGACCATGATCGAATCGCCGATCGCGATTTCGCGCATGACCGGCGCGGTCGGCTTCGAAAACGCGTGCTGCGAGGTCAGCTGGGAAAGGTCGATCTTCTGCCGGGGTTTCTTGCGCGTGGAACGGCGCGCGCGCTCGGCATCGGTCAGATGCAATTCGCCGCCGACATAGCGCGTGACCTTCAGGTCGTCGTCGCCTTCCTCGCGCATGCGATGCGAACCGTGGCGCTTGTGCTTGTGCGCGGATGCCGGCTCCTCTTTCGCACGCGGGGGTTTGGCTTCGTGACGGCGCGCGGGCGCGGCGGCGTCGCGCGCGACCGGCGCGGCGGCCCCGTTGCCGGGCTGGGGTTGCGCCGTCGCCCCGGCCTCGGCGCGGACGCGCTCTTCTTCGGCGCGCTTGCGCTCTTCCTCGGCGGCCTGCAGCTTGGCCTGTTCTTCCAGCCGGCGCTTGTCGCGCTCGGCATGTTCGGCCTGTTCCCGTTCGCGCTGTTCCTGCGATTCGGCGAGGAGACGGCGCGCTTCCTCGCGCTCGACGTCCGCATTCGCTTCCTCGGCGATCACGCTGCGCTTGACGTAGGTGCGCTTGGCGCGCACCTCGACGTTGACCGTCTTGGCGCTGGCGCCGCGGCCGCCGCCGACGGTGATCTCGCTGACCTTGCGGCGCTTGAGGGTGATCTGGCGCGGCGAGGCTTCCTCCGGGCGCGCGGCCTCGGCCTTGCCGTGCGTACGCCGCAGGAATCCGAGTAGCTTCATCTTCTCGGTGCTGCTGATGACCTGGTCCGGACCCTTGAACGGCATGCCCGCCTCGGCAAGCTGCGCCAGCAGCCTGTCTTCGGTCATGTCGAGCAATCCGGCCAGTTGTTTGATGGTTACATCGGACATTCAGTCGTCCTCGATTTCGATTTCCTGCAAGCCGTCATCCCTGCAACGCCTGCCTCTGTGCACATCCTCGTGCGGCAGCC
The DNA here is from genome assembly GCA_018241145.1 of Pseudomonadota bacterium. Classification (GTDB taxonomy): domain Bacteria; phylum Pseudomonadota; class Gammaproteobacteria; order Xanthomonadales; family Rhodanobacteraceae; genus 66-474. Next base: position 6,891 of record JAFEEJ010000273.1, on the reverse strand, counting down.
AACGCATCCCGCGTCGAATCCCGGCTCACCCCGCCTGCTGCTGCATCCTTTCGAGCATCGGCGCACGCGCGGTCATGATCAGCGCGGCGGCGCGCTCCTCGTCCATGCCTTCGATGTCGATCAGGTCATCGACGGCCTGGTCGGCGAGGTCGTCCACCGTGGTGATTTCGCGCTCGGCCAGTGCATAGGCGGTTTCCTCGTCCATGCCTTCCAGCGCCAGCAGTTCCTCGGAAGGCTTGTGCTCGTCGATGTCTTCCTCGACCGCCAGCGCCTCGGTGAGCAGCGAATCCTTGGCGCGCGCGCGCAACTCCTCCACGATGTCCTCGTCGAAGCCTTCCACCGCCAGCAGTTCGCCGGTCGGCACGTAGGCGATTTCCTCGACGGTGGAGAAACCCTCCTGCACCAGGATGTTGGCGATTTCCTGGTCGACCTCGAGCTTGTCCATGAACAATTGCCGCGCGGCTTCCTGCTCGGCCTCGCTCTTGGCGGTCACCTGGTCCTGCGTCATCACCTTGAGATCCCAGCCGGTGAGCTTGCTGGCTAGGCGCACGTTCTGGCCGCCGCGGCCGATCGCCTGCGACAGCTTGTCCTCGGCGACGGCGATGTCCATCGAGTGCTTTTCCTCGTCGACGATGATGGACTGCACTTCCGCCGGCGCCATCGCGTTGATCACGAACTGCGCGGGCGCGTCGCTCCACAACACGATGTCGATGCGCTCGCCGTTCAACTCGTTCGATACCGCCTGCACGCGCGAACCGCGCATGCCGATGCATGCGCCGATCGGATCGGTGCGGTTGTCGTGCGCCAGCACCGCGATCTTGGCGCGGTCGCCCGGGTCGCGCGCGCAGGCCTTGATCTCGACCAGGCCCTGGCCGACTTCCGGCACCTCGATCTTGAACAGTTCCATCATGAATTCCGGCGCGGTGCGCGAAACGAACAACTGCGGGCCGCGCACCTCGGATTTCACCTCGTAGAGGAAACCGCGCACGCGGTCGCCCACGCGTGTGGATTCGCGCGGAATCGCCTTGTCGCGCGGGATGAAGCCCTCGGCATTGCCGCCGAGGTCGATGTAGAGGTTGCCGCGCTCGACCCGCTTGACCACGCCGGTGACCAGTTCGCCGACGCGATCCTTGAACGCCTCGACCACCTGCGCGCGCTCGGCCTCGCGGATGCGCTGCACGATCACCTGCTTGGCGGCCTGCGCGGTGATGCGGCCGAATTCCGGGTTCTCGATCGGCTGCTCGATGAACTCGCCGACTTGCGCGCCCGCGCGCTCGTCCTCGGCGTCCATCAGGCGCAACTGGAAGTCGGGCGATTCCATCTCGCCGTCGTCGGCGATCACTTCCCAGCGGCGGAAGGTTTCGTAGTCGCCGCTCTCGCGGTCGATGGCGACGCGGGTCATCGGCTCCTCGCCGGGGTAGCGCTTCTTGGCCGCCGTGGCCAGCGCGGCCTCGATCGCCTCGAAGATCACCTCGCGCGGCACGCCTTTCTCGTTCGCCACGGCGTCCACGACCATCAACAGATCACGATTCATTTCGATACTCTCTCTTAGTCATTCCGGGGCAACGCGAAGCGTCGAACCGGAACCCGTCCTTCTCGTCATTCCCGCGAAAGCGGGAATCCAGTGTCTTTGCCTTTTCAATGCCTGCGCTTGCGCGCGCGCCCTGCTGCGCCCTTGCCCGGCCTGGGCTTGGGCGTGTAGCCCAATGCCTCCCAATCCGGCGCCAGACGCGCGCTTTCCATTTCGTCGTGTCGCAGGTCGAACCTCGCGCCATCGACTTCCAGCCCGATCGAATCGCCTTCCACCGCGACGATGCGCCCGCGCAACCTGCGCCGCCCATCGCGCGGCAACTTCAATGTCACCTTCGCTTCCTCGCCGATGAAGCGCGCGAACTGTTCGGCACTGAACAGCGGTCGGTCGATTCCCGGCGAGGAAACCTCCAGCACGTAATGCCCGGCGATCGGATCGTCCACGTCCAGCAGCGCGGAAACCTCGCGGCTGGCGGCTTCGCAATCGTCCACCGTCACCGGCTGCTCGCCCTCGCGGTCGATGTAGAGCCGCAACAAACCCTCGCCACGGCCCGGCACCCATTCGATGCCGAGGCATTCCAGCCCCAGTTCGTCCAGGGCGGGCGCCACCCGCTGCGCGAGCGCCTGCACATCCATTCGACCGCGCGCTCCTTGTTCCGTGTTCGAACCGCAGAAACGAAAAATGGGCACGAGGCCCATTCCGTAGTTCGCCGGTTTTGATCCTGTTCCGGCGTCCCTCGATCCTTGAGGACGGGCAAGCGTGCTTGATATCGAAACCGCTTGCCGCAAGACCCGCGGTTGGACGTGCCGTGCGCGGTATCCCGTGCACCCGTCCATCCCGGATCGAACGGGAGATTGTAGCGGCAATCGGCACTTGCCGCAAGACATGGCATGGAACCTTGCATCGGGCCGCCTGCGTTTCCGCGCCGACTTTTCACCGACACGCGCCCCGGAAGAGGCGCCCCGCCCCGCATGCACTCGACGGCTGTCCTCACACGATCGGCACCTTGCCGACGTTGTTCTTCGGATCCAGCCAGAACGACTCGTTCACGAAGCGGCTGAAAATCTCGTGCGGCAGGATCGTGCCGCGCTCGTCCGCTTCCACTTTGGGACGCACCGTGTGCAACCCCGGCATCCCGACGCGATCATCGAATTCGCTGGCGTTGTATTCGAGGTTGTCGAAGTCGTGTTCGAACCACGGCTCGTCGATGAACCGGTAGACCGCGCGCATCGCCGCGGCCGGATCGCGCGCCAGGCTTTCGTAGGTCAGCATCAACAGGTGCCCCGGGGCGTACTGGCCGTAAAACGCATCCTTGGTCGCCTGGAAGGCAAACCCCACCATGCCGCGCGGGTCGGTCAGCGCCTGGATGCGCGAATACACCGTGGTGTTGGTGTCGAAGCGGAATACCTTGCTGACGCCGGTCGGCTGCATGCGCACCAGCCGTTCCATGCTGTCCAGCACCCACGGCAACTGGCGCACGCAGGCGATGACCTTCGCCTCGGGAAACAGCGCGCCCAGCAGCTGCATCCTGCTGCACCACAGGCGGCTGGTGTCGAACACGACGTCGGCTGCCTCCGGTCCCGCGTAGAAGTTCTCGACCAGGCCACGCAACAACGCGGCGCGCCGATCATCCGAGACGTCGAACGAAAAATCGTTCTTGCTGCTCGCCTCCGCGATCACCGCCCCCATGATGTCGGCGAGCGGGCTGGTCATGCCTGCGCGAAAGCGCGGGTTCTGCTTCAGGATCGCCGCGAGCAGCGTGCTGCCCGAGCGCGGCATCCCGGAAATGAAATGGAATTTCCGCGACGCTTTCGCGGCGCCCGGTACGGTGGACATGCGCGCGCTCCTTTCGATCGAACCTGCGGAATGGTACCGGCTACGGCGGGGGAGCCGTCGAGGCACGCAGGCATATTTCGTAGGCGACTTCGACCATCGCGGCATCGCCCTTGCCGCTCACGCGACGCAACAACTCTTCGGTGGCGCGCCGGCACATCTCGCGCACCGGCTGGCGGATGGTGGTCAAGGGCGGCCACACCTGCGTCGCGATGGCGGTATCGTCGAAACCGCAAATGGAAATCTCGCCGGGAACCGCCACGCCGGCCTCCGAGGCAGCCCAGATCGCGCCGATGGCCATGTCGTCGTCGGCCGCGAAAATCGCGGTCGGCCGCCGCCGCAGCGCCAGCAACCGGCGCGTCGCAGCCACGCCCGACTCGAAGGAGAACATGCCCTGGACCATGTACGCCGGGTTTTCCCTCAGCCCTGCGCGTTTGAGGCCGTCGCGAAAGCCCGCGAGGCGCCAGATCCCGGCGCCATGCTCGAGATCGCCCACGATGTGCGCGATGCGGCGATGGCCCAGCGACGCCAGGTGTTCCACCATCTTGCCGGCAGCTTCGCGCTCGCGCAGCAAGACCCCGATGCAACCCTTGGCGCGGTACGGCGCAATCGATGCGAATGGGGTGCCGCTTTTGTGCAGGCGGTCCAGCAGTTGCGGGTGATCGGTGATCGGCGGGGTCAGGATCAATCCGTCGGGCCGGTGCCGCGACAGGATGTCCTCGACCTGCTCGACGAAACCCGGCGCCGTCGAGACCATGGGCCGCACCATCATGCTGTAGTGCTGCGCCTCGCAGGCCTCGAGCACGCCGGCCTGCACTTCCATGATGTAGCTGGGTGAACGGTTGTCGTACAGCAGGCCGATCATGAACGAGCGATTGGTCGCAAGGCTTCGCGCCGAAGCCAGCGGGCGGTACTTGAGTGCGGCCACGGCGGTCAGCACCCGCTGGCGCATGGCTTCGCGCACGTTGGGCTCGTTGTTGAGAACCCGCGAGACGGTCTTGGTCGAGATGCCCGCGGCGCGGGCGACGTCGTCAATGGTTGCGCGCATCATGCGGGCATGGCCGGGTGCAAGAGGTCATTTCGGCGAAACCGGGTCCAACGCCGCGGGAACGCGCAGGGCCGGCACGTTCCACCCGCCCGTTTCGACCACCGGCGCATCTGCGCCCTGCGCCGCGTAACGCGCGACGAGGGTGAGCGATTCCCCGGGCCACAACGTGACGTCGTTGTCGCTCCACAGGATCGGCACGGCCGGCCCGCCCTGCGTGGAACGCCTGACGGACACGTGCAGGAACAGCGCCACGGACTTCGACGATCCGGGCACACCCAGCGTGACGGTGGTGACATTCTCGCCGCCCTCGCGCCGCGTGGTCGCGCGCACGTCGATCGTCGCGGCAGGCAACGATTGCAACGCGGTCAGGTCGGCGTACTGCGTGACCGGCGTCAGGTACCAGTTGGAATGCTTCCAGTCGAGTACGTCCTTCCGCGTCGGAAGCCAATACACGTTGCGGCTGACGGGTTGCCCGTCGGCGGATTGGAGTTCGAGTTCGACGAAGTACGTGCGTGACAAACCGGCGATCTCAGGCAGCGTGGCCAATTGCCGCGTGTGGTTCCCGGCCACGTCGACGCCGGTGAACTGCTTGCTGTAGCGCATACTGCCATCGAGGTTGCGCACCTTCACTTGCGCGCGCAAGCCGTGCTGATCGGTGAGCGTGTGGTTCACCAGCACGATCGCGTCGTCGTCGTACGAATACTGGATGTGCACGCGCTCGTTGGCCTTCTTCGCGCCGAAATAGGCACCGGCCGGGTTCATGTACCAGTCGTACAGATGCCAGTGCAGCGACGGCCACGCATTGTTGAGCATCCAGTAGATCACGCCGGTCGACGGGTTGGCCGCATCCATGTGCGCATTGAAGGCTTCGAACTGGGCGCGCACGTTGTCGTAGTTTTCGAGCTGCGCCTTCTGGACATAGTCGGCAAGGCTGGCGGGCGCGCCGTAGCGCGCGGACAGCGCATCGTCGAACGGCTCCAGCGTCGCGAACGGAGACCAGGCCGCGGTCGCGTGGTACTGCCGGACCTTCGGGTACTTCCACAACGCTTCCGCCGACAACGGCGAAAGCATGCGTTCCACGTCTTCGAGGCGCGGGATGTTCGCGCCCGGACCCACTTCGGAATCGAACCCGAACGCCCCGCCCAGCTTGTCGGCGTACCAGTACGCCGGCGGCACCCACGCGTAGGGCCCCGCCATCTTCATGCCGGAAGGCCCGGTTCCGGCAGTGGCCTGCTCCACCGCCGCGGCGATGATGGGCAATTGCCAGCCTTCCGCGTGCAGGGTGTCGACGTACATCTTCGCGATGGCCGGCGGCGGCGCGTTGTCGCTGCCGATCAGGAAACCGATGACCGATGGATGGTTGCGCAGCAGCTTGGCTTCGCTCGCCATGGATTCTTGCGCAACCTGCATGTCCGCGGCATCCCAGGGCTCGCCGCCGGTCTTCGCCCACGCTTCCCACTTGTCGCAACACTCCCAGCCCGGCAGGATCATGATCCCGTAGCGATCGGCCAAATCGTAGAAGTACTGGTCTTCCAGTTTGCCTTCGCTGCGTATGCTGTTGAGCCCGAGGTTGCGGATGTAATCGAACTGCGCCTGCATCCGCGCAGGATCGTCGCGCAGGAACATGTCCGGCGCCCACCCCGCGCCGCGGATCAGCACGGGCTTGCCGTTGATGGAGAACCGGCGATAGCCCTGCTTCGTCAATGACGAGGCGACGCTGCGGATGCCGAACGTGGCCGCGGCGCGATCCGATGTCGTGCCCGACACCGCCGCCGTCAACTGCAGGCGATACAGCGGGTGGTCGCCCATGCCGAGCGGCCACCAGACCTTCGGGTGGTCCAACGCGAGGCCCGGGTCGGTCCCGGGCGAGAACGCGATGCTGCGCGACTGCCCGGCTTCGAGATGCACGCGTTGTTGCAGCGGGACACCGGCCGCGTCGCCGGTCACCGTGACATCGTGCGGCGCATCGTCGAGGTTCACCACGTCCACCTTCACGGTCAACGCGGCGTGGGCAAGATCCGGCAGCGAAAGCTCGGACGTGACTTGCGGGAAGCGCAGCGCGACCGGCCCGGTCTGCACGATGTCCACGCCACGCCACGGGCCCATGCCGTGATCCGGCGGTTCCGGGTTCCAGTCGACCCAGCCGATCGCCAGCGCGTTGCGCGGATCGGCCGGCTGCACGCGCAACGCGAGGATATTCGTGCCGGCATGCACCCACGGCGTAACGTCGATCACGTGCACGGGATAGGCGCCGGCGACCGTCGCACGGTCGGCGACCTTGTGCCCGTTCACCCACACGTCGGCGTTCGCGATGATCCCGTTGCTGCGCAACAACGTGCGCAGCCCGCGCGAGGTCCCGGTCAACGTGAACTCGGTGCGATACCACCAGGGGATCACGAATTCCTGCCCGCTGGAATCGGGAACCTGCACCGCCTGCAGGTTGTCGTCGTAAAACACGTCCGGGTACAAGTTGTTCTCG